>JBDHRL010000010.1:0-37165 GCA_039807535.1 Rhodocyclaceae bacterium
AGGTACACCATGTCGACGTCGGAGGCGCGCTGGGCGATGCCCTCCTCGAGCAGGCGCGCCGCCTCGTTCACCAGGGCATAGATGCAGCGCTCGATGATCTCCTCGTCGCCGATCTTGCGCGGCGTGATGCCCTGCTCCTTGCGGTAGTCCTCGATCAGTTTCTCCACCACCGGGTCGGGGATGGCGTCGCGCTTGCCGGCCTCGTAGCGATACCAGCCCAGGCCGGTCTTCTGGCCGAAGCGGCCGAGCTCGCACAGCTTGTCGGCGATCTTCGCGTACTTGACGTCGGGCTTCTCGACGTAGCGGCGCTTGCGAATGGCCCAGCCGATGTCGTTGCCGGCCAGGTCGCCCATGCGGAACGGGCCCATCGCCATGCCCCATTTCTCGAGGGCCTTGTCCACCTGCCAGGGCGTGGCGCCTTCCTCGACGAGGAAACCGGCGACGCGGCCGTAGTGCTCGATCATGCGGTTGCCGATGAAGCCGTCGCAGACGCCGGAGACCACCGCCGTCTTCCTGATCTTCTTGGCGAGCTGCATCACGGTGGCCAGCACGTCCTTGGCGGTGGCGGCGCCGCGCACCACTTCGAGCAGCTTCATGACGTTGGCCGGGCTGAAGAAGTGCATGCCGACGACATCCTGCGGCCGCTGGGTGAAATGGGCGATCTTGTTCACGTCCAGGGTCGAGGTGTTGCTCGCGAGGATGGCGCCCGGCTTGGCGACCTCGTCGAGCTTCCTGAACACCTGCTCCTTGACGCCGATCTCCTCGAACACCGCCTCGATGATCAGGTCGGCGTCCTTCAGGTCGTCGTAGGACAGCGTCGGCTTCAGCAGGCCCATGCGGCTCTCCAGCTTCTCCTGCGTCAGCTTGCCCTTCTTGAGGGAGTTCTCGTAGTTCTTGCGGATGATGCCGACGCCCTTCTCCAGCGCCTCCTGTTTCATCTCGAGGATGGTCACCGGGATGCCGGCATTGAGGAAGTTCATGGTGATGCCGCCGCCCATGGTGCCGGCGCCGATGACGCCGACCCGCTCGATCTTGCGCGTCGGCGTGTCTTCCGGCACGTCGGCGATCTTCGAGGCGGCGCGCTCGCCGAAGAAGGCATGGCGCAGGGCCTTCGATTCCGGGGTCTGCACCAGATGGACGAAGGACTCGCGCTCGAGCTTCATGCCCTCGTCGAAGCGCATGGTGACGGCGGCGGCGACGGCGTCGACGCACTTCAGCGGCGCCGGGAAGTTTTTCGCGATGGCGCCGACGGTGTTGCGGGCGAACTGGAAGAAGGCGTCCGCATTCGGGTAGTCGATCTTCAGGTCGCGCACGCGCTTCAAGGGCCGCTTCTCCTTCACCACCTTCTCGGCGAAGGCCAGTGCGCCGGCCTGCAGGTCGCCCTCGATGAACTCGTCGAAGAGCGGCGTGCCCTTCAGCTGCTCCGAAGGAACGATGGCCCCGGAGACGATCATGTTGAGCGCCGCCTCCGGCCCGAGCAGGCGCGGCAGGCGCTGCGTGCCGCCGGCGCCGGGCAGGATGCCGAGCTTCACTTCCGGCAGGGCGATCTGCGCCCCGGCCACGGCGACGCGGTAATGGCAGCCGAGCGCCAGCTCGAGGCCGCCGCCCATGCAGGCGCCGCCGATGGCGGCGATGACCGGCTTGCTGCTGGCCTCGACGATGCGGATCACGGTGTTGAGGTTCGGCTCGGCCAGCGCCTTGGGCGAATTGAACTCGCGGATGTCGGCGCCGCCCGAGAAGGCCTTGGCGCTGCCGATCAGCACGACGGCCGACACCTTCGGATCGGCCAGGGCCTGGTCGAGGCCGGCGACGATGCCGCTGCGCAGCCCGTAACCGAGGCCATTGACCGGCGGGTTGTTCATGGAAATCAGGGCGATGGCGCCCTGCGTCGAATAGGCGGCTTGGGTCATAAGGTCCGGTCCTTGATAGTGCTGATTGCGTGAAGTTTCGCTGCGCGAAATTATATTTCGAATTATTCGAAAGCATGGTATCGTTCGAATCGCCGTTTGTAAACCACATCCATTCGAGTCCACCATGCAGAACAGAGACAAACTCTATATCGACGGCCGCTGGACGGTCCCCTCCGGCAAAAAGACCATTGACGTCATCAGCGCCTCCACCGAAGAAGTCATGGGGCGCATCCCCGAAGGCGACGCTTCGGATGTTCAGGCTGCCGTCGCCGCCGCACGCCGCGCCTTCGACGGGTGGGCCGCCACCTCGCCCGCCGAGCGCGCCGCCTTCCTCAAGAAGATCCAGGAGGGCCTCAAGGCCCGCGCCGACGACATCGCCCGCACCATCGCCGGCGAGGTCGGCATGCCGCTGAAGCTCTCCACGATGATCCAGGCCGGCTCGCCGATCGGCACCTTCGGCATGTACGCCCGCATGCTGGGCGACTTCGCCTTCGAGGAGAAGGTCGGCCACTCACTGGTCGTGCGCGAGCCGATCGGCGTCGTCGCCGCCATCACGCCGTGGAATTACCCCCTGCACCAGATCGCCGCCAAGGTCGCGCCAGCCCTGGCCGCCGGCTGCACCGTGGTGCTGAAGCCTTCGGAAGTCGCTCCGCTCAACGCCTTCATCCTCGCCGAGGTCATCGACTCGGCCGGCCTGCCGGCGGGCGTGTTCAACCTCGTCACCGGCTTCGGCCCGGTGGTCGGCGAGGCGATGGTCACCCACCCCGAGGTGGACATGGTCTCGTTCACCGGCTCGACCCGCGCCGGCAAGCGCGTCTCGGAACTCGCCTCGCAGACCGTCAAGCGCGTCGCGCTGGAGCTGGGCGGCAAGTCGCCCTCGGTGATCCTCGACGACGCCGACCTCGCCGCCGCAGTGCGCGGCACCGTGAACGCCTGCTTCCTCAACTCCGGCCAGACCTGCACGGCGCACACCCGCATGCTGGTGCCCGAGTCGCGCTACGCCGAAGTCGCCAAGCTCGCCGCCGAAGCCGCCGCCAAGTTCATCGTCGGCGACCCCTTCGCCGAGACGAGCAAGCTCGGCCCGGTGATCTCCGCCGCCCAGCGCGACCGCGTGCAGGACTTCATCCGCAAGGGCATCGCCGAGGGCGCCGAACTGCTCTGCGGCGGCCCCGACGCGCCGGCCGGCCTCGCCAAGGGCTACTACGTGCAGCCGACGGTGTTCGGCCGCGTCAAGCCGGGCAGCACCCTCGATCAGGAGGAGATCTTCGGCCCGGTGCTGTCCATCGTCACCTACAAGGACGAGGACGAGGCCGCGCGCATCGCCAACGGCACCATCTACGGCCTCGCCGGCGGCGTCTGGGCCGGCAGCGACGAGCGCGCCATCGCCTTCGCCCGCCGCATGCGCACCGGCCAGGTGGACATCAACGGCGGCGCCTTCAACGCCCTGGCGCCCTTCGGCGGCTACAAGCAGTCGGGCAACGGCCGCGAACTGGGCAAATACGGCCTCGAGGAATTCCTCGAGTACAAGGCGCTGCAGTTCAGGCCGGCGCCGAAGGCCGCCTGAGCAAACCGGCCATGCCGAATACCGTCATCCCCGCGGAAGCGGGGATCCACGAACAGTCGAAGCGCCTGGATTCCCGCTCCCCGCTTCAAGCACACGGGGACACGCTTCGCGGGAATAACGGGTTCTGAAAGGAGAACAGCATGCTCAAACTCTGCGGCTTCGCCATCAGCAACTACTACAACAAGGTCAAGTTCTCGCTGCTGGAGAAGGGCGTGCCCTTCGAGGAGGAGCTGGTCTACCCGTCCCAGAAGGAGGAATTCCGCAAGGATTCGCCCATGGGAAAGGTGCCCTTCCTGCGCACGGGGCGCGGCGTGCTCACCGAGTCGCAGGTGCTCACCGAGTTCATCGAGGACATGTACCCCGAGCCGCCGCTCTATCCGAAGGACCCTTTCGAGCGTGCCCGCTGCCGCGAACTGATCGAGCACCTTGAACTGCACATCGAACTGCCGGCACGGCGCCTGTATGCCGAGGTGTTCTTCGGCGGCGGCGTTTCCGACGAGACCAAGCGGGAGGTCGAGCAACTGCTGGAGAAAGGCGTGCGCAGCCTGACGCATCTGGCCTGCTTCGCGCCCTTCATCGCCGGCAAGGACTTCACGCATGCCGACTGCGCCGCCTTCGTGCACCTGCCGCTGCTGTCGCAGGCAACCAGGAAAACTTATGGGCGCGACTTCATCGACGAATTCCTGCCCGAAGTCAAGGCCTACCTGAAGATGATCGGCGAACGGCCGCACGCACAGAAGGTCAGCGCCGACCGCGCTGCGGCCTTCGAGGCCTACGCGGCCGCCAAGGCCAAGAAATAACCGGCTCGCGCAGGAAACGGCTGCGGCGCGCCTCGGGCGCCTTCGCCCCGATGCCGCCGGCCACGCCGCAAGAGGAACCCGTGGGATGAGCAAGAAAAAAAGGTATTACTGGGAGGATTTCCCCGTCGGCAGCGTCGCCGAATTCGGCGGCGTCACCGTGACGAAGGAGGACATCATGCGCTTCGCCAGGGAGTTCGACCCGCAGCCCTTCCACATCGACGAGGAAGCGGCGAAGCACTCCCAGTTCGGCGGCCTCATCGCCAGCGGCTGGCACACCTGCAGCCTGTGCATGCGCATGATGTGCGACGCCTACCTGCTTGATGCCGCCAACCTCGCCTCGCCCGGGGTGGAGAACATCCGCTGGCTGAAGCCGGTGCGGCCCGGCGACACCCTGCACGTACGCAGCGTCGTGCTGGAGGCGCGCCCGCTGGAGAGCAAGCCGCACGTCGGCCTGACGCGCAACCGCTGGGAGGTGATCAACCAGAACGGCGAGGAAGTCATGCAGATGGAAGGCTACGGCATGATGCAGCGGCGCGACCACGGGAAATGAAGATCCACGTCCTGCTGAAGAAGGAGGAGCTCGATGCGCAGCGCCTGACGGGCAAGACCGTGATCGTGCTCGACATCCTCTTCGCCACCTCCACCATGGTCGCCGCGCTGGCGCACGGCGCCGCCGAGGTGATCCCGACGCTCGACGGCGCGGCGGCGCAGGCCGAGGCGGCGCGCCACCCGGCCGCATCCTGCGTGCTGGCGGGCGAGCTCAACGCCGAGACCCTGCCCGGCTTCGCGCACCCGACGCCGCTCGCCCTGCTCGAGGAGGATCTCGCCGGCAAGACGCTGGTGTACTCCACCACCAACGGCACGGTGGCAGTCGCCAAGTCGCGCAAGGCCGACCACGTCTACGCCGCCTCGCTGCTCAATGGCGAAGCGGTGGTGGGGCACATCGCGCGGCAGCATGGCGACGAGACGGTGCTGATCGTCTGTTCCGGCTCGGCCGACAACTTCAACCTCGAGGATTTCTACGGCGCCGGCTATCTCGTCTCGCTCTTCGCCCGGCAGGAGCAGGCGCACGAGTTCACCGACGCCGCGCTCGCCGCCCGGCTGCTCTACGAACATTGCGAGGCCGGCGAATGCCTGCGCCGCGCCCGCGTCGGCCGCCTGATGCTGGAACGCCGGCTCGACCACGAGGTGGACTTCGCCGCACAGAAGAGCCTTTACGACGTCGTGCCGAAGCTCGACGGCCGGCGGCTGCTGGCCGCCTGACCATTGAACCCGTCGGGAACCGAACATGCCCAGGATTGCCCTGCATTCCCCGGAACAATTGGGACAGTGGGTCGGCAAGGAGATCGCGACGAGCGACTGGCTGACGGTCGGACAGGACCGCATCGACCGCTTCGCCGACGCCACCGGCGACCACCAGTGGATCCACGTCGACCCGGCGCGCGCGAAAGCCGAGTCGCCCTTCGGCACGACCATCGCCCACGGCTACCTGACGCTCTCGCTGATCCCCCACTTGATGATGGAGACGCTCGACCTGGGGGGCGGCCGAATGAGCATCAACTACGGCCTCAACCGCGTGCGCTTCGCAACGCCCGTGCGCGCGGGCGCGCGCATCCGCGCCCGCTTCACCCTCGCCGCGCTGGAAGACATCCCCGGCGGCGTCCAGCTCACCTGGCACGCCCTCATCGAGATCGAAGGCCAGCACAAGCCCGCCTGCGTCGCCGAGATGATCGCACGGCGTTACGACTGACCGCCTGAAAAGTCAGTCGCCACGACACGGCGCGGCGCCGTCGCGCGAGTCGCGGACTCGGGGCATAATGAACGCATGAGGATTCGGAGGGGGCGGCATGTCGATAGCTGAGTTCTGCAATCGCGAAGTCGTCGTGATCGAGCGCGGCTGACGCGATGGAGCGGATGGCTCGCCTTGACGGCCCGGCGGGATTGAACCGTTGCGGATAGACGTGCTATCGTAAATTTCAGGAGTAAAACAATACAGGAGAGACGCATGCACGGCCTGATGCAGAACATGCCACTGATGATCTCGTCGCTGATCCGCCATGCGGACCGCAATCACGGCGACACCGAAATCGTTTCGCGCGAGACTACCGGCGGCTTCCACCGATACACCTACCACGACGCCCACCGCCGCGCGCGCCAGCTGGCCCGTGCCCTGCTGTCGCTCGGCATCAAGCCGTCCGACCGCGTCGCCACGCTGGCCTGGAACAACCACCGCCACTTCGAACTGTATTACGGCGTCTCCGGCATGGGCGCCATCCTCAACACGGTCAATCCGCGGCTGTTCCCCGAGCAGATCGCCTACATCGTCAACCACGCCGACGACGGCCTGGTCTTCTTCGATCTGACCTTCCTGCCCCTGGTCGAGGGCGTCGCGCCGCACTGCAAGGGCGTCAAGGCCTGGGTGGCCATGACCGACCGCGCCCACATGCCCGAGTCGAAACTGGACCTGCTCTGCTATGAGGAACTGGTCAACGCCCATTCCGACGACTACGCGTGGCCGGAATTCGACGAGAACACCGCCTCCTCGCTGTGTTACACCTCGGGCACCACGGGCAACCCGAAGGGCGCGCTCTATTCCCACCGCTCGACGGTGCTGCACGCCTACGGCTCGGCCCTGCCCGATGCGCTCGGCCTCTCGGCACGCGACACCGTGCTGCCGGTGGTGCCGCTCTTCCACGTCAATGCCTGGGGTCTGCCCTATGCCTGCGCGCTCACCGGTGCCAAGCTGGTGATGCCCGGGCCGCAACTCGACGGCGCCAGCCTGCACGAATTGTTCGAAGCCGAAGCGGTCACCTGCAGTGCCGGCGTGCCGACGATCTGGCTCGGCCTGCTGCAGCACCTGCAGGGCAAGGGTCTCAGGCTGTCCACGGTGAAGCGCCTGGTGATCGGCGGCTCGGCGGCGCCGCCGGCCATGATCCGCGCCTTCGACGAGCAGTTCGGCATCACCGTGCTGCACGCCTGGGGCATGACCGAGATGAGCCCGCTCGGCACGGTCAACACGCCGAAAGGCAAGCATCTCGGCCTGCCGGTCGCGATGCGCGACACGCTTCGCCTCAACCAGGGCCGCCCGATCTTCGGCGTCGACATGAAGATCGTCGACGACGACGGCCGCGAACTGCCGCGCGACGGCAAGGCCTTCGGCGACCTGCTGGTACGCGGGCCGTGGATCGTCTCCGGCTACTTCAAGGGCGAGGGCGGCAACGTCCTGCGCGAGGGCGGCTGGTTCCCCACCGGCGACGTCGCCACGCTCGACGCCGACGGCTACATGCAGATCACCGACCGCTCGAAGGACGTCATCAAGTCCGGCGGCGAATGGATCAGCTCGATCGAGCTGGAGAATCTCGCCGTAGCGCATCCCGCCGTGGCCGAAGCGGCGGTCATCGGCGTGGCGCACCCGAAGTGGGACGAGCGGCCGCTGCTCGTCGTCGTGAAGAAAGCCGGCCAGGAGGTGACGCGCGAGCAGCTGCTCGATTTCATGCGCGACAAGATCGCCAAATGGTGGATGCCCGACGACGTGGTTTTCGCGGACAGCCTGCCGCACACCGCCACCGGCAAGCTGCTGAAGACCAAGCTGCGCGAGGAATACCGCGACCACAAGCTGCCCTCGTGATCCGCCACGCCCTGCCCGCCCGCAAGACGGCAATGAACCGCCTCGCCATGCACGCCCTCCCGGACAACCGGAAGCATCCCGGCCGTCCGGGCGAAGCGCGGCCAGGCACCTGCTGAACCACCCGGCTCGATTCGACGATGATCTATACGCTCCACGAACTGCAACACGCCGCCTCGGCGCCCCTCAAGCTCTGGGCGGAGACCAGCCAGCAGCTCTTCACCAACCCCTTCAGCCCCCTTGCCTACATGCCGCACAGCAGCCGCGTCGCCGCCGGCTCCGAACTGCTGGCCCGCGCCGTCAAGCGCTACGAAAAACCGGAATTCGGACTGAATCAAACGGTCATCGGCGGCGAAACCGTCGCCGTGCGCGAAGAGGTGATCGATTCGCGGCCCTTCTGCAAGCTGCTGCATTTCCGCCGCGAGACGGCGCTGAAGCAGCCGAAGGTGCTGGTGGTGGCGCCGCTCTCCGGCCACCATGCCACGCTGTTGCGCGACACCGTGCGCGCGCTGCTGCCCGATCACGACGTGTACATTGCCGACTGGGTCGATGCCCGTCAGGTGTCGCTTGCCGAGGGCTATTTCCATTTTGCCGACTATGTCGCCTACATCCAGGGCTTCATCCGCCTGCTCTCGCCCGGCCTGCACGTCGTCTCGGTCTGTCAGCCGACCGTGCCGGTGCTGGCCGCCATCTCGCTGATGGCGGACGCCGGCGAGCCGGCACAGCCGCGTTCAATGATCCTGATGGGCGGCCCGATCGACACGCGCCGAGCCCCCACCGAGGTCAACCGCTATGCCAAGACGCGCAGCCTGCGCTGGTTCGACACCCACGTCATTACCCGCGTGCCGCTGAAATACCCCGGTTACATGCGGCGCGTCTATCCCGGCTTCCTGCAGCATTCCGGCTTCGTCGCCATGAATGCCGACCGCCACCTGAACGCGCACATCGATTTCTACAACCACCTGGTCGTCGGCGACGGCGAATCGGCCAAGGGGCACCGCAAGTTCTACGATGAGTACAACGCCGTGATGGACCTGCCGGCGGAGTATTACCTGGAAACCCTCGACATGGTGTTCATGAAACACCAGCTGCCACAGGGCGAGATGATGGTGTTCGGCCGGCGCGTCAAGCCCTGGGCCATCCGCGAGACGGCGCTATTCACCGTCGAAGGGGAGCTCGACGACATCTCCGGCCCCGGCCAGACCGAGGCGGCGCAGGACCTGTGCAGCAACATTCCGGCGCGAAAAAGGGATCACTACCTGGTGCCGGGTGTCGGCCACTACGGCATCTTCAGCGGCAAGCGCTGGCGCGAGACGGTCTGTCCGCGCGTGCGCGACTTCATCCGCGCCAACGACGGCGGAGCCGCTTAATCCTCGGACGGCGCCCGGTTGCCGGCGTGGCGCTTGACCTCGCCGCGCTGGCGCTGGCCGTATTCCTCGACCTGGCGCTTGGCGGCGTCGAAAGCATCGCGCAGGGCGACGTAGAGGTCCTCGTGCCTGTCGCGGTTCACCACGATCTCGCCGCCAGGCACCTTCATGTCGATGCGCACGTTGTGCTGCTTGCCCTGGTGATGGTGCTTGTGCGGCAGTTCCACGGTGACATGGCAACCGATGATGTGGGGATAGAAGGTCTCCAGTTTGGCGACCTTCTCGCGGATGTGGGTCTCCACCGCGTCGGAATGGGGAATGTCCTTGAAAGTGATCTGGACGGGTCTTTGCATGACGACACCTGTCAGTGAGTGGACGATGGGTTGTGTTCAGGATAACCGGCGACGCCGGCGCGGCTTTGAGCCAAATCAATCTGCCATTGTCCGGCTGCATCCGGACCAGGACAGGGCGTCGCCCGTCCGCAGGCGAAGCCTGCTTCGCTCACGGCCGTCTACTCCTTTTCCTTCCTGCCGCTGCGTTTCCTGCCGGCGGCGGCGAAGGCCTGGCGCAGGGCGGACAGTTCCGCCAGTTGCGTCGCGACCAGATAGTTGATGGTGC
This sequence comes from Rhodocyclaceae bacterium, assembly GCA_039807535.1. Taxonomy (GTDB): domain Bacteria; phylum Pseudomonadota; class Gammaproteobacteria; order Burkholderiales; family Rhodocyclaceae; genus Desulfobacillus. Next base: position 9,885 of record JBDHRL010000010.1, read on the forward strand.
CCTCCGGCACCAGGCCCTGTGCGTCCGGCTCGCCCGCCGGCACGCCGGTGAGCAGTGCGATGGCCTGGTCCACGTCCTCGACCGCATGCACGCGGAACCTGCCTTCGGCGCATGCCTGCACCACGTCCTCGCGCAGCATCAGGTGCTTGACGTTGGATTGCGGAATGACGACGCCCTGCTCGCCGTCGAGCCCACGCGCCTTGCAGATGTCGAAGAAGCCCTCGATCTTTTCGTTTACGCCGCCGATCGGCTGCACGCGCCCGTACTGGTTCACCGAACCGGTTATGGCCAGCGACTGCCTGATCGGCACGGCGGCAAGCGCCGAGAGCAGCGCGCAGAGTTCCGCCAGCGAGGCGCTGTCGCCCTCCACCGGTCCGTAGGACTGCTCGAACACCAGGCTCGCCGAGAGCGACAGGGGCAGGCTGCGCGCGTAGCGCGCGGCAAGGAAGGCGGAGAGGATCATGACGCCCTTGGAATGGATCGCTCCGCCCAGTTCGGACTCGCGCTCGATGTCGATGACGTCGCCCTCGCCGATGCGTGCCGTGGCGGTGATGCGCACGGGGTGGGCGAACAGGGCGTCGCCGAGGTCGATCACCGCGAGCCCGTTCACCTGGCCGACATGGTCGCCGCTGGAGGCGATCAGCAGGTTGTCGCGCAGGATCTGCTCCTGGATGGATTCGTGCAGGCGGCTGGCGCGGCGGCGCTGCGCCGCGAGCGCCGCCTCGACGTCCGCACGTCCGACGGCCGGCCGGCCGGCCTGGCCGGCGTGGTGATTGGCTTCCTGCATCAGGTCGGACAGGCGGCGCGTGCTGGCGGTAAGCTTCTCCGAGTCGCCAGCCAGCCGCGCGCTGTGCTCGATCATGCGCGCCACGGCGTGGCGGTCGAAGGGCCGCAGGCCGTAATGGCGCGCCAGCATGCCGAGAAAGCGGCCGTAGCTGCGCGTGTTGGGCTCGTTGCGGGCGACGTCGCTCTCGAAATCCGCGCCCACCTTGAACAGCTCCTCGAACTCGGGATCGTATTCCTTGAGCAGGTAGTAGAGAAGGCGTTCGCCGACCAGCACCACCTTGGCATTGAGCGGCATCGGCTCCGGCTCCAGCGGCAGCGTGCTGGTGAAGCCGAACACCTGGCCGAGCGATTCGATGCGCACCTGGGCCGAGCGCAGCGCGCGCTTGAGCCCTTCCCAGGCATAAGGCTGGGTCAGCACCTTGGCGGCATCCAGCACCAGGTAACCGCCATTGGCGCGCTGCAGGGCGCCGGGTTTGATCATGGTGAAGTTGGTCACCAGCGTACCCATGTGCGCGATGCTGTCGACGCGGCCGACCAGGTTCGGATAGACCGGGTTGTCCTCGAAGACCACCGGCGCCGTCTTGGCCGCGCCGTTGTCGACCAGCAGGTTCACCTGGTAGCGGGCCAGCGAGATGCTGCCGCTGACGATGACGCCGCTCATGTCGCCGTCGCTCTTCGGCTGCTCGCGCAGTTCCTCGCCGCTTTCGATGACGTCGCGCATCACCTCATCGAGGAAGCCCAGCACGTTGAGCAGGTCGGTATAGCGTTCCTTGAGCTCCTCGATGAGGTGGCCGACGGCCAGCCCCATCGTCTCGCGGCTGGCCTGCTTGATGCGCGCCTGCATCTCGCGCCGCCACTGCGGGAATTGATGCATCAGCTTGTGCAGGCGTTCGCCGTATTCCTCGATCAGCTTGCCGATGCGGGCCTTCTCCTCGTCGGGAAGCTTCTCGAAGTCGTCCGGCCCCATCGTCTCCTCGCCCTTGATCGGGGCAAAGACGAAGCCGTGCGGGGTGCGCAGGAGGGCCACGCCCTTCTCGCCCGATTCCTGACCGAGCGCGCGCAGGGCGCCCTCCTCGCGCTGCTTGAACTCCTCCTGGATGGCCTCGATGCCGACGCGGTATTCCTCGCTCTCGAAGGCGGCGCCGATGGCCTTGGCCAGCTCGGCGACGAACTGCTGCATGTCGTGCCTCAACTGGCCGCCGCGGCCGGGCGGCACGCGCAGCAGGCGTGGCTTGTTCGGGTCGGTGAAGTTGTTGACATAGCACCAATCGCTCGGCGCCGGTTCGCCGGCGGCCTTTTCCTCGAGCAGGCGCCGCACTGCGGCATGGCGGCCGCTGCCCGGCTCGCCGAGCACGAAGAGATTGAAGCCCGGCTGCTTGATGTCGATGCCGAAACTCACCGCATCGAGCGCACGCGACTGGCCGACGATGTCGGCCGCATCGGTCAACTCGGCGGTGGTCTCAAAATCGAGAAGGGAGGCATCGCAGCGCCGCAGAAGCTGCTGCGCGTCGAGGGCGGGCGTCGGTGGCATTCGGGTTGTCCGGGGCGGCCCGGAATTTCCATATTCGAATTTTCGAAACAACTATAGCGTCCCGCACCGCTGCGCACAAGGATTCAGGTTTGTCGCGCAAACGCCGTAATGGCATGCAGGACGGTCTTTGACACCGGTCAACGAATCGTCCGGCGAAACGCCATAGCTTTTCAGGAAAAAAGGGTTCAAGATAAACGCAGCAAAGGAGAGAGCGCCATGCCGAAGCACATACCCGCCACATCCTCTGGCTACGACCATACGCGCGTCATCGAGAGGCCGGACGGCTTCTACTGGCAGGACAAGGACAGCGGCGAGGAATATGGCCCCTTCCCGACGCTGCTCGAAGCGACCGAGGACATGGAATACAGCGACGAGTCAGACTTCGAGCCTGGCGAGACCCTGGCCGAGGCCGAAAGCGAGCTCGGACTCTCCGACTGGATCGATCCCGACACCGGCGCGCTGGCCGAGGAAGGCGGTCCGCATATCGAGGACCATTGAGCGAACAGCGGAGGGGCGATGCCGCTGACGCTCACTTCGTCCGCATTCCGGTCCGGCGGCGACATCCCTGCCGCCCACACCTGCGAAGGCGCGGACCGTTCGCCCCCGCTGTCCTGGAGCGGCCTTCCCGCCGGCACGAAAAGCCTCGCCCTGATCGTCGATGACCCCGACGCGCCCGATCCCGCCGCACCGCGCATGACCTGGGTGCACTGGGTGCTCTACAACCTGCCGCCGGACGGCGCGGGGCTCGCCGAAGGCATTGCGCAGCTGCCGGCCGGCACGCGCGAAGGCCTCAATGACTGGAAACGCACGGGCTACGGCGGCCCTTGCCCGCCCATCGGCCGTCATCGCTATTTCCACAAGCTGTATGCGCTCGACGCGCTGCTGCCCGACCTCGGCCGGCCCGACAAGGCGCGGCTCGAACAGGCCATGCAGGGACACATCCTGGCGCAGGCCGAGCTGATCGGCACTTACCGGAAACGGAAATGATCTTCCCCGACTACGACGGCGGCAGCATCGTCAACCTGATGCGCTCGCTCGGCGAGGCCTGCGGCGCAGCGGCGCCCCTGCCCTACGCGCCGCTGCGCGACGCAAAAGTCAGTCTCCGCGGCACGGCGCATCACGTCGTGATGCTGGTCCTCGACGGCCTCGGCTACAACTATCTGCAGCGCCAGGGTGCCGGCGGCCATCTGCACGGCCATTTGCAGTGCCGCCTCACCTCGGTCTTCCCGCCCACCACCGCCAGCGCCGTCACCACCTATCTCACCGGCCTGGCGCCGCAGCAGCACGCGCTGACCGGCTGGCACATGTATTTTGCCGAACTCGATGCCATCGCCGCCGTGCTGCCGCTCAAGCCGCGCGGCCCCGGCACGTTCGATGTGCCGCCCGACAGCCTGCCGCAGCGGCTGTTCGGCTACGCATCCTTCTTCGACCTCATCGCACGGCGCAGTGTCTTCGTCACGCCGCAAGTCATCGCCGGCTCGGAATTCACCCGCTATCACAGCGGGCGCGCCGAAGTGCGCGGTTACCAGACACTGGAAGAAATGTTCGGACAGGTCACGGCGGCGATCCGGGACGCGGCGGAGCCGTCGTATATTTACGCCTACTACACCGACCTCGACACCCTCTCGCACATCCACGGCGTCGCCAGCCCGCAGGTCGCCGCGCAATTCGCCGCGCTCGACGAGGCCTACGGCGCCTTCCTCGCCGCCCTGTCCGGCTGCGACGCCCTGGTGCTGGCCAGCGCCGACCACGGCTTCATCGATTCGCCGCCCGAGCGCCAGATCGACATCGCGCAGCATCCGGCGCTGGCCGCGACGCTGGCACGGCCGCTGTGCGGCGAGCGCCGCGTCGTCTACTGCTATCTCAAGCCCGGGGAGGCGGCGCGTTTCGAGGACTACGTCGGCGAACACCTGGGCCATTGCATGGACGCCTTTCCGAGCGGCACCCTGATCGAACAGGGCTGGTTCGGGCCGGGCGCGGCGGATCCGCGCCTGGCGGGACGCATCGGCGATTATGTGCTTGTGATGCGCGAGGACTGGACCCTGCTCGACTGGATGGAGGGCGAGAAGCGCTACCGCCAGCGCGGCGTGCATGCCGGCGTCAGCGCCGACGAGATGTACGTGCCGCTGATGGCCGCGCATTGCGCCGGATGAAAATCTGCCTGCGCCATGCCTGGGACCTGGCGCCGAAGGAGGCGATGGCGCTGCAGTCGCGCATGGCCGCGAAAGTCATCCGGCGCGACAAGCACGGTCCGGTCCGCCGCGTCGCCGGCGTGGATGTCGGCTTCGAGGACGGCGGCGCCACCACGCGCGCCGCCGTCGCGGTGCTCGCCTTCCCCTCCCTGCAACTGGAAACCTCGAGCATCGCCCGCCTGCCGACCCGCTTTCCCTACGTGCCGGGGCTGCTCTCCTTCCGCGAGATACCGGCCGTGCTGGCGGCCATGGAGCAACTCGGCGTCCGTCCCGACCTCCTGCTCTGCGACGGCCAGGGCATCGCCCATCCGCGCCGCTTCGGCATTGCCAGCCACCTCGGCCTGCTGCTCGACCTGCCCGCGATCGGCGTGGCCAAGACGCGACTGATCGGCAGCCATCGCGCGGTGCCGGACAGGCGCGGCGCCTGGGTGCCGCTGATGGACGGCGGCGAAACCATCGGCGCCGTGCTGCGCAGCCGGAAGGGCGTCAAGCCGCTGTTCGTCTCGCCGGGCCATCGCCTCGGCCTGGAAACCGCCGTGTCCTGGGTGATGGCCTGCCTGACGCGCTATCGCCTTCCCGAAACGACGCGCTGGGCACACCGCCTGGCCTCCGACAAGAGCGGGAGGTTTGCGTGAATCGCCTCGCGTGACGACCGCAACCGCCGGATTTCATGCAACCGCGAGTCGCCCAAGGCGGCCTGCGGCGTTAGAGATTCCTGATGACGTGAACGGTATCGCCTTCGCCTTCCTCGCGATGGCACTCGAAGCCGAGCTGGCGACAGAATTTCAGCATCCTGTGGTTGGTGGCGAGGACGAAGCCGACCATGGTCTTCAGCCCCCGGTCGCGCGCCGCCGCCATCAGATCCAGCATCAGCAGGCCGGCCACGCCGGTGCCCTGCCAGGCATCCGCCACGGTGATGGCGAACTCGCAGCTGTTGCTGCCTGGCATGACGATATAGCGGGCGACGCCGATCTCGACTTCGCGGCCTTCGCGCTGCACCGTGGCGATCAGCGCGAGGTGCTGCTCGTAGTCGATCTCGGTGCGATATTGCAGCTTGCGCGGCGTCAGCTCGCGCAACTGGGCCATGAAGCGGTTGTAGCGCGAATCGTCGGACAGTCCGCGCACGAATTCCTGCTCGATTGCCGCATCCTCCGGCCGGATGGGGCGGATGAGCACTTCGGTGCCGTCGAACAGGCGGTGGGGACGAACCAGGTGCTGCGGATAGGCGGACATCTTCTCATGCTTGCTTTAGTTTGGCGCCATGATAGCGCGTCGGCGGGAACGTACAATGCCGCCATGGATTCCGGCACACATCCCTATTCCGCCCTCACCCCCGATGTCGTCCTGAACGCGATCGAGCACGTCGGCCTGCCCTGCGACGGCTCCCTGCTGGCCCTCAACAGCTATGAAAACCGCGTCTACCAGATCGGCCTCGCCGACGCGCCGCCCGTGATCGCCAAGTTCTACCGGCCGGAGCGCTGGAGCGATGCGGCCATCCTCGAGGAGCATACTTTCCTGCTCGAATTGAGCGAGCGGGAAATCCCTGTCGTCGCGCCCATGGCATTGGCCGGCGGGGAAACCCTGCACGCATCGCAAGGCTTCCGCTTCGCGGTGTTTCCGCGGCGCGGCGGGCGCGCGCCCGAGCTGGACAGGCCGGGCACGCTGCAGTGGATGGGGCGTTTCCTCGGCCGCATCCATGCCGTCGGCGCGCTGACAGCCTTCCGCGAACGCCCCGCCCTGGATATTTCCGGCTTCGGCGAGGCTTCGCGCGACTACCTGCTCGCGCACCGCTTCCTGCCGGAGGACCTGCTGGCGCCCTGGCGCAGCGTCGTCGAGCTGGCGCTGGAAGGCGTGCGCCGCTGCTACGCGCTCGCCGGCGACATCCGGCTCATCCGCCTGCATGGCGATTGCCACGCCGGCAACGTTCTGTGGACCGGCACGGGCCCGCATTTCGTCGACTTCGACGATTGCCGCATGGGACCGTCGGTGCAGGACCTGTGGATGCTGCTGTCGGGCGGGCGTGCCGAAATGACGGGCCAGCTCGGCGACGTGCTGGCGGGCTACGGGGACTTCTGCGCGTTCGACAAACGGGAACTGCACCTGGTGGAGGCGCTGCGCACCCTGCGCCTGCTGCATTACTCGGCCTGGCTGGCACGCCGCCGGAACGATCCGGCCTTTCCGGCGGCCTTCCCCTGGTTCAATACCCAGCGCTACTGGCAGGATCGCATCCTGGAGCTGCGCGAGCAGGTTGCGCTGATGGACGAGCCGCCCCTGGCAGCCTGACTTTTACCTGTCGATTTTGGTGATCTTCGAGCCCTCGAAGGTCAGGTTGGCCATCAGTCCCTTGTTCGAGAAGATGAAGCCGATGATCGGCTTTTTCGCCGTCTCGGTGTCGATGGAGCCGCCCGTGCCGACCGTGACGAGCGCAATGCTGCCATCGACCCCGGCCTTCCAGCCCTCGCTGGCGCGGAATTTCGACAGGGCGTTCTCGGTCATGAACAGGATGATCTCGGAGCGCGCCTGGGCGCCCAGTTGCAGGCCGATCGAGGCGGCGGCGATGTTGTAATACGCCACCGGCTTGCCGCCGATGAGCAGCGCGCCTTCGCCGTACTCCCCGCCGACGCCGATGCCGGCCTTCACCACGCTGGGGAACACCAGCATGCCGGCGGCCTTCTGCGACAGTTCGTGGCCGGCGCTGGTGTGCCTCTGGAAGTCCTTCAGCGCCTGCCTCACTTCGGCGTCGATTTCCGCGCGTGAAGCAGCGTAAGCGTTCACCGCAAACAGGAACAAAAGCGCCCAAGCCAAAAATAGCCGAGTCCGCGTCAGCATCATGATGTCTCTCCCGGGGTGATGATGGCACTCATCGTAGCGCAACTCGGCGATTCCGGGACAAGCGGGGCACAAAGAAAAGGGCCTGCATAAACGCAGGCCCCCGGGATTTGGCGCGCCCGAAGAGATTCGAACTCCTGACCCCCTGGTTCGTAGCCAGGTACTCTATCCAGCTGAGCTACGGGCGCGTGAGGTGCGCATTATATCAAATTGCCGGCCCGGTACGTCTCTTCTTACGCCAGACCGGCAGGATTGCCTATAATTGAATCGAGAGGCGGATTTCATCTTGTATCAGACGGAGGTATCGACCATGACTAACCGCTGCATGTCCTACATCATCAAGGATCAGGATCCGCTGAAGCTGCCACCCGAGGCAAGCATCCAGCAGGCCTGCGAACGCATGTGGGAGCGGCGCGTCGGCGCCGTCTTGGTGACCGAAGGCGACAATCTCGTCGGCATCTTCACGGCACGCGATGCTGTACGCGCCCTTGCCGAAGGCCGCTCGCCGTCGGGCGCGCCGCTGTCGTCGGTCATGACGGCCAAGCCGGACAAGATCGCCCCGGACGCCAAGGCCATCGACGCATTGCGACGCATGTCCGACGGCGGCTACCGCCACCTGCCGGTCGTCGACGGGGGCAAGGTCATGGGCATCGTCTCGCGCGGCGATTTCCTCGGCCAGGAACTCGACCGGCTCGAAAGCGAAACCTGCCTGTGGGAGCGGATTGCCTGACCGCCTGCGGCTTTTTGCGGAGAGGGACGAATCCGGGGGGGGCGGAAGGTTTGGTTTTTCCTGCGTGCGCTCCCCGGGTCGCTGAAATTCGGTATCGAGCCGTGCGCGCCAAGGCGGCGCAGTCCGTGAATTTCCCGGGAGAACGCCGTGGCGCTTGATTCCCTGCTCTCCTCCCCGGTGCTGACGGGGCGGCACGGCGGCAGCCTCGATTTCAGCCGCATGAACGAACAGCAGATCATGAGCCTGGCGATCGCGCTCGAGGAGGATGATGCGCGGATCTACGATACCTACGCCGACGCGCTCGCAACCGACTACCCTGACACGGCGCGACTCTTCCGCGCCATGGCCGCCGAGGAGGACGGCCATCGCCACCGGCTGATCGAGTTGTATCGCGAGCGCTTCGGCGAGCGCATCCTGCTGATCCGCCGCGAGGACGTGCGGGGGTTCATCCTGCGCAAGCCCGTATGGCTGGCGCAGCCGCTCAATCCGGACAAGATCCGCGCGCAGGCCGAGATCATGGAAGCCGACTCGCGGCGCTTCTACGCCCAGGCTGCGCGCCGCACGAGCGACGCCGCGATCCGCCAGCTTCTCGGCGATCTTGCGGCGGAGGAAAGCCGGCACGAGGCAAAGGCTGAAACCCTGGGTGACCGGTTTCTGACGCCCAAGACCCTGCGCACCGAGCGCGCGACACAGCAGCGCCAGTTCGTTCTGCAGTTCGTCCAGCCCGGCCTCGCCGGCTTGATGGATGGCTCGGTGTCTACGCTCGCGCCGTTGTTCGCGGCGGCCTTCGCCACCCACAACACCTGGAACACCTTCCTCGTGGGGCTCGCCGCGGCGGTCGGTGCGGGCATCAGCATGGCTTTCGCCGAGGCGCTCTCGGACGACGGCGCGCTCACCGGCCGCGGGAGTCCCGCGATCCGCGGCGCAGTCACCGGCGTAATGACCGCGCTCGGCGGGCTCGGCCATGCCCTGCCCTACCTGATTCCGCAGTTCCATCTCGCCACGACGCTCGCGGTCGCGGTCGTTGCGGTGGAACTCGTCGCGATCGCCTGGATACGGCAGCGATACATGGAGACGCCCTTCGGTCTCGCCGCGCTGCAAGTGATCGTCGGCGGCCTGCTCGTGTTCGCCGCCGGAGCGTTGATCGGCGCGGCCTGACGAACGACCCTCCGAATCGCGCAACGCCGTCCCTGATCCGGTAATGTGGCAGGCCCTACCGCTTTCTCCGCTCGAACACGCTGGCATCGTGGCAGGGGCGCTGCTGGTGTACGTCCTGGTCACGCACATCGGCCAGCAGCGTCGCACGCCCTCGGCTGCCATCGCGTGGGTGCTGGCAATCGCGGCATTTCCCTACCTGGCCCTGCCGCTGTTCCTCGTCTTCGGCACACGCAAATTCGCTCGCCCTGCGCGTGCCGGCCGACCGCACAGGCCGGAACGCACCGACGCCGATACCCACGAACCCCAATGGCCGCGCGAACTGCTGCGGGCCATGGAGGTCGACCCGCCCGGCGGCAACGTGGGCGTGACCTTCCACGATACTGGCGAGGCTTCGCTGCGGGCGCTGCTGGCTCTGTGCGCCTCGGCCCGTTCGACGCTGGCCGTGCAGACTTTCTTGCTGCGCGAGGATGCGGTCGGGCGGAAAATGGTGCAGGCGCTGGCCGATGCCGCGCGCCGTGGCGTGCATACACGGCTGTTGCTGGATGCGGTCGGCAACCTGTGGCTGCCCCGCCGGGTACAAACCGCACTCGCCGCGTCCGGCGTTTCCGTGCTCCATTTCATGCCGCTCGCGCACAACCCGCTGCGCGGCCGGACCAATCTGCGCAATCACCGCAAGCTCGCCGTGGCCGACGGCCGCCGGCTATGGGCGGGCGGACGCAACCTTGCGGGCGAGTACTTCATCGATCACCCCGGGCAGCCCGCCTGGCTGGACCTGAGCTTTCGTGCCGACGGTACGCTGGCGGAATCTGCCCTGGCCCAGTTCGATGCCGACTGGCGGCTGGCCGGCGGTATCCCGCCGCCAGCCGTTCCGGCGAGCCTTGGCGACATGGCCGGGAACGGAATACCGGCGCAGTGGCTGCCCAGCGGCCCCGACCGGGCCGACGACACCGTCCATGCGCTGCTGCTGTCGGCGGCCTGGCACGCACGGCAGCGCATCCTGGCGGCCACCCCGTACTTCGTGCCGGACGAGGCATTGCTCCAGGCGTGGAGCAATGCCTGCCGGCGCGGCGTTCGCGTGTGCCTGGCGCTGCCGCGTCGTTCGAACCATCGCCTTGCCGACATCGCGCGCGAACAGTCGCTGCGCCAGCTGGTGCACGCCGGCGCCGAGGTCCGTCTGGTGCCGCACATGCTGCACGCCAAGACGGTCGTCATGGACGACATGCTGGCCCTGTGCGGCAGCGTCAATCTCGACGGCCGCAGCCTGTTCCTCAACTACGAGGCGACGGCGGTCTTCTACGGACACGGCGAGATCGAATGGCTGGCGCAGTGGATCGAGTCCGCGGCGGCCCGTGGCGAGCAGCACCCCGGAATCTTGCCGTCCCTGCCGCGCGACGTGCTCGAAGGGCTGGTCCGGGCCGTGGGCTTCCAGCTCTGAAGCCCCGGACCGCGCCGTCGCACCCTGCGGCGCACGCCGATCTGCAACCGCGTGCGGGCCAGTAAGCGCATAATCCGATTGTCCGTTTGTGGCCTGCGCCTTTCGCGTTTTCTGCCACGCGAGGCAGGCGTGACGTATCGATTTGCCATGAGGAGGACTGCATGAATCCGCTGCGCAATCTGCATGAATCCGGACAGAGCCTGTGGCTGGACAACATCACGCGCACGCTGCTCGACGACGGCAGTCTGCAGCGCTACATCGATGAATTCAGCATCACCGGACTGACCTCGAATCCGTCCATCTTCCAGAAAGCCATCGCCGGATCCGACGCTTACCGTCCCGCCATCAAGTCCAGCGGCGCCGCAGATGCCGAAGCCTTGTTCTTCGAGCTCGCGCTGGACGACCTGCGGCGCGCCGCCGACCTGTTCGCGCCGGTGCATCGACGGACCCGCGGCATGGATGGCTGGGTGTCGCTCGAAGTCTCGCCGCTGCTGGCGGACGACGCGAAGGCGACCGTGGCCGCCGCGGTCGCCCTGCACCGGCGCGCCGCCCGCAGCAACCTGTTCATCAAGATACCCGGCAACGCAGCCGGCTGCATGGCCATTGAGGAGGCGACGTTCGCCGGCGTGCCGGTCAACGTGACGCTGCTGTTTTCCGGCCGGCAGCTGCTCGCGGCGGCCGAAGCGTGGCTGCGCGGCATCGAACGCCGCATCGCGTCCGGCGAGGATCCGCACATTCCTTCAGTGCTCTCGCTGTTCGTCAGTCGCTGGGATGTCGCCGTCTCCGGCCGGGTGCCGGTCGAGTTGCACAACCGGCTCGGCATCGCTGCCGCGTGGCGCGCGTACAAGGATTACCTCGACCTGTGCGAAACGCCGCGCTGGCGGAACCTTGCCGCCGCCGGCGTCGCGCCACAACGGCTGCTCTGGGCAAGCACCGGAACCAAGGATCCGCGGGCGCCGGACACGCTTTACGTCGATGCCCTGGCGGCGCCAGGCACCATCAACACACTGCCTGAAAACACCATTCGCGCCTTCTCGGAACATGGCAGGGTCGGCCCGCCGGTACCGTGCGATGGCCTTGCCGCAGATGCGGAACTGGAACGCTTCACGCAGGCCGGCATTGATATCGGCGCGATGGCCGAGCGCCTACAGCAGGAAGGCAAGGAGGCATTCGACAAGTCCTGGCAAGCATTGCTGGCCGTTCTCGCCGACGAAATGTCCCGTCGCGGCGGCAACCCCGCCGCCGGAGCGCGGCATTGAGCGCGGCCGGAAAAGCGGCAGGACACGACGAAGCGTTCGAGCGCCGGGCGATCGACACCATTCGCTTTCTGTCCGTCGACATGGTGCAACGGGCCGACAGCGGCCACCCCGGTCTGCCGCTCGGCGCGGCAGCGATGGCCTTCGTGCTGTGGACCCGATTCCTCAAGCATCATCCGGCCAATCCGGGCTGGCCAGACCGAGACCGTTTCGTGCTTTCCCCGGGGCACGGCTCGGCGCTGCTGTACAGCCTGCTGCACCTGACCGGTTACGAGCTGTCGCTCGAGGACCTCAAGCAATTCCGGCAATGGGGCAGCCGCACGCCGGGCCATCCCGAGCGCGGCCATACGCCGGGGGTCGAGACGACCACCGGGCCGCTCGGCCAGGGCCTGGCCAATGCGGTCGGCATGGCGATGGCCGAAGCACAGCTCGCCGCACGCTACAACCGCGAAGGGCACACGGTCGTCGACCACCATACCTATGCGATCGTCAGCGACGGCGACCTGATGGAAGGCGTCGCTGCGGAAGCGGCATCGCTGGCCGGACACCTCAGGCTCGGCAAGCTGATCTGCCTGTACGACGACAACCGCGTGACATTGGCGGCGGGCACCGACATCGCTTTCACGGAAGACCGCGCGGCGCGCTTCAGGAGCTACGGCTGGCATGTGCAGACGGTTGCCGACGGCAACGATACGGCAGCCATCGGCCAGGCGATACGGCACGCCCGGCGCAGGAGCGCGCAGCCGTCGCTGATCCTGGTGCGCACCCACCTGGGCTATGGCTCGCCGTACCAGGGCAGCTACAAGGCACACGGCTCTCCGCTCGGCCTTGCCAACATCACGGAGACAAAGCGCAGGCTGGGCTGGCCGGAACAGGCACCGTTTTTCGTGCCTGACGACGCGCTGGCTTTCTTCCGCGCAGCCCGCCCGGCCGGCGCGCGGGCCGAAGCGGCCTGGCGGCGGCACTGGCGGCGCTACCGCAAGGCTTATCCGGAACTTGCGGCCGAACTCGAGACGAGCCTTGCCGGCCGGCTGCCGGCCGGCTGGGACGATGCGCTGCCCGCATTCCCCGCGGACGCCAAGGGTCTGGCCACGCGCGTCGCCGGCGGCAGGGTGCTGGCGGCAATTGCCGCGAGACTGCCGGCGGTGAGCGGCGGCTCCGCCGACCTCGATCCCTCCACGCACACCGCGCTCGCCGGACTGGGCGTGTTCGCGCCGGAGCGCGGGCAGGATGCCCAGGGTGCAGCCGACGAAGTCTGGAGCTATGCCGGCCGCAATCTGCACTTCGGCGTGCGCGAGCATGCGATGGGCGCGATCGCCAACGGCCTGGCCGTGCACGGCGGAATCATTCCCTACACCGCAACCTTCATGGTGTTCTCGGATTACATGCGCCCGCCGATACGCCTCGCCGCGCTGATGGGTCTGCGCGTCATTTTCGTGTTCACGCACGACTCCGTCGCGGTCGGCGAAGACGGACCGACACATCAGCCGGTCGAGCAATTGGCCGCCTTGCGCGCCGTGCCCAACCTCAATGTGATCCGGCCGGGCGATGCCAACGAGACCGCAGTGGCCTGGCGGGTCGCGCTGGAGACTGCGGACAGGCCCAGCGCCATCATCCTGTCGCGGCAAACCGTGCCCACGCTCGACCGCACACGCTTCGCCAGCGCCGAGGGGCTGCGCCGCGGCGCCTACATACTGCTCGATGCGCCCGCCGGCCCGCCGGAAATGATCGTGATTGGCAGCGGCGCCGAAACCGGACTGGTTGCACAGGCGGTCGAACAGTTGCAGCGCGAAGGCATCCGGGCGCGCGCCGTGTCGATGCCGAGTTGGGAACTGTTCGAAGGCCAGGAACCATCCTATCGCAATGCGGTGCTGCCCCCGGAGAGCCGGGTGCGGCTTGCGGTGGAAGCCGGCGTCGCACAGGGGTGGGAGCGCTGGATCGGCGAACACGGTGCCGTGCTCGGCGTCGAACGCTATGGCGCCTCGGCTCCCGCGGCGGCAGTGCTGGAAAAATTCGGCCTGACCGTCGACAATATCGTCGCCCGCGCCAAGGCGCTCAGGCCCTAGTGCGCGTCTCCGCTGCCGTCTTCGTCCTTGCGGAGGACGGCAGGAACCAGCACCAGGCGGTGATCGACACCGGTCCATTCCCCGGAGTCCAGCCGGCGCCAGGTAAAGTTTATGGTTTGGCCGGAACGCAATTGTGCGGTGGGCAGCGGTGCCAGGTACAGCCCCATACCGTTCAGCGGCTGTGTGCGCACGTCAGCGCTCGCGTGCCAGCCGTCCGTGCCCCAGTGCACCAGGGCCGGCTCGTGCAGGCACACCAGCGTGTCGCAGCCGGCGCGGATGCGTGAGACCGGGGCGTGCTCGAGCCAGACCGCCAGGCGGGGCGTCGGCGGCCGTCCCCGATAGCGTTCCCAGACCGATGCCGGACAATCGCAGGGCCGCGTACCGTGGCACGACAGCGCCAGCTTGACGAATTCGGCATGCGCCCAGGCGAGCGGCATCGCCGAACCGGTCGGCCGCCCCGGATCGAGACCCCGCCGAGGAAGCGGCGCGCCGTCCCAGACCTGCTCAGGCAGCATCCCGCCGGCACTCGCCATGTTGGCCATCGCCTGCAGATAGGGCAGCGGGTCGCGACCCGCCAGGAGTTCATAATGCCCGCGCTCGCCGGTCAGCAGCGGCCAGGGGCGTCCGCGGCCCGTGCCGTCAAAAGGCGCACCGTCCTCCTCATGCTCGCCATAGCCGTCGCCGTTGTAACGATGCCAGGCCGGCCCGGTCGGCATGTCGACCCGCAGCAGCGCATCGATCACCTTGACGGTGTCGCGCACCAGCGCATCGTCGGCAGCGCGCAGTCCGAAGCGCACCAGTTGCAGCGAGTCGGTGGAGACCTGCTCGTCGGCAGGAGGCGCCGTCTGTTCGAGCCGGTTCTTGATCGGCACGCGACGATGCAGGGCCTGGTCGTCGCCGAAGATCGCGGCGGGCGCAACGCGGACATAATAGCCCGCCACGCCGAGGCGGCGCGCGAGCGCCGTTCCGGATACCGCGGTGAAGTCTTCGATGCGCGCGTTCCAGTCATCGGCCAGTGCAAGAATGAATGCGCCCGCAGCCGGATCGACGAAGTCCGCGCCCGCCACCAGCGCCGCGATGGAGACCGCGAGCGTGAACGGATTCACCCCCGCATCCTCCTCCCAGCGATCCTGGTCGGTGGCCGGGCCGGTGCGGGCGATGAAACCCAGGGCACGCTGGACCATGTCGCGCACTTCTATGCCGCCGAGCGCGCCATGCTCGGCAAGCAGCGCGGCCAGCAGCACAGGAAAAGCGGCTTCGTCGAGCTGCACGCCCTGCCAGTAGGGCTTGCCGCCGAGCCACTGGTTCTGGTTCCAGTGGCCGTCGGCATGCTGCGAGGCGATCAGGTAGCGCAGCACGTCGCGCGCCTCGGCCTGCTGGCCAAGCACGAGCAGCGCACCGGCGCACTCGACGAGGTCGCGCGGCCACACGAGATGGTAGCCGCCACGCTCGTCGCGGCTGTTGCCCCAGGGCACGCTCAGGCTCGCCACCATCGCGCCGGGGTGGATCTTGTCCTGGTGCGCATGCAACACCATTGCCGAGACTGCCAGTTGCGCCCGCAGCTCCGCTCCGAGCAGGGCGCAGGATTCGGGCACGAGCGCCTCATGCCAGCGCCGCCAGTCTTCTACCTGCTGCCGCCATGGCACCTCGAACGGCTGCGCAAGTGCGCCGATGGCGAGCGTGGTTGCGGCTTCGGGGCTTGCGCCGAAGGCGAGCGCGAGCACGCAGCGTCGTGGCAACTCGCCGGTGAGCGCGACGTTCCCCGGCCCGGCAGCGGCGTATTCCCAGCGCATCGCGCCATGACGATCGAAATCCTGCCAGCCGTCGCTCGTGCCCACATGGCCGGCGCTGGCGCGGCCCCAGGCATCGCGCTGTGCGTCGTCGACGGCGGCGAGCGCCAGCCAGGTCGAATCATCCTTCACCCGGCCGGCGCGCAACATGCGCCTTCCGCCGTAGCGAATCACCTCGGCGAGGTTGTCGTGGCCGCTGCCGCCGACATGCGGCGCGAGCAGCGCATAGGGACGCAGCGCGGCATCGCCCTCAAGCGTGACCTCGACCAGGAGCGCGTCGCGCCGTGGATCGCCGACGATGCGCAGCATGAGCGTGAAACGTTCATGCTTGTGCACGATGCGCGGCGCGGGTATGCCCGGCGCCGGCGTCCCGATCGTGTAATTGGCGAGGCGCTTGACCTCGCACCAGAAGCCCTTGTCGTCAGCGACGATGAAGCCGAGGTCGCGGATCTGCGGGGTGTCGATGCGCGGGTAGTAGACTTCGTTGACGATGCCGAAGCCCAGGGTAAACCACAGCCGCGCCGGCCCGAGGGACGAGCCGACGATGTCCTTCGCGCTGCTCGTCCAGGTCGGCGGGATGCCAGGAGCGCCCGGGGCCTGCTCGGCGCGGCTCACTTGCGGCGCTCCGCTTGGTCGGCCGCCTCCATCCACAGGCGAAAGCCGCCGACAAAGGCGCTGTAATTGTCGCCCCGACGCACATACGGCGGCAGCGTCTTCATCCGCTGCGCGTTGCCGCCCCCCAGCACCACATAATCGGGAGCAAGCGCCGCATTCAGCTCCTCGACCACGTCGAGCACCGCCTTGCGCCACCTTTTCTTGCCCATGCGCTCGAGACCGCGCGCGCCGACATAGTCTTCGTAGCTACGGCCCTTGCGGTAAGGCAGGTGCGCCAGTTCCATCGCCTCGGTCCGGCCGTCCACGATCAGCGCCGAACCCAGACCGGTGCCCAGTCCGAGAAACAGCATGCGGCCGCCCTGGTAGCTGCCCAGCGCCTGCATTGCTGCGTCGTTGATGATCTTGACCGGCTTTCCGAAGGCGCCGGAAAAATCGAATCCGACCCAGCCGCCGCCGAGGTTATGCGGCTCGCGCACCGGTGTCCCGTGCAACACCGGACCCGGATAGCCGATCGACACCGCAGCGTAGCGCCAGTCACGGGTCAGTTCGAGCACCCGTCGCGCCATGACCGGGGCCGTCAGGCCGGGACCCGAAGAAAAAGCACGCGGCTCCACATGGCCGCTGGCGAGGCATTTCACATGGCTGCCGCCGACGTCGATGGACAATACCTTCATCGCAGCACCTGGGCACTCACGGTTCGCAAACGGCCCGCCGTCTCGTCGGCCATGACCCAGGCGCGATCGGCCGGCACCCGCCCGGCGGGAATGGTGGCATCGCCGCGCGTCAGGCGCGACAGCATGGCGGACTTGTCCTCCCCGCACACCAGCCACAGGATGCAGCGCGCACGACGCAACGCCGGCAGGGTAAGCGTGATGCGACGGTGGCCGTGATGCACGCCGGTGGCCGACACCCAGGCCGTGTCGACGTCGAGCGCGGCATCGTTCTGAAAGAGGGATGCCGTATGCCCATCGGCACCGAGGCCGAGATGGACGAGATCGAGGGTCGGCTGCGTGCCGGCCCGTGCCAGCAACATCTCGTTGTATTGAGCCGCGGCGGCTGCCGGATCGACTGCCTCGACCGGGATGGGATGCAGCTGTTGCGGCGCCAACCCAAGTGGCGCGACGAGAAGCTGCTCGATACGGGTCCAATTGCGCGCCGCGCTGCCCTTCGCCGCGATTCGCTCGTCGACCTGGAAGAGTTCGACATGCCGCCAAGGCAACGGCTGCGCAGCCAGCGCCTCGAACATGGGCAAAGGGGTTTCTCCGCCGCTGAGCGCGAGCAGGAAACATCCGCGCTCACGCACCGCCTCCAGCGCGCGTCCGGCGATGAATGCGGCAGCCCGGCGGGCGGCAGCATCTGCATCGGGCAACAGCTCGATGTACATCGCTCAGCACTGGCCCGGAAGGTGCCAGCCGCCGCAAGCGGCAACCATTGCGTCGGCCTCCGCCGGCCCCCAGCTGCCCGGTCGATACGAATGCACGGCGAGCGGCCGGTTCAGCACCGGATCGATGATTCGCCAGGCGGCTTCGACGCTATCCTCGCGTGCGAACAAGGTAGGGTCGCCTCGCAGGGCATCGCCAATCAGACGCTCGTAGGCGCTCATCTGGGAACCGCCATCATTGCAAACCTGCAACTCGACCGGCTCGCCGGCCATGGTGGTTCCGGCACGCTTGGTGGAGGCGCCGACTGCGATGGCGACACGGTCGGGGCCGAGGCGAAAACGAAAGTAGTTGGCTGCGGCGGCTTCGCCGAACACCTGTTGCGGCGGCCGTTTCAGCCGGACCAGCACCTCGGTGGCCGTCATCGCCAGCCGCTTGCCGGCGCGAATGAAAATCGGCACGCCGGCCCAGCGCCACGAATCGATATGGAGCCGCATGGCGGCAAAGGTTTCGACCTGGGAATCGGCGCCAGTGCCGTCCTCGGCGCGATAGCCCACGTACTGCCCGCGCACCAAGTCAGCGCTGGCGAGCGGGCGGATGCCCCGAAACACCTTGACCTTTTCGTCGCGCAGCGTCTCGGCATCCATGCCCACCGGCGGCTCCATCGCCAGATGCGCCAGCACCTGCAGCATGTGGTTTTGCACCACGTCGCGCAACGCGCCGACTTCCTCGTAGAAGCGGCCGCGCCCCTGCACGCCGATCTCCTCGGCCATGGTGATCTGAATGCTGTCCACGTAATTGCGGTTCCACACCGGTTCGAGAAAGGCGTTGGCGAAGCGGAAGTACAGCAGATTCTGCACCGCCTCCTTGCCGAGATAGTGGTCGATGCGGAAGACCGAGGTTTCGGCAAAGGTGCGGTGCAGCGCCTGGTTCAGCGCCTGTGCCGAAGCCAGGTCGCGGCCGAACGGCTTTTCGACCACCACGCGCGCGCCGTCTGCGCTGCCCGACTCGCCGATTCCATCGACCACCGTTGCAAACAGGCTTGGCGGCACTGCCAGATAGTGGAGCGGATGCCGGGTCTCCCCCAGCGCGGCGCGCAGGCGCTGGTGGGTAGCGGCTTCGCGGTAGTCGCCGTCGACATAGCGCAGCAGGGACAGCAAGCGCCCGGCCGCGGCGTCGCCGCCGGTCCCGTGTTCCAGCAGGCTGGAGCGTACGCGCTCGCGCAACTGTTCGAGCGTCCAGCCGGAACGGGCAATGCCAATCACCGGCATGTCGAGGCTGCCACTGCGCACCAGCGCCTGCAGCGCCGGAAATATCTTGCGGTAGGCGAGATCTCCGGAGGCGCCGAACAGCACCAGGGCATCGCTGGATGGTGGCACGCTCACTGCTGGCGTTCTTCGTGACCGCCGAATTCGCTGCGCATCGCCGACAGGACGCGGTTGGCGAAATCGCCGCGCCCCCGCGAGGCAAAGCGTGCAAACAGCGCCGTGGCCAGAACCGGCGCCGGAGCGCCAACCTCGATGGCGGCCTGCAGCGTCCAGCGTCCCTCGCCTGAATCGGCCACGTGCCCGCGCAGACTCTCCAGTTCAGGATCGTGCAGCAGCGCGTGCGCGGCGAGATCGAGCAGCCAGGACCGCACCACGCTGCCGCGCCGCCACAGTTCGGCGATCTCGGTCAGATCGAAGTCGTAGCGAAACATCTCGGGGTGATCGAGTGGCGCGGTCTCGGCGTCGGCATTCTGCGACTTCAGTCCGGCGCCCGCCTGGCGTAGCAGGTCGAAGCCTTCGGCATAGGCGGCCATCAGGCCGTATTCGATGCCGTTGTGAACCATCTTCACGAAGTGGCCGGCGCCGCTCGGGCCGCAATGCAGCCAGCCGCGCTCGGCGCCGGCGCGATGGCGCTCGCGGCCCGGCGTGGCGGGCGCGGCCTCCGCGCCGGGTGCCAGCGCCGCGAAGACCGGCTCCAAGTGTTGCACCGGAACGGTCTCGCCGCCGATCATCAGGCAATAGCCGTTGTCCAGGCCCCACACGCCGCCACTGGTGCCCACGTCAATGTAGTGCAAGCCGTTCCGCGCAAGCGCCTCGGCACGGCGCAGGTCGTCGCGAAAATGCGTGTTGCCTCCGTCGACAACGATGTCGCCGGCCTGCAGGTGAGGCACCAGCGCTTCAAGGGTGGCATCCACCGCTGCGGCCGGCAGCATCAGCCAGACAACGCGCGGAGGGGCGAGTGCGGCAGAGAGCGCCACGAGGGAGGCGGCTCCGTTCGCGCCCGCCGTCACGAGCGCTTCGACGGCCTCGACGTGAATGTCATGGACAACACAGGCATGTCCCGCTTCCAGCAATCGACGGGCCATGTTCGAGCCCATGCGGCCCAGTCCCACCATGCCGATCTGCATGTCCTTCTCCTCGCATGATCAAGATGCCACATCGTTCAGGACAAATGCCGGAGGGCATCCGCGTGCCCGAACAATTATGATCCGATGACGCGGGCGATTCAAAACTTTTCTCGCTGCGCTACAGGGCAGCCTACCCGAACGCCGCATCGCCGACCTTGGGCCGCCCACGGTCGGATGAAACCGAGCCGCGGCCGGCAGGTATGACTTTTTCGCGCTAACGCCAGCGCTTCTTGCGGCGATAGCGCTTGAAGCCTTTTACCGAGTCTTCGGTGGCCACCCCGAGATAGAACTCCTGGACATCGGGGTCGGCCGCCACTTCTTCGGCGCTGCCGTCGAGCACGAAACGGCCGCGCTCCATGACCAGCGCCCGGTCGGCGACGGAAAGCGCCATGCGGGCATTCTGCTCGACCAGCAGGATGGTGACGCCGTCGGCATTGATGTTTTCCAGAATTCCGAAGATTTCCTGCACCAGCAGAGGTGAGAGGCCCAGCGAAGGCTCGTCGAGCAGCAAGAGCCGCGGCCGGCTCATCAGCGCCCGGCCGATGGCGAGCATTTGTTGTTCACCGCCGGAGAGCGTGCCGGCCCATTGCTCGCGCCGCTCCAGAAGACGTGGAAAATAGTGAAAGATGCGCTCCAGGTCCGCAGTGACGGCATCGCGGCGGGTATGGGCGCCGATCTTGAGATTTTCCATCACGGTGAGTTCGCGGAAGACCTCGCGTCCCTCGGGGACGTAGGCGATGCCGCGACGGGCAATGTCTTCGGTTTCGCGGCCATGAATGGGAGTGCCGTCGAAAAAGATCTGCCCCTTGTCGGGTTGATCCTCCAGGAGTCCCATCACGGTTTTCAGCAGGGTGGTCTTGCCGGCGCCGTTGGCGCCCAACAGGGCGACGATGCCACCCTCCTGTACCTCGAGCGAGGCGCCGCGCAGGGCCTGGATGGGACCGTAGTAGGTATCGACGTTCTCCACCCGGAGCAGGATCGGGGCCGCAGTGCCTGATCCAGTCCTGGCTGGTGTTTCGAGGACGCTCACGGTCGCGCCCCCGTACCCGCGGCACCAAGATAAGCGCGCAGCACTTCAGGGTGGGAGCGCACTTCGTCAGGCGTGCCGCTGGCGATGCATTCGCCGTAGTTGAGGGCGATCACCCGATCGGCGAGCTCGCCGACGAATTGCATGTCGTGTTCGATGAGCAGGATGGCGACGCCGAAGAGCTTGCTGATGTCTTCGATCCAGATCCGCAAATCGTGCTTTTCTTCGTGGTTCATGCCCGCGGCAGGTTCGTCGAGCAGCAGCACCTTGGGTTCCATGGCCAGGGCCCGCCCCAGTTCCACCACCTTCTGGGTGCCATACGGGAGGTTGCCGACATGCTGGTTGCGCACTGCCTGCAAATCGAGGAAGTCGATGATCTCCTCGACCTTTTCGCGATGCCGCATCTCCTCCCTGGCCGCCGGACTCCAGGATCCCAGCAGCGCCATGCCCGACAAGAGTCCGGTCCGCAGGAAAAGGTGCCGTCCGAGCAGCAGGTTGTCCACCGTGCTCATGTGGCGGAAAAGCTCAATGTTCTGGAACGTGCGGGCGATGCCGCTCGCCGCGACGCGATGGGGCTTCAGGCCGAGGATGTCCCTGCCTGCAACACGGATGCTGCCGCTTTGCGGCCTGTACAATCCGGAGATGCAGTTGAAGACGGTGGTCTTTCCGGCACCGTTGGGGCCGATGAGGGCGAGGATTTCTCCCGCGGCGAGCGTGAGGCCCACGCCATGCAGAGCCTTCACGCCGCCGAAGGATATCTCCAGCGCCTCGACTACCAATAGCGCCGTCAAGATGTGCCTTACTTCACTTCCGTCCAGGGCGTGAGCTGGGTCACCTTGGTGCCGGTGTCATCGGTACGGGCGAGAAAGATCTCGCGCTGCCCCTGACGCTCATTGGGACCGAAATTCACCTTGCCCATGATCCCCTTGTAGTCCTTGATGCTCTCCATGGCCTTGATGAAGCTCTCGCGGGTCAGGTTGCGCCCGGCGCGCCGCAATCCTTCGACCATGGGTTCGACGAAGCCGATACCGGCCATGAAAAACACGCCCCAGCGCTCGCCCTGCTGCGCGTATTTTGGGAAGGCTTCGCGATATTTTTTGACCTGGGGCGCATCGGAATCCGGCAGTTCGCCGAAGCTCGCGTAGATGATGTTTTTCCACAATCCGCCGGTGATCTGCTGCATCAGCGCCACATCGGACAGCGTGGAACTGGCGGTCCATTGCGGGGAATACTGCAAGGCCGCCGCGGTCTTCAGGGCGATCACGGCGTGTGTCGGGTTGACCCACATCAGCACGGCATCGGCGCCGCTTTCCTTCAGCTTGAGCAAATGCGACTTCAGATCGCGGTCGGCCTGGTTCACCGAGACCTCGGCAGCGGGTTTCAGGCCCAGGCGCGTCAGTTCGGACATGGCGCCGCGATGGCCGTTCTCGCCGTATTCATCGCTGGCATAAAAAATGGCGATTTTCTTCTTGCCTTCCTTTTCGACGAGATAACGCACCAGCAGCTTCGCCTCGTCGGCATACAGCGGATACATGGCGAACAAGGCCTTCTGCGGCGGCGTTATCCAATGCAGCGAGCCGGCGGCCGGCCCCACCCAGGGAATGCCGCGCTCCATGAGGTAGTCCTTCACCGCCAGGCCCGGCGAGGTGCCCACACCCGAGGCGAAGGCGAAGATGCCCGGAGCCTGTTCGACCAGTTCCTTCACGCCGGCCACGGTTTTGGCGGGGTTGTACTGATCGTCGAAGGAATGGAAGACGATCTTCCTGCCGTGAATGCCGCCGGCGTCATTGACCATCTGGAAGAGCATGGCGGTGCCGCGCGCAACCGCCCCCCAGGGCGCGGCGGGACCGGTCTGCGGCCCCCATTCCCCGATATGGATCTCGGTGTCGGTGACACCGGTGAGCTGCTGGGCCTGGGCAAAGGGCGTCAGTGCCATCGCAAAAACACCGGTTGCAAAAGCCGCGATTCTGAGCATGGGTTTGAACATGAAAATCCTCCAGCTGGGCTAGACTTTCTTGACATAATGCCGGGCGAGAAGGCCCGACGGCTTGATCGCGAGCATAATCAAAATGGCCGCGAAGGGTACGACGGATTTGAACGTGGTCGTCACGTAAAAGCCGAAGAGATTTTCGATGATACCAATGATCGCCCCGCCCAGGGCGGCGCCGGCGAGCGAAGTCATGCCGCC
The DNA here is from genome assembly GCA_039807535.1 of Rhodocyclaceae bacterium. GTDB lineage: Bacteria > Pseudomonadota > Gammaproteobacteria > Burkholderiales > Rhodocyclaceae > Desulfobacillus. The sequence goes on from JBDHRL010000010.1 coordinate 33,262, forward strand.
CAGCACGGCGGCGGCAAAACCCTTCATCATCGGATCCCACATCATGTAAGGCTCCACCGTGGCTGCCGGGCCCACCAGCAGGCCGGCGATGCCGCCGATCACCGCCGACAGCGCCCAGGCACCCATTTCCACACGGCGCACCCGAATGCCCATGAGCCGCGCCACGGCACGGTTCTGTTGTGTGGCGCGCATGGCCAGACCGGCCTTGGAACGGTTGAGGAACAGGAAAAGCGCGGTGATGGTGGCGGTGGCGATGCCGATGGCGGCCAACTCAAGATGACTCATGATCACCCCGCCCACCACCCAGACATCGGCGGGGCCCAGGGGTGTCGGCAGATCGCGCGGGTCGCCGCCCCATTTCCAGGAAGCGAAGCCGAAGATGATCATCTCCAGCCCGAGGGTGATGATGATAAGCCCCAGCACGGTCGGCTCCTTGGCGCGGCGCAGAAAGGCAAACTCGGAAAACGCCCCCAGCGCCGCGGCAAATGCCAGCGCGCCCAGCATCGCCCAGAAGAAGGGAAAGCCGCCGGCCACCAGAAAGGCAAGGCCGACATAGGTGCTCATCATCGCCATGTCGCCTTGGGCGAAATTCAGTACTTCGGTGGTGCGGTAGATGATGACCATGGCCAGGGCCACCAGCGCATACACCGATCCCGCGGCCAGGCCGCTGAACAACACTTGGGGTAGCGTGCCGAGCACTTCCATGAGCGGTTAAATCGGCCAGGTGCGCCAGTAACGCTTGGCGCGAATCCAGAGGCCATAGAGGCCCAAGGGTTCGAAAATCATGATCGACACGAGAATTCCGCCATACACGATGAACTGAATGTTGGCCATGCCGGTTTCCATGAAGTTGCGCGCCAGGAAACCGGCAATCTCCTTGCCGGCCAGCGGAATCTGCTCGAAGTCGGCAAGCTTGAGTCCCTTCAGCTTGAGGTTCAGCAGGCCGATGGTGACGGCGCCGAGGAGCGGCCCCAGAATGGAACCCACGCCGCCGATCACCACCATCGCCAGGAACAGTATGGAAAGCATGAGATTGAAAGTGGTGGGATCAACCTGCCCCAGGTGAAAGGCAAACAGCCCGCCCGCCACGCCGGTGAAAAAGGCACTCACCGCGAAAGCCAGGGTCTTGTACCAGGTGAGGTCCACTCCCGCACACGCCGCGGCAACGTCGGAATCGCGAATGGCGACAAAGGCCCGCCCGACACGCGTGCGCATGAGGTTGCGAATGGCGAACAAGGTGAGGCCGGCGCACGACATGATCAGCCAGTAGAGGTTCTGCTCGCGGCTGAACCCCGGCCACAGGCCCAGATGGAAGCCCGGCACCGCAGGCCCGGTGGCGCCGCCAAAAAACGGCGTCTTGGCGAAAATGTTTTCCACCGTGAGGCCGAAGCCCAGGGTGATGACCGCGAGGTAAGGGCCTTCCAGGCGCAGCGCCGGCAGACCCAGCAGGAAACCGAAAGCGGCAGCGATCAGGGCAGCGGCCAGAAGAGCGAGGGGAATGGGCAGGCCGGCCTTGGCAAGCAGTACCGTGGCGTAGGCTCCGATGGCGAAAAAGCCGGCGTGGCCGAGCGAAATCTGCCCGGTATAACCGACCAGCACATTCAGGCCCAATGCCACCATGGCGTTGATGGCAATGTAGCCCAGCACATACATGAGGTAGTTGCCGGCGAAAAAGGGCACGAGCGCCAAGGCCGCCGTGGCGGCGACCAGCCAGAGTCCCAGCGGCCAGGTGTCGAATAGCCGCAGGTCCTTGTAATAAGAGCGCTTCATGTCCAAGCCGATTTCCTCCGCGCCGTGACAGGCTTTTTCTTTGGCACGGGTCGATGCTACTATGGCCCGGCAACGACGACAAGCAAGCGCCACGCAGACAGATCGATCCCATGAACGCCCCCGACCCCTTTCTGGAACCCCGCTCGGCGCCCGCCCTGCTGTTTGCCCAGGCCTCGCGGCGCGGGCGAGAGACGGCGCTGCGCTACAAGCAACTGGGCTTGTGGCGAGATGTCAGTTTCGCCGAATACGCGCAAGCCGTGCGTGAGGTGGCGGCGGGATTCATCGCGCTGGGACTTGAAGCCGGCGAGCGCGTGGCAGTGATCGGCGAAAACCGGCGCGAATGGCTGATCGCCGATCTCGCCGCGCAGGCCGCGGGCGGGGTGACGGTGGGCATCTATACCACCAACTCCGCCAGGGAATGCGCCTACATCCTGGAGCACTCCGCGGCGCGAATCTTCGTGGTCGAGAACGAGGAACAGCTCGACAAGGCGCTGGAGACACGCGACACGCTGCCGGCGCTGAGGTGGATCGTGGTCATGGACATGAAAGGCCTGCACGATTTCACCGATCCCATGGTGATTTCCTGGGCGGAACTGCTCGCGCGCGGGCAGGCGCACGCGGCGGCCGCGCCGGGGGTGATCGAAACCCGGATCGCGGCGTTCGCGCCGGACGCCACGGCCATCCTGATCTACACTTCCGGCACCACCGGCCCCCCCAAGGGCGCCATGCTGTCGCATGGCAATATTGTCTGGACCGCGCGCCAGCTCGTCGATGTTTTCACCACACACAGCGAGGAAGACCTGGTGTCTTTCCTTCCCCTTTCGCACATCGCCGAACGGTTGCTATCCACTTACCTTGCCCTGACCGCGGGCTACCGGGTGCACTTTGTCGAAAACGTCGATGCGGTGATGCAAAACATCACCGAGGTGTCGCCCACGCTGCTCTTTGCCGTGCCGCGCATCTGGGAAAAATACCAGTCGATGATCCTGATTCGCATGAAGGACGGCCCCTGGACCAAGCGCATGGCCTTTGCCGCGGCCTACTCCGTCGGCCGGGCTTATGCTCGCTCGCGTCTGGACTCGGGCCGCCCGGTGCCGCTGCATCTGCGCCTGGGCTTCGCCCTGGCGAACCTGCTGGTGCTCGCCAAGCTCAGGAAGCGCCTGGGCTTCGACCGGCTGCGCACGGCGGTGAGCGGCGCCGCGGCCATATCGCCCGACGTGCTGCGCTTCTACCACGCCCTTGGCGTGCCCTTGCGGCAGATCTACGGCCAGACCGAGGGCAGCGGACCGACGAGTTGCCATCGCGGCGACATGATCGATCCGGCCAATGCCGGCCCGCCCTTGCCCGGCGTGGAGGTGCGGATCGCCCCCGACGGAGAAATCCTGGTTCGTGGTCAGAACGTGTTTCAGGGCTATTACCGCAACCCGGAAGCGACCGCCGAAACCGTCACCGATGGCTGGCTGCATTCCGGTGACGTGGGCGAAATCGACACGCGCGGCTTCCTCAAGATCACCGATCGCAAGAAGGATTTGCTCATCACTTCTGGCGGCAAGAACGTGGCGCCGCAGCCCATCGAAAACGAGCTCAAGACCAGCCCCTACATCACCGATGCCATCCTCATCGGCGACGGATGCAACTACATCACCGCGCTGATCGTCATCGACGAGGAAAACGTGCTCAAGTTCGCACAGGACCACAAGGTGCAATACACCACCTATGCCTCGCTCACCGAAACCCGCGAGGTACAGGAACTCATCCTCGTCGAGGTACGTCGTACCAATGCCGGCCTCGCCCGGGTCGAGCAGATCAAGCGTTTCGCTATCCTGCCCAAGAAACTCATGGAGGAAGACGGCGAAGTCACACCGACCATGAAAGTCAAGCGCCGCGTCATCAACCGGCAGTTCGCCGAACTGATCGAGGGGATGTATCGGGGTGAAGCCGGCGTAGGGGTGTGAGACGGGTGGCGGCCCGCTTCGCCGGCCGGGCCGGATGTTCTGGCGGAGAGAGAGGGATTCGAACCCTCGATGCAGGTTTTGCCCGCATACTCCCTTAGCAGGGGAGCGCCTTCGACCACTCGGCCATCTCTCCAGGGGCCCGCGATATTACCGTTTTAACCCTGCCCGGTCAAACACGC
>JBDHRL010000126.1:0-6953 GCA_039807535.1 Rhodocyclaceae bacterium
GTCCGGCGCTTCGGCGGCCGGGGCGCGCTGGGCGGGGCCGCCGTGCTCGCCATCGCCGCCGCCGCCGGCGTGTGGATGAGCCGGCCGTCGGCAACGCCCGAGCCGCCCGCTGTCGGGGCGACCGCGCAGGATGTCGCCGCGCCGTCATCCACGCCGCGCGCCGCCGCACCTGCCGCATCCCCTGAGCCCGCCGCGAATGCCGACGTCCGCGCGGCAGCCCAGCCGGAATCCCCGGCGCGTCCCGCGGAGGGCGCTGAAGACGTGATCACCGTGCAAGGCGTGAATTCAGCCAAGCCGGCGGGGGTCTTCCTGCTGATCAGCAGGGAGCCCTCGATCCTCTACCGGAAAAAGCGCGGGGACGAGGGCGAAGGCACGCGCTTCGCCGTGCAGCAGGGCAAGACGGTCAGCGTCGCGGTCGGGAGAAACGAACTGTTCCGTGTTGCCGAAGGGCGGAAACTCGAAATCTTCTACCAGGGCCGCAAGGTGTCGCCGAAGACCATCGAAAGCGGCGCCTGGATGAGCTTTGTCCCGCAGGAAGTTCGCGTGTCTGGCGAGGATCAGGCGGGAAGCGAAGGCGGCCCGGCGCGCTGAAAGTAAAAGTCAGCCGCCGTACCCCGGCGACTGGCTGCCGGCATTTGAATGGGTCTGCCTGAAGTATCGCAACCGGAGATGAGCCCATGTTCCCCAAGCCGACTCGTTGCGTCCTTGCTGCGCTATCCCTGCTTGTTGCGAAGCAGGGATTCGCTCAATGGGATGCCTGGTATGCAGCCAGCAAGGCGCCTCACGAAGAAGTTCAGCAGATAATCGTGCGGGACGGCGTCGTGGAACCGGTGCTTGTTTCGCGGGCATCGCCGGATCAGCAACCCAAGTATCTCCTGCTGCTATTCCCGGGACATCCGGGCATCATGAAGCTGCGCGAGGAGAACGGGCGGATTGTTTTTGACCTGCTCGGGAACTTCCTTCTGAGAGCCCGCCGCCACCTTGTGGATGCCGAGACGGCGACGGTTTCTGTCGATGCGCCGACGGACGAGTATTGCTGCTTCGAAGACCGTTTTCGTTTGGGTGAAAGGCACGCTACGGACATCGGGAAGGTTATCGACACCCTGAAGAGCCGCTTCCCTGAATCCAGGATATACCTTGTCGGCACGAGCAACGGCACGGTCTCCGTTGCCTCGCTGGCGGCGCGGCTGCCGGACAAAATCGACGGCGCCATTCTGACCGCATCGGCCACGGCCGCATTGGGCAGAGCGCCCTACCTGTCCGGCTTCGACTTCGGCCGGATCAAGGTACCGGCTCTCTTTGTACATCACCGTGATGACGGATGCGTCGTGTGTCCTTACGCACGGGTACGCGACATATCCGGCAAGCATGGCTTCCCGCTCATCACGGTCACGGGAGCGACCCATCCCACCGGCGACCCGTGTCAAGCTTACAGCCATCATGGCTTCCGCGGTCGCGAGAAGGAGACCATGGCGGCGATTCTGAAATGGATCAAGTCGCGGGAAGTGACGGAGACCATTCCCTAGCTGGCGAAAAGCCGGCAATGCCGAACTGTCGGTCCGGGCGTGGCGACCAGCGTCGTGCATTCCCTCAGGGAGGACGCAGCCGTCCGCCGCCGGAAGCTACCGCCTGCGCCACCAGCGCGGCGAGCACCAGAACGCCGCCGAAGAGCGCGTGCCCGCCCGGCACCTCGCCGGCGCCGAGCCAGGCCCACAGCGGGCCGAAGACGTTTTCCGTCAGCCCGATCAGCGCCACTTCCGTCGGCGACAGGCGGCGCGCCGCCACCACCGCCAGCGCGCAGGGCAGCGCCAGCTGCAGCGCGCCGAGCAGCGCCAGGATGGCGAGATCGCGCGGGGTGGCGAGGAAGGGCCAGGCCAGCGGCAGGGTCGCCAGCGCCGAGAGCAGGCCGCCGACCAGCACGGCGGGGATCAGATTCACCCGCGCGCCGCTCTTGCGCATCAGCACGAAGTTGAGCCCGGCGGCGAGCGGCACGCTGAGCGCGATCAGGTTGCCGGCCATGCGCCCGCCGCCGGCCTCGCCGCCGAACATGACGAGGATGCCGGTCAGCGCGACGCCGATCAGCAGCCAGGTGCGGCGCGGCACGCGCTCGCCGAGCAGCAGCCGGGCGAACAGGCCGGCGGTGAGCGGCGAGAGGCTGGTGAGGATCAGGGTGTTGGCGGTGCTGGTCTGCGTCAGCGCCAGCATGAAGCCGGTGAACATCACCGCCCACAGTGCGCCCGAGGCAAGGCCGGCGCGGCCGAGGCGCAGGACTTCGCCGACGGCTTGGCGGCGATGCAGCACGGCGAGGATGAGAAGCATCGCCGCGGCGCAGAAGAAGGAGCGCCAGAAGGCGGTCTCCCAGCGCGGCGCCCGCTCGACGTGGCGGGTGAACACGCCGGCGATGCTCCACAGCAGGCCGGCGCAGAACATCAGCGCCACGGCGCGGCGGTGCTGCGTTGGGGTTGCGACAGTCATGGCGCTCTCTGCGGTACGAAACGGCGGATGATGGCAAGAAGCGGGGCTTTTGGCTATGCTTGGCTTCCTTTCGCAGCGGTCATTTTTGCATGCAGCTCATCCTCATCAGCGGCCTCTCCGGCTCCGGCAAGAGCATCGCCCTGCGCGCGCTCGAGGACGCCGGCCACTACTGCGTCGACAACCTGCCCGCCACCCTGCTGCCGCCGCTGGTGCGCCAGCTGCGCGACGAAGGCTATGACCGCGTGGCGGTGGCCATCGACGTGCGCGCCGGCAGCTCGATCGCCGCCCTGCCGCAGCAGCTGCGCGACCTGAAGGCGATGGACATCCCGACACGCTTCGTCTTCCTCGATGCGCGCGACGAGACGCTGATCGCGCGCTTTTCCGAAACGCGGCGCGGCCATCCGCTGTCCGACGCAAACACCACCCTGGCCGAGGCCATCGTGCGCGAGCGGGGCATGCTGGAGAACGTCGCCGGGCTGGGCAACCGCATCGACACCAGCAATCTCAACCCCAACGCCCTGCGCGCCTGGGTGCTCGACTTCGCCGAGACCGCCGTGTCGCAGGGACTGACTTTACTGTTCGAGTCCTTCGGCTACAAGCACGGCATTCCGCTCGATGCCGACCTGGTCTTCGACGTGCGCTGCCTGCCCAACCCGCACTACGACCCGGCCCTGCGCCCGCTCACCGGCCGCGACCCGGAAGTGGCGCGCTTCCTCGAGGCGCAGCCCGAGGTGCACAAGATGGCCGAGGCCATCCGTGGCTTCCTCGACGAATGGCTGCCGGCCTACGTGCGCGACAACCGCAGCTATCTTACCGTGGCGCTCGGCTGCACCGGGGGCCAGCACCGCTCGGTGTACCTCGCCGAGTGGCTGGCGCGCAAGTTCTCCGGCCGCGCCCGCGTCCTGCTGCGCCACCGCGCCATCACATGACCGGCGCGCCGCGCCGCACGAACCTCCCCTCTCCCGTCGGCGGGAGAGGGGCCGGGGGAGAGGGAAACCCGCGTGAATAACTTCCTGCGCTTCATGAAGCCCGGCGACTGGGCCGTGCTGCTCGCCTTCGCCGCCGGCACTGCCGCGCTGACGCCGGTCGCCTTCTCGGGCGGCGCGGCGGAAAAGGCGGTAGTGCGCCGCGACGGCGCCGTCGTCGCCGAACTGCCGCTCACGCGGGCGGCCCGCATCGAGGTGGCCGGCGCCCTCGGCACCAGCGTCATCGAGGTGCAGCCCGGCCGCGCCCGCGTCGCCGCCGACCCCGGCCCGCGCCAGTACTGCGTGCGCCAGGGCTGGCTCTCGCAACCGAACGCCATCGCCATCTGCGCGCCCAGCCACCTCAGCCTGTCCATCGCCGGGCGTGCCGCCAGCCATGACAGCCTCAGTTACTGATGTGGTCGCGCAGCGACCCACGACGCTCCCCTCCCCCCGGGGGCGGGGCGGAGGCGGGGTTGCGGGAAGCACTGCTTCCCGCCGCCGGAGCGGGCGAGCTGTGCAAAGCGAGCCCAGGGGTTGGGGGAGAGGGGGAAGGAATGTCCGCCCAAGGGATTGAACTCGTCTCCACCGCCGACGACCACCGCATCGCGCGCTATGCGGCGGCGGCCATCGCCCTGTCGGTGGCGGAGGCGGCGATTCCCATGCCGCTGCCGGGCGTGAAGCCGGGCCTGGCCAACATCATCACGCTGATCGTGCTGGCGCGCTACGGCTGGCGCGACGCCGTCTGGGTGTCGCTGCTGCGCGTGGTGGCGGGCAGCCTGCTCATCGGCCAGTTCCTCGCGCCCGGCTTCTTCCTGAGCCTCGCCGGCGCGCTCGCCAGCCTCGTCGCGCTGGGCCTTGCCATGCATCTTCCGGCGCGCGCCTTCGGCCCGGTGAGCCAGAGCCTGATCGCCGCCTTCGCCCACATCGCCGGCCAGCTCGTCGTGGCGCGGCTGTGGCTGGTGCCGCACGACGGCCTGTTCTACCTGGTGCCGTTCTTCGCCCTCGCCGCGCTATTATTCGGCCTGGCCAACGGACTCGCGGCGGCGAAGCTGCTTGAAGACACCGGCCAGGCCGCACACTGACGAAAGGCGCACTTGGCCAGACTCCTCTTCCCGCAACGGCGCGAGTCATCCGCTGCCGCACAGACCCTGCCCCTGTTTCCGCTGAATGCCGTGCTGTTCCCCGGCGGTGCGCTGTCGCTGAAGGTCTTCGAGCAGCGCTACATGACACTGGTGAAGGATTGCTTCAAGCAGGAAAGCGTCTTCGGCATCTGCCTGATCGCCGAGGGCGCCGAGGTGGGCGCGCCGGCCGTGCCGCATCCGGTCGGCACCGAAGCGCGCATCGTCGCCTGGGACATGACCCAGCCGGGCATCCTCAACATCGCGGTGCGCGGCGAGGGGCGCTTCCGCATCCAGTCCAGCGCGGCCGACGCGACCGGCCTGCTGCAGGCGCGCGTCGAGCCGATCGCCGCCGAGCCGGAGATGCCGGTGCCGGAGGCGCTGGCGGCCCTGCTGCCGCTGCTGCAGGCGATGGCGATGGATGCCGGCGCCGAGCGGCTGCCGCCGCCGCACCGCTTCGACGACGCGGCCTGGGTCGGCTACCGTTTCTGCGAACTGCTGCCGATTCCGGCCATCGCCCGGCAGAAGCTGCTCGAACTGGAAGATCCGGTCTCGCGGCTGGAGATCGTCTTCAAGTTCCTCGCGCAGAGGAATCTCGTCAAATGACCCCCCTCTCCCGCCTGGGCGGGAGAGGGCCGGGGAGAGGGTGGGCTACAAACTTTCGAGGATTTTCCGGATCGGCGCCGGCAGCGGCGCCGCATCGAGGTCTTTCAGGCCCAGCCAGATGCCCTCCGGCGCCGTGTCACGGCGGCTGACTTTTGCGACGAGCGGCAGGATGTCGAGGCGAAAGTGCGTGAACGCGTGGCGCACCACGGGCAGCGGCATCGCATCGACGTAGCGTTGCGGCAATTTCCCGTCGGGCAGCTCGGGCAGCGACAGCAGTTCGCCCCAGATGCCGTGCGGCGGCCTTTGCTCCAGCAGCACGCGGCCGCGGTTCACCAGCACCAGCACACGCACCGAGCGTTGCGGCACGGCGCGCTTCGCGCGCGGCGTCGGCAGCGCGGCGGCGCGGTCCTCGCGCCGCGCCACGCACTGCGCGGCGAGCGGGCACTCGCCGCAGCGCGGCTTGCCGCGCGTGCACAGCGTTGCGCCGAGGTCCATCAGCCCCTGCGTGTAGGCGATGAGGTCGCGGTCCGGCAGCAGCGATCCGGCGAGTGCCCACAGGCGCGCCTCCACTGCCTTCTCGCCGGGAAAGCCCTCGATGCCGAAGGCGCGTGCCAGCACGCGCCTGACGTTGCCGTCTAGGATGGCGGCGCGCGCGCCGAAGGCGAATACGGCGATGGCGGCGGCGGTGGAGCGGCCGATGCCGGGCAGGGCCTCGATGTCCTCGATGCGGTGCGGGAAACGCCCGCCGTGATGCGCGACGATTTCCCGCGCCGCCCGCTGCAGGTTGCGCGCCCGCGCGTAGTAGCCGAGGCCGCTCCACAGCGCCATCACCTCCTCGGCGGGCGCCGCGGCGAGGCGGGCGAGGTCGGGAAAGCGGTCTAGGAAGCGCCGGTAGTAGGGGATCACCGTCGCCACCTGCGTCTGCTGCAGCATGATCTCGGAGAGCCAGACGCGGTAGGCATCGCGCACGCGACCCTTCTGCTGCCAGGGCAGGTCGTGGCGGCCGGCAGTTTTCTGCCAGCGAATCAGCGCTTGCGCAAAATCGGTAACCATGACGATGCCGGGGGTTTGCTTGCCAGAAGGGCGCGCGGCGGTTAGTCTGCTTGAATTCTAAAGCAGTTGCGGTCCCCGTCCGTCATTCCATCCATGAACAAACCCTGCGATCCCCTCATGGTCAGCCCCTGGAGCAGCGCCGAGAATGACCACCGCGCGCTGCGCGACACCCTCGGCGCCTTCGCCACCGGCGTCGCCGTGGTGACCGCGCTCGATCCCGCCGGCCGCGCCATCGGCCTCACCGTGAATTCCTTCAACACCGTCTCGCTCGATCCGCCGCTGGTGCTGTGGAGCTTGTCGCTCGCCTCGCCGAACCTCGAAGCCTTCCGCCGCGCCAGCCACTTCGCGGTGAACGTGCTGGCCGCCGGCCAGCAGGCGCTGTCCGAGCGCTTCGCCCGGCGCGGAGCCGACAAGTTCGCCGGCCTCGACTGGCGCGAGGGCCTCGGCGGCGCGCCGCTGCTGCCCGGCTGCTGCGCCGTGCTCGAGTGCCGCAACGAGGTGCAGCACGCCGGCGGCGACCACCTCATCTTCATCGGCCGCGTCGAGGGCTGCAGCCGCCAGGACAAGGCGCCGCTGGTGTTTCATGGCGGGCGGTATCGGGCGTTGCGGGATTGAAAAATCCACAAGAATAAAAAAGCCGGCTTGGCGCCGGCTTTTTTATTCTTGGAGCGGGTGAAGGGAATCGAACCCTCGTATGCAGCTTGGGAAGCTGCCGTTCTGCCATTGAACTACACCC
>JBDHRL010000127.1:0-6873 GCA_039807535.1 Rhodocyclaceae bacterium
GAGGGCGAGAAGACCGGCTACCCGACGCTGTGCAAGGGCCGCTTCGAGGTGAACGACGAGACCTACTACGCCATCGAGGAGCCGACCAGCCTCAACACCCTCGAGCTGCTGCCGAAGCTCATGGAGATCGGCGTCAGGGCCATCAAGATCGAGGGCCGCCAGAGGAGCCCCGCCTACGTCGCGCAGGTGACGAAGGTCTGGCGCGAAGCCATCGATTCGGCGCTGCGCAACCGGCAGGACTTCTCCGTGCGCGAGGCCTGGATGGCGGAGCTGAACAAGGTGTCCGAGGGCCAGATGCACACGCTCGGCGCCTACTACCGGCCATGGAAATGACCGTAGGTCGGGCTTCAGCCCGACTTGTCGACTTGTCGGCCTGAAGGCCGACCTACAGAAGTTCTGACTATGAAACTCGCACTAGGGCCCCTGCTCTATTACTGGCCGCGCCAGCAGGTACTCGATTTCTACGACGAGATCGCCGGCGCACCGGTCGACATCGTCTACCTCGGCGAGACGGTCTGCGCGCGCCGTCACGAATTGCGCGTGCAGGACTGGGCCGACATCGCGAAGAAGCTCGCCGCCGCCGGCAAGCAGGCCATCCTCGGCACGCAGACGCTGATCGAATCGGAATCGGACCTCAAGACCCTGCGCCGCGTCATCGACGAAACCGGCTTCCCCACCGAGGCCAACGACATGGGCGCGGTGCGCATTCTTCATTCCGAGAAGCGCCCCTTCGTCGCCGGCCCCTTCCTCAACGTCTTCAATGGCGCCACGCTCGGCATGATGGCGAAGCTCGGCGCGACGCGCTGGGTGATGCCGGTGGAAATGTCGCAGGAGGCCCTGCGCGACCTGCAGGCGGCCCGGCCGGCCGGGCTGGAGACCGAGGTCTTCGCCTACGGCCGCCTGCCGCTGGCCTTCTCGGCGCGCTGCTTCACGGCGCGCCACTTCAACCTGCAGAAGGACGACTGCCAGTTCAAGTGCCTCGAGTTCCCCGACGGCCTGCTCATCAGGACGCGCGAGGGCGAAGCGTTCCTCACGCTCAACGGCATCCAGACGCAGTCGTCCAAGGTGTACAACCTGATCGGCGAGGTCGACGCCCTGCGCGAACTGGGTGTCGACGTGCTGCGCATCAGCCCGCAGTCGCAGCACACGGCCGAACTGATCGATGTCTTCCGCGCCCGCCTGGAGGGCACGCTCGACGTGCCGGCGGCGCGCGCGAAAATGGCGGGGCTCTCCCTGGCCGAGCCCTGCAACGGCTTCTGGTACGGCAAGCCCGGCCTCGACCAGATTGCCGCCTGAGCGCCGGCAAGGCGACGTGAAACGGGTCGCCGCACCCGAAGGACAGGCTCGACATCGCGGCGCTGGAAAATGGGTATCCGATTTTCGAGATTGACCCGGCCCATACGTTCAAGCAATATAAAATCGTGTTCTGTGATTGATTCGATCGAATGCATGTCCTGATATGAAGCCCTCACTGGCCCTCGCCTCTCACCGTGAAGCCATCCGCCGGGTGGTGGAGTCTCATCGTGCATGCAACGCCCGCGTCTTCGGTTCTGTGGTGCATGGCAACGACACGGACGAGAGCGACCTCGACATCCTGATCGATCCGACACCCGAAACCACCCTGTTCGACATCGGGGCGATCCGCCATGAGTTGCTGCAGCTTCTCGGCGTTCCGGTGGACGTGCTGACGCCCAAGGCGCTGCCGGAGAAGTTCCGGGAAACCGTCCTTGCCGAGGCTATCCCGGTATGAGCCGAGACGAGCAGCGCCTGGCAGGCTATCTGGGACATATTCAAGAAGCTATCGAACGCATCCAGCAATACGTCAAGGGTCTCGAAGAACCGGCGTTTCAGCAAAGCAACATGGCTCAGGACGCCGTGATCCGTAATTTCGAGATCATCGGCGAAGCAAGCTACAACATCCAGAAGCACTACCCCGAGTTCGCGGCAGATCACCCTGAACTGCCGCTGACGTTTGCATACCAGATGCGCAACGCTGTGTCGCATGGCTACTTCAAGGTCGATCTGGAGATCGTCTGGAAGACCATTCACAATGATCTCCCGGGGCTGGGCAAGCAGGTGCAAAGCCTTCTTGGGGCCCTGCGCTAGCTAGAGCATTTTTGCACCAGATTGCCTGTGGCTGCAGAACCCGGCGCCGGCACGGCAGGGCGGCTCGCAGGTGCGCGTCCCGCTGGAAGAAATTGCCCCTGTCGCCTCCGGCCGGTAAACTGCCGCCATGGACCTCATCGAAACCCTGCGCCGCGCGCGCATCCCGCAATTCACCCTGCCGCGCCTCGTCGGGGCGGTGCACGAGCGGCTGCCGCAGCTGCCGCCCACCCTCGGGCTGACCACGGCGCTCAACCTCGCCCTCGACCGCATCCTGCCGCGCGACACCCTCGATCCGCTCGCCGGCAGGCTGGTCTGCCTGCGCGTCACCGATGCCGGTCTCAGCCTGAACTTCACCCTGACGGAAAAAGGGTTTCGCCCCGCCGTCAGCAGCGCGAAACCCGACCTGATGATCTCCGCCAGGGCGCGCGATTTCATCGCCCTGGCCCTGCGCGAGGAAGACCCCGACACCCTGTTCTTCAACCGCCGCCTGCTCATGGAAGGCGACACCGACCTCGGCCTGCTGGTGAAGAACACGCTGGACGCGATCGACTGGCCGCGCCTCGACCCCGAAGCCCTGCACCCCGCTCGCCTGCTGGCCCGCATCCGGATCCGCCTCGGCCCCTCAAGCAGGTAGAATCCGTCCTTCGATCTTTCCAAACTCCGGCGTGCCGGGGTACGGCACAATGCTTGAAGCCGACAACCTGGAGTGCGTGCGCGGCGAGAAGAGCCTGTTCCGCGGGCTGTCGTTCCGCCTCAAGGCCGGCGCCTGCCTGATGGTGCAGGGCGCCAACGGCAGCGGCAAGACCAGCCTCCTGCGCATGCTCTGCGGCCTCTCGCCGCCGGCGCAGGGCGAGATCCGCTGGAACGGCGAGCCGATCCGCACGCTGGCCGAGGACTACCGCGGCGAGCTGCTGTATTGCGGCCATGCCGGCGCGGTGAAAGACGAGCTGACGGCGCTGGAGAATGCCCGCATCTCGGCGACGCTGGCCGGCGCACCGGTCGATGAGGACGCGGCGCGGCAGGCGCTGCGGCAACTGGGGCTGAAAGGTCGCGAGGATCTGCCGGCGCGCGTGCTCTCCGCCGGGCAGAAGCGGCGCGTGGCGCTCACCCGCCTGCTGCTGGAAAAGCGCAGGCTGTGGGTGCTCGACGAGCCGCTCACGGCGCTGGACAAGGCAGCCGTGACGAACCTGTGCGATGTCATCGACGCGCATCTCGCGGACGGGGGCATGGCGGTGCTGACCAGCCACCAGGACCTGCCGCTGGCCGGGCGGGTCGACCACCTGAGGCTGGACGGATGAGCGCTCCCGCCGGGCCGCCCCAAGGGAGCGCAGCCAACAGCATGGAGCGGGCGCAGCCCGCGAACAGCCGTCACGCCCTTCCGCGGGAAGGGAGGCGGGGAGATGGCAGCATGGTCGGCGCCCTCGCCGCCGTGATCCGGCGCGATTTGCTGCTGGCCCTGCGGCGCAAGTCGGACGTGCTGACGACGCTGTTCTTCTTCGTCATCGTCGTCAGCCTGTTCCCGCTCGGCATCGGGCCGGAGATGGCGATGCTGAGGAAGATCGCCCCCGGCGTGCTGTGGGTGGCGGCGCTGCTGGCGACGATGCTGTCGCTGCCGCGGCTGTTCGCGGCGGACCACGCCGACGGCACGCTGGAACAGATGGCCTTGTCGGCGATGCCGCTCGGCGTGCTGGTGGCGGGCAAGATCGTCGCCCACTGGCTGCTCTCCGGCCTGCCGCTGGCGCTGCTGGCGCCGGTGCTGGGCCTGCAGTTCGACCTGCCGGCCGACGCGCTCGGCGTGATGATGCTGGCGCTGCTGGTCGGCACGCCGGTGCTCTCGCTGATCGGCGCCGTCGGCGCGGGACTGACTTTGGGCGTGCGCGGCGGCGGCGTGCTGGTGTCGCTGCTGGTGCTGCCGCTCTACGTGCCGGTGCTGATCTTCGGCGCCGGCGCGGTGGAATCGCACATCGGCGGGCTGGGCGCGACGGCGCACCTGTCGCTGCTGGCGGCCTTTCTGGCGCTGGCGGCGTTTTTCGGACCGTGGGCGACGACGGTGGCTTTGAGAATCGCTTTGGAATGAAACACAATCTTCACCACCAAGACACCAAGGACACCAAGGGGCACAAAGAGCTTCTTGGTGCATCTTGGTGTCTTGGTGCCTTGGTGGTTTGCTTCTTTTAAAAAATGTCGAATCGCATCATCAACTGGTTCAAGTTCGCTTCGCCGCAGACCTTCTATCCGCTGGCGGGCAGGATGATCCCCTGGTTCTGGGCGCTGACGGCCGTCTTCGGCATTGCCGGCCTTTACATCGGCTTCTTCGTCGCCCCCACCGACGCCCAGCAGGGCGAGGGCTACCGCATCATCTTCATCCACGTGCCGGCCTCATGGCTGTCGATGTTCCTCTATCTCATCATGGCCTTCTGGGCGGCGCTCGGCCTCGGCTTCAACACGCGGCTCTCAGGCATGATGGCCTCGGCCCTGGCGCCGACCGGCGCGCTGATGGCCTTCCTCTCGCTGTGGACAGGCGCCCTCTGGGGCAAGCCGATGTGGGGCACCTGGTGGGTGTGGGACGCGCGGCTGACCTCGGAGCTGATCCTGCTCTTCCTCTACCTCGGCTTCATCGCCCTGCAGTCGGCCATCGACGATCCGCGCCGCGCCGACAAGGCCGGCGCCGTGCTGGCGCTGGTCGGCGTCGTGAACATCCCCATCATCTATTTCTCGGTGAAGTGGTGGAACACCCTGCACCAGGGCGCCTCGGTCAGCCTGACCCGTTCGCCCTCGATGGCGCAGACCATGCTGTGGGGCATGCTGCTGATGGCGCTGGCCTTCTGGATGTATGCCATCGCCGTCTCGCTCACCCGCGTGCGCGCCATCATCCTCGAACGCGAGCGCCATGCCGGCTGGGTGGAGGAACTGGGAGAACTGAAATCATGAACTGGGGCAGCGCCTCCGAATTCTTCGCCATGGGCGGCCATGGGCTCTACGTCTGGGGCGCCTTCGGCGCCTGCGCCGCCCTGATGATCATTGAACCTATTCTCGCCGGGGTGCGTCGAAGCAAGGCCCTCATCGAACTGAAGCGGGAAATCGCCGCTCGCAACGACAATGAAACCGAGACATAAACGCTTCGCCCTCATCGGCGGCGGCCTCGCCGTGCTGGGCATCGTCGCCGCGCTGGTGCTCAACGCCTTCCAGAGCAACCTGGTGTTCTTCTTCACGCCAACCCAGATCGCCGCCGGCGAGGCGCCGAAGGGCCAAGCCTTCCGCATCGGCGGCCTGGTCAAGGACGGCAGCCTGAAGCGCCAGCCCGACGGCCTCACGGTGCAGTTCATCGTCACCGACACGGCCAAGGAGATCCCGGTCGCCTACACCGGCATCCTGCCCGATCTCTTTCGCGAGGGCAAAGGCGTCGTCGCCCAGGGCAAGCTCGGCGAGAACGGCCTTTTCGCCGCCACCGAGGTGCTGGCCAAGCACGACGAGAACTACATGCCGCCGGAAGCGCAACATGCGGTCGATGAAGCGCACAAGGCGGCGAAGACGGTGAGGCAATAAATGCGAACCACCAAGGCACCAAGACACAAAGATGCACCAAGAATATCCCTGGTGAAACTTGGCGTCCTTGGTGTCTTGGTGGTGAAAGGTTCTTCATGATCCCCGAACTCGGCCATTTCGCGCTGATCCTGGCGCTCGTCGTCGCCCTGGTGCAGGGCACGCTGCCGCTGGCCGGCGCGCATGGTGGAAAAAGCGGCGTCAACCTGCCCTGGATCGCCCTGGCGCGCCCCGCCGCGCGCGCGCAGTTCCTGCTCGTGGCAATCAGTTTCGGTTGCCTCACCTGGGCCTTCGTCGCCAATGACTTCTCCGTCGTCTATGCGGTGCAGCATTCCAATTCGCAATTGCCGCTGATGTACCGCGTCGCCGGCGTGTGGGGCGGGCACGAGGGTTCGCTGCTGCTATGGATGCTGATGCTCTCGACCTGGACGGTGGCGGTGTCCTTCCTCTCGCGCCACCTGCCCGACGCCATGGTGGCGCGCGTGCTCGGCGTGCTCGGCCTGGTCGCCGCCGGCTTCCTGCTCTTCATCCTGCTCACCTCGAGCCCCTTCGAGCGCCTGCTGCCGGCGGCCGAGGACGGGCGCGACCTGAATCCGCTGCTGCAGGACCCCGGCCTGGTCTTCCACCCCCCCATGCTCTACATGGGCTACGTCGGCTTCTCGGTGGCCTTCGCCTTCGCCATCGCGGCGCTCCTCTCCGGCCAGCTCGATGCCGCCTGGGCGCGCTGGTCGCGGCCGTGGACCACCGCGGCCTGGGTCTTCCTCACGCTCGGCATCGCGCTCGGCTCGTGGTGGGCCTATTACGAGCTGGGCTGGGGCGGCTGGTGGTTCTGGGATCCGGTGGAGAACGCCTCCTTCATGCCCTGGCTGGTCGGCACGGCGCTGGTGCACTCGCTGGCGGTCACCGAAAAGCGCGGCGGCTTCAAGAACTGGACGGTACTGCTCGCCATCGCCGCCTTCTCGCTGTCGCTGCTGGGCACCTTCCTCGTGCGCTCCGGCGTGCTCACCTCGGTGCACGCCTTCGCCACCGATCCGCGCCGCGGCATCTTCATCCTGATCTTCCTGGCGGTCGTCGTCGGCGGCTCGCTGTTCCTCTTCGCCCTGCGCGCGCCGAAGGTCGGCCTCGGCGGCGCCTTCGGCCTGGTTTCGCGCGAATCGCTGCTGCTGATGAACAACGTGCTGCTGGTGGTGGCCTGCGGAAGCGTCCTGCTCGGCACGCTCTATC
>JBDHRL010000128.1:0-6856 GCA_039807535.1 Rhodocyclaceae bacterium
CGCACGCCGGGCATGCGCATGCCGCTGGTGATGTCGATCGTCACGCGTGACACCCTGACGCCGCAGAGCGTCTGGGGTGGCCACCAGGACGCCATGAGCGTGCGCGAGGTCGGCTGGATCCAGATGTACTGCGAGAGCGTGCAGGAAGTGCTCGACACCACCATCCTGGCCTACAAGGTCGCCGAGCACCGCGACGTCATGCTGCCGGTGAACGTCTGCCACGACGGCAACTACCTCTCCTACGGCGCTTCCCGCGTCGAGCTGCCCTCGCAGGAGGAAGTCGACGCCTTCCTGCCGCCGCCGGCCACCAACTGGCATGCCGCCCTCGATCCGTCGCGGCCGATGGCCGTCGATCCGCTCACCGGCGGTGCGGGAGGGCCCGGCCCGGCGCTGTTCGTGGGCTACCGCAAGGGCCAGTGCGCCGGCATGCAGAATTCGCTCGCCGTCATCGAGCAGGCGCACGAGGACTGGGCGCGCATCGTCGGCCGCCGCCACGCGCCGCTCGTCGAGGCCTATCGCATGGACGGCGCGGACGTCGCGCTGGTCACCCTCGGCTCCATGACCGGCGCCGCAAAGGACGCAGTGGACGAAGCGCGCGACCGCGGCCAGCGCGTCGGGCTCCTCAAGGTGAAGACCTACCGCCCCTTCCCGGTGCAGGCGATCGCCCGCGCGCTCTCCGGCCTCAAGGCCATCGGCGTGGTCGACCGCTCGGTCAGCTTTGGCTGGAACTGCGGCCCGCTCTACCAGGACGTCATCGGCGCGCTGCAGTTCGCCGGCCGGCGCCCGGCCGCCATGAGCTTCATCGGCGGACTGGCCGGCGCCGACATCACCACCGACCACTTCGGCGGCGCCATCGCGCGCGTGCAGGCGCTGGCCAAGGACGGCCAGGTCGGCGAGACGGTCTGGCTGAACGAGAAGGATTGATGTTCATGAGCGTACAAATACCCGTCATTCCCGCGAAACCTGTCCTCGAATGCTTGAATCGGGGGGCGGGAATCCATGCAGCGCAGAAACCCTGGATTCCGGCTCGCACTGCGTGCGTCCGGAATGACGAGCATTGCGAGGCCTGACATGCAACAGACTGAATACCTCATCGTCGGCGCCAGCCACGCTGCGCTCTCCGCCCTCCAGGCCATCCGCATGCAGGACGCCGAAGGCAGCATCACGATGGTGACGCGCGACGACGCGCTGCCGTATTCGCCCACCGTGCTGCCCTACGTCGTGTCCGGCCGCTCGGCGCCCGAGCGCGTCGCGCTCAAGGACGGCGCCTGGTTCGCGCAGAACAGGGTCGGCTTCATCCGCGGCGCCGCCGTCACCGCGCTGGATGCCGCCGCGAAGCGCGCGAAGCTCTCCAGCGGCGAAGAGATCGCCTATGGCAAGCTGCTGCTCGCCACCGGCGCGGCGCCGATCCTGCCGCCGATCTCCGGACTGAAGGACGTGAAATTTCATGTCCTGCGCAGCCTCGACGACGCGGTGAAGCTGAACCAGGCCCTGCCGAACACGAAGCAGGCAGTGGTGTTGGGCGCCGGCCTCGTCGGCATGCACGCCGCCGAGAACCTCGCCAAGGCCGGCGCCCAGGTCACCGTCGTCGAGATGCAGCCGCGCGTGCTGGCCGGCTATTTCGACGCCGAGGCGTCTTCGATCATCGAGGCCGCCTTCGCCGCGAAGGGCGTGAAACTCATGCTCAACGCAAAAGTCAGTCGCTGCGAGACGGCGGGCGACGCCATCCGCATGACTACCGCCACCGGCGCGGCGCTCGACGCCGACCTGCTGCTGGTCGCCGCCGGCGTGGCGCCGGTCACCGATTTCCTCGCCGGCTCCGGCGTGGCGGTGGATCGCGGCGTGCTGGTCGACGACACCATGCGCGCCAGCGTGGACGACATCTGGGCCGCCGGCGATGTCGCCCAGGCGAAAGGCTTCTACGACGAAGCGAAGACCCTCAACGGCATCCTGCCCAGCGCCGTGGAGCAGGGCAGGATCGCCGGCATGGCGATGGCCGGCGACCCGGCCGTCAAGCCCTGGCCCGGCGGCGTGCCGCTCAACACCTACACCTTCTTCGGCCAGCAGGCGGTCTCCGTCGGCAGCCAGAGCGGGGGTGAGGTGGTGCGCCAGGAAGCCGACGCGAAGCATTACCTGAAGATCGTCATGCAAGGCAACCAATTAACCGGCATCTTCGGCATCAACGTGCCCTTCGACCCGGGCGTGATGTGGGAGTTGATCCTGCGCCGCATCGACCTCTCGCCGGTGCGCGAGGCCTTCATCGCCGACCCGCAGAAAACCGCGCGCGCCATCATGTCGAGGACCTGGAGGTGAGCGCCGTCCGCCGGGCCGCCCCAAGGATGGCGCAGACAACAACATGGAGCGAGCTTGGCTCGCGAACGACAGTCACCCCCTTCCTCGGGAAGGGGGGCGGGGGGAAGGTAATCAAATGACCGCCTACAACACCATCGCCTTCAAGCCCGAGCACTGCGACGGCTGCAACGCCTGCATGACGGCCTGCGCCACGGTCAAGGCCGGCAGCGCGGACATCGTCAATTCGCGCATCCAGATCGTCGCCGACGGCGATGCCTTCGAGCTGGCGATGTGCCGCCAGTGCGCCGACCCGAAATGCGTCGCCAACTGCCCGGCTGCCGCGCTCGCCAAGGGCATGGACGACGGCGTGATCGACTGGGACGGCTCGAAGTGCGTGAACTGCCTGCTGTGCACCGTCGGCTGCGCCTATGGCGGCATCGTGCACAACGCCGCGGCGGGCCACGTCGTCAAGTGCGACACCTGCGACGGCGATCCGGCCTGCGTCAAGGCCTGCCAGGATTTACACAAGGGCGGCGGCGCGCTGAGTTATCTGACCACCGCCAACATCTACAACGAGGTCGGCGGCCTGGAGGACCTTTTCGTGCCGGGCCTGGCCGGCTGCCAGGGCTGCAACACCGAGCTCATCATGCGCCACACGATGCGCCGCATCGGTCCGGACTCCGTGCTCGCCGCGCCGCCGGGCTGCATCCCCGGCATGGGCTCGGTCGGCTACAACGGCCTCACCGGCACCAAGGTGCCGGTGTTCCACCCGCTGCTCACCAACACCGCCTCCATGCTCACCGGCATCAAGCGCCACTACAAGCGCCAGGGCCGCGAAGTGAACGCCGTCGCGCTGGCCGGCGACGGCGGCACCGCCGACGTCGGCTTCCAGTCGCTCTCCGGCGCCGCCGAGCGCGGCGAGCAGATCCTCTTCATCTGCGTGGACAACGAGGGCTACATGAATACCGGCATGCAGCGCTCCGGCTGCACCCCCTTCGGCGCGTGGACGTCCACCACCCCGGTCGGCGAGCGCGGCAAGGGCAAGACGCAGGACGCGAAGAACCTGCCCGTGCTGATGATGATGCACAACTGCGAGTTCGTCGCCACGGCCTCCACCGCCTTCATGGAAGACCTCTACGCGAAGCTCGACAAGGCGATCGATGCCTCGAAGCGCGGCTTCGCCTACCTGCACATCTACTCGCCGTGCACCACCGGCTGGCGCTTCCCCTCGCAGGAGAACGTCGAGGTGGCGAGAAAGGCCGTCGAGACCAATTTCGTCCTGCTGTGGGAGTTCAATCCGCGCGACGGGCTCAGGCTTTCGCGCTCGCCGGACAACCCGCGGCCCATCGACGAGTACCTCGAAATACTCGGCAAGTACCGTCACCTGGAGCCCGAGCAGGTCGCCCACATCGAGGCGACCATGCGGAAGAACGTCGGCTTCATCAAGGGCCTCGCCGAGGGCCGTCATCCAGCCATGACGCAAGCCATGTCCGGTCGGGCATAAACCATTCTCCCTCTCCCCCGGAACCGGGGGAGAGGGTCGGGGAGAGGGGGGAGCGGCCTGCCACCCTCTCCCCCAGCCCCTCTCCCGCCTGCGGGAGAGGGGAGAAAACTGGCGGGCCGGTACGATTGGTTGGATAATTTCAGCCATCAACAACGAATGAGCGGTCCCGGTACGCCGGGCCGCCGACAGAGAGACATGGAACGCTCCTTCAAGGCGGAAGTCGCCAAGCTGCGGCTGGGCGCCGGCAACACCTTCCATGGCGAGGGCATCCTCGCCGTCACCAAGGCGCTGCTGCAAAGCGGCGTTTCCTACGTCGGCGGTTATCAGGGCGCACCCGTCTCGCACCTCATGGACGTGCTGGCCGACGCGCGCGAACTGCTCGACGAGATGGGCGTGCATTTCGAGGCCTGCGGCAACGAGGCCGGCGCCTGCGCCATGCTCGGCGCCTCGATCAACTATCCGCTGCGCGGCGCCGTCACCTGGAAGTCGGTGGTCGGCACCAACGTCGCCTCGGATGCACTGTCCAACCTGTCCTCGGCCGGCGTCGTCGGCGGCGCCATGATCGTCATCGGCGAGGATTATGGCGAGGGCGCCTCGATCATCCAGGAGCGCAGCCATTCCTTCGCGCAAAAATCCCAGGTCTGGCTGCTCGATCCGCGACCGAACCTGCCCTCCATCGTGCGCATGGTGGAGAAGGGCTTCGCGCTGTCCGAAGCCAGCAACACGCCGGTGATGCTCGAGTTGCGCATCCGCGCCTGCCACGTCCACGGCAGCTTCGGGACGAAGGACAACGTCGCGCCGAAATACTCGCGGCGCAACCCGGTGCAGAAGCCGGTGTTCAGCCTGGAGCGCATCCCGCTGCCGCCGCACAACTACACGCAGGAGAAGCACAAGATCGAAGTGCGCCTGCCCGAGGCGGTGAAGTTCATCCGGCGCGAGCAGTTGAACGAATTCTTTTCCGGCGATCTGCGCCAGATCGGCATCGTCGTGCAGGGCGGCATGTACAACACGGCGATCCGCGCCCTGCAGCAGCTCGGGCTGGCCGACGCCTGGGGCGAGTCGCGCATCCCGCTCTACGTCCTCAACGTCACTTATCCGCTCGTGCCGGAGGAAATCACCCGCTTCTGCTCGGGCAAGCGCGCCGTGCTGGTGATCGAGGAAGGGCAGCCGGCGCACATCGAGGAGGCCATCAACTCGATCCTGCGCCGCGCCGACGTCAACGATCCGCACGTCATCGGCAAGGACGTGCTGCCCGTGGCCGGCGAATACACCGCCGAAGTGGTGCTGAAGGGCGTTGGCGGCTTCCTTAAGGTGATCCGCCCCGACGGCGTCGACCTGAACGGCGTCGACGCCGTGCTCGACGGCGTCAATGCGGCGAAAAAGCGCGCCGCCGAGCTGCTCGGCGTGCCGGTACCGACGCGCCCGCCCGGCTTCTGCATCGGCTGCCCGGAGCGGCCGTTCTTCTCCGCGCTGAAGCTCGTCGAGGAGGAGTTCGGCGGCATCCACGTCAGCTCGGACATCGGCTGCCACACCTTTTCGACGCTGCCGCCGTTCAACCTCGGCAATACGGTGCTCGGCTACGGCCTGTCGCTGGCGGCGGCTTCCGCCGTCGGACCGAACTTCGGCAAGCGCGTCGTCACCGTCATGGGCGACGGCGGCTTCTGGCACCAGGGTCTCACCACCGGCGTCGCCAACGCCGTCTTCCGCAACGACGACGGCGTGCTGGTGATCATGCAGAACGGCTACACCTCGGCCACGGGCACGCAGAACATCCCCTCCACGCCCGCCCTGGCGCCGAAGGAAGGCACGCCGATCAGCATCGAGTCCACCCTGCGCGGCCTCGGCGTGAAGTGGATCGAGCGGGTGTACAACTACGAAGTGGCCGCCGTCGCCGGGGTCCTGCGCCGCGCCATGACGACGCCGGAGAAGGGACTCAAGGTGATCATCGCCGACGGCGAGTGCATGCTCGAGCGCACGCGCCGCGAGCGGCCCATCACGGCGCAGCAGCTCGCCGCCGGCAAGCGCGTCGTGCGCACCCGCTTCGGCATCGACGACGACGTGTGCACCGGCGACCGCGCCTGCATCCGCCTCTCCGGCTGCCCCTCGCTCACCATCAAGGATTCGCCCGATCCGCTGCGCGATCAGCCCGTCACCACCATCAACAGCGGCTGCGTCGGCTGCGGCCTGTGCGGCGAGGCGGCCCATGCCGCCGGACTCTGCCCGAGCTTCCACCGCATCGAGGTGATCCAGAACCCGAGCGGCTGGGACCGCTTCATGCACGGCATAAGGCAAGCGGTGATCGGCGCCTTGTCCCGCAGGTCGGGCTTCAGCCCGACAACAGCCGCCGATGTCGGCCTGAAGGCCGACCTGCAAGGAGGCGCCAAATGAGCACACGCCCCATCACCATCCTGGTCGCCGCCCTCGGCGGCGAGGGCGGCGGCGTCCTCGGCGACTGGCTGATCGATGCCGCGCAGCACGAAGGCTTTCCGGCGCAGAAGACGTCCATCCCCGGCGTCTCGCAGCGCACCGGAGCCACCACCTATTACGTCGAGATCTTCCCCGAGAAGGGCGCCCGCCCGCCGGTGATGGCCCTGGTGCCGAGCCCGGGCGGCATCGACCTGATGGCCGCCTCCGAACTGGTCGAGGCCGGCCGCGCCATGCAGAGCGCCTTCATCACGCCGGAGCGCACCACGCTGGTGGCGTCGACCCACCGCGTCTACGCCACCGCCGAGAAGGTCGTCCCCACCGACGGCCGCTACGATGCGGGCAGGATCCTCGAGGCCGCGCCGAAGGTGGCGCAAAAGGCCGTGCTCTTCGACATGTCGCGCCTGGCGCAGGAGGCCGGCGCGGTGATCGACGCCGTGCTGTTCGGCGCCATGGCCGGCAGCGGCGCGCTGCCGCTCTCGCGCGAAGCCTGCGAGGCCGCCATCCGTGATGCCGGCAAGGGCGCCGAAGCAAGCCTGCGCGGGTTTGCGGCGGGCTACGAACAAGCTTCTTCCCCTCTACCCGAGGAGAGGGCCCGCCTCGCTTCTTCCCCTCTCCCCGAGGAGAGGGCCCGCC
>JBDHRL010000129.1:0-6762 GCA_039807535.1 Rhodocyclaceae bacterium
TTGCGGGCACGGTCGAGCAGGCTCTCCACGACATGCGCGAAGCGGACGATGTCGTCGAGGCCGAACAGCCCGGCCGATCCCTTGATGGTATGGATGGCGCGGAAAGTGGCGTTCATCGCATCGGCATCGTCCGGCGCCTGTTCGAGCAGCAGGAGGGAATCCTCCATGCTCAGCAACAGCTCGCGGCTTTCGACAATGAAGGTCTGCAGCGCGGCTTCGAGGTTCATGCCCTGCCTCCGTCGGCAAAGCGGCCCGGTTCCCGCGCCGGGATCACCAGGGGATCGCCGAACAGGGCCGCCACGTTGTACAGCTCGATCAGTTCCCGCACCGGCTGGCTGTGTCCGACCAGGCGCAGGGTCTTGCCGGCGGCCGCGGCCTCGCGCTTGGCCAGCACCAGCACCTGCAGGCCGGCCGTGTCGATGTCCGACACGGCGGCGAGATTGATTTCCGTCTCGGCGCACGCGCCGACCGCGTCGACCAGGCCCGCCTTCAGCTCGGCGGCGGCGTAGATCGTGAGTTCGCCGCCGAGCGCCACCGCGCAGCGGCCGTTGTTGTTCTGTGCGTTGATCTCCATGTGCCGTCCTCCGCAGACTGACTAATTGTCAGGAGTTCTCAAGGCATGACCAGCTTGGAGACGGCGGTGAGCATCTGCGCCGGCTGGAAGGGCTTGACCACCCAGGCTTTCGCGCCGGCCGCCTGCCCTTCCTGTTTCTTGGCTTCCTGCGATTCGGTGGTCAGCATGATGATCGGCACGAACTTGTGCTCGGCGATCTTCTTCACCTCCTTGACGAAGGTGATGCCGTCCATGTTCGGCATGTTCACGTCGCTGATGATGAGGTGCACCTTCTTTCCCGAGATCTTGCCGAGCGCGTCCTTGCCGTCGCAGGCCTCGATGACCTCGTAGCCGGCGCCTTTCAGGGCGATGCCGACGACCTGGCGCAGCGAGGTCGAGTCGTCCACCACGAGAATTGTCTTTGCCATGTCTTCCCTCCCGTCAGAAGAAGGTGATTTCGGAATCCTGCGGCCGGGTGCCCTGGCCGCCGGCATGGACGGCGTGCTGCTCCGCCATGGTGTAGGAGCTCGCCAGCTCGTTCAGCCAGGCCTCGACATCGAAGGCCGCGCACGCATCGCCCGTGCCGGCCACCTTCTGGTCCAGCTTTTGCAGGTCGTTCTGGATGTGCATGAGCATCTGGCTGACGCGGTCCTGGAACTGCAGCGAGACCAGCACTTCGGCCACCTCGCCGCGGATGCCGGCGCTCACCCGATGCAGGATCCCGGACGATTCCGCCAGCGCCTGCGTCTCGGCGGAAAACCGCTCGAGTATTCTCGCCACGGTCGCATCCCTCACGCCGATGCTTGCCTCTTCGAGCCTGGACGACTGGGCGGCCGCATCCAGCGTCGCCTTGATCGCGGCATTCACGGCCTCGACCTTCGCGCTGATCTGCTTGCCGGTCTCGCCCGATTCCGACGACAGCTTGCGCACCGCATCGGCGACGACGGCGAAGCCGCGCCCGGCCTCGCCCGCGCGCGCCGCCTCGATGGCCGCATTCAGCGCCAGCAGGTTGGTCTGGCCGGCGATGCTGCCGACATCGGCCGCCATTTTCTTCAGCTCTTCCGTAAACTTCGCCAGGCCGGCGATCTCGCCCAGCATCGCCTGCTTGCTCTGCTGGGTGCTGCGCAGGGTCTGGGTGATGGCGTCGAGGTCGGAGCGCGTCGCGTCCAGGATGCCCATGATGCCGCCGCTGCCCGTTTCGCCGGCGGCGTCATGCGAGGCGGACTCGGCCGCCTCGAGCTTTTCGGCGATGCCGGCGAAACGCCCGGAGAGCGCGGTGATCGCCTCCTCGGTCTGCCGGCGCGCGGCCTCGATCTGCCGCGCCCAGACGGGCAGCACGCTCCCGCACAGCGCATCCAGTCCGGCCTGGCGCCGCTCGGCGGCCCGGGCCGCCGCCTCCGTCCGGCGCGCTGCGTCGGCTTGTTCCAGGGCATGGCGAATGCCCTGCCGGCACGCCGCAAGGGACATCCTGCCCGCGACGCCGCCGGCCACGACCAGGGCCGCCGCCAGCGCGATGGAAAGGCCGCCGCCGCCCCCCGCCGCCAGCAGCATCACGGCGCCCAGCACCGCCACCGCGGGCGCATGCTGCCAGGGCAGGCCGTCGTCGCTCATCGTCGGTTCGGTTTTTTCAGTCACGCTGCCGCCTCCGCAAATTGCCTGACGGTTGCCGTCAGTCTTTCCAGGTCCATCGGCTTGTCGAAGAAATCGTCCGCGCCTTCCGCCACGCAGCGCTTGCGGTAGAGGGCATAGTTGCTGAACATCAGCACGCGGGTATTCGGCCGCTCCTGCTTGATCGTGCCCAGCAGGTCCAGGCCGCTGCCGTCCGGCAGCTGGACGTCGAGGATCACCATTTCCGGCTCCAGCTCGCGAAAGCGCATCGTGCCCTGGCGCAGGTCACCCGCCACCTCGGCCTGCACGCCGGGCAGGCTGGCCATGATGGTCCGCAGCCGCTCGCCCACCGGTCGCGAATCCTCGACTATCAGCAGTTTCATCGTCACGTGTTCCGTCCTGTTAGACGGAGTAACGACGCCAGACTTGGGGTTCAGGAGTCGGAAATGCCGGAAATTGCTTTAGGCATCAATCCTTCGCGCCGTAAGAATGCGCCTACGGCCTGTCGGAAAAACACCTACAAGGAGGGAACCGGGAGAGGGGGGTGCTATTCCTGCGCCAGGCCGTGCCGGAGGGCGTAGCGGATGAGATCGGCGTTGTTGTTTACGCCAAGCTTCTGCATCAGGCGCATCTTGTGCGTGCTGATGGTCTTCGCGCTCAGCTTGAGCGCGTCACCGATCTCGCCGACGGTCTCGCCCGACACGATCCGCTGCAGCACCTGGAACTCGCGGTCGGAGAGGCATTCGTGCGGCGGCCGGTCGCCGTTGCCGGCATCGAAGACGATGGCGTCGACCAGGGCCGGATCGATGAAGCGCCCGCCCATCGCCACCTTGCGGATGGCGGAGAGCAGGATGGCCGGATCGCTGTCCTTGGTGACGTAGCCGGTGGCGCCGGCGCGCAGGGCCCGCGACACCACCTGGCCTTCGTTGTGCATGCTCAGCACGAGGATGGGCAGCGTCGGCCGCTCGCCGCGCACCCGGCGCACCAGGTCGATCCCGCTCAGGCCGGGCATGGTCATGTCCAGCAGCAGCAGGTCGAGTTCGACCTGCCGCAGCCTGTCGATGACTTCCGCGCCGTCGGTGGCCTCGCCGGCCGCGACGATGTCCGTGGTGGTGGCGATGATCTGCTTCAGCCCGCCGCGCACGATGGCATGGTCGTCGGCGATCAGGACCCGGATCATGCCCGTCCTTCGCCGGCACGGGGCAGGCGGATCGACAGTGCCGTGCCCCGGCCGGGGCCGCTGTCGACCGAGAGCGCGCCACCCAGGCCCCGCACCCGCTCGCGGATGCCGCGCAGGCCGAAGGAAGGCCCGCGCCGCGCGGCCTCGAGGTCGAAGCCGCAGCCGTCGTCCCTGACTTCCAGCAGGAGCGCATCCCCGTCGCGCCCGAGGGTGACGGCGACCATGGCGGCGGCGGCGTGGCGCATCACGTTGGTGAGGGACTCCTGCACGATGCGGAAGACGGCGGTCGCCCGCGCGTCATCCAGTTCGATCCCGTCGCCGAACAGGTTCAGTTCATAAGCGATGCCGGTGCGCCGGCCGAAATCCTCCACCAGCCATTCCAGGGCCGGCACGATGCCGAGGTTCAGCGCCGCCGGCCGCAGGTTGGAGGCCACCTGGCGCACCACGCCGATGGTCTTTTCCACCAGTTCGCGCATGTCGTCCGTGCGCCGGACCACCGCCGGGTCGGCGCCGGAGTGCATGCGCAGCAGGGAAATGTCCATCTTCAGGGCGGTCAGCAGCTGGCCCAGCTCGTCGTGGATTTCCAGGGCGATGCGCTTGCGCTCCTCCTCGCGCACGGCGTCATGGTGGGCCGCCAGGGTGCGCAGGTCCGCGCGCGATGCGATCAGTTCCTGTTCCATCGTCTTGCGCGGGGTGATGTCGACGATCTGGCCGATGTAATGCATGGGGGCGTCGTCCCTGTCCCGCACCAGGGCCACCGACAGCACCACCCAGACGACATGGCCCTCCCGGTGAATGAGGCGCTTTTCCGCCGCGTAGCGGCGGCGCGATCCCTCCAGCACCTGGCGTTCGAGATCGGCGTCCCTGGCCCGGTCGTCCGGATGGGTGATCTCCGGCAGGCTCATGTGCAGCAGCGCCTCCTCGCCGTAGCCGAGCGTCTCGCGCAGGGCGCCGTTGGCCAGCAGGAAGCGGCCGGCCAGGTCATACAGCGCGATGCCCACCGCCGCCGAGTCGAACGTCATCCGGAACAGCTCCTGGCTGAGGCGCAGCGCTTCGGCGGCCCGCTGCCGTTCGGTGACGTCTTCCTGGATCGTGATGAAGTGGGTCGTCCGCCCGCCTTCGTCCGCCAGCGGGGAAATGCGCGTATCCACCCGGAAAAGCGCGCCGCCCTTTTTGCGGTTCAGCAGCACGCCGCGCCATTCCCGCCCCGCGGCGAGCGCCTGCCAGAGGTCCGCATAGACTTCGTCCGGCGTCTGTCCGGATTTGAGGAAGCCGATGTTCCGGCCGACGGCTTCCTCGCGCGAATAGCCGGAGATCTCGGTGAATTTGGGATTGACATACTCGATGCGGCCGGCCGTGTCGGTGATCGACACGGGGGACGGGCTGTGTTCGACCGCCCGGGACAGCATGCGCAGGTCGTGCTGCGCCTTCGCGAGGGTGTCGCGGTCGCTGGCGATGCGCCGGATGTCGCGCTCGATCTCGCCGGCCATGCGATCGAAGGCGCGACCCAGCTCGCCGATCTCGTCGGAGGCGCCGTTGCCGACCCGCTCGGCGAAGTGTCCGCGCGCGAACCGCCTGCTGGCGGCGGTCAGCGCGCGCAGCGGACGCAGGATCTGGATGCGGAGGGCAGCCAGCGCCGCCAGCAGGATGCCCAGGTCGAGGAGCGCCAGCAGGTGGAACTGGCGGCGCGCGTCCTTTTCGATATCGGCGATCTGCGCGCTCAGGGCGGCGGCAATGCCATCGGCGGTCGTCCACAGCCGGCCGGCGCCGGCCGCCAGGGCGTCCAGTTCGGCCGCGATGTCCTGCCGTGCGGACAGCCTGTCGAGTGTGCGCGCGACAGCGGCACGGTAATCCCGCGCCGCCAGACGGAGGGGCTCGATGGCGTCCCGCACGACCTGCGAGGGTTCGCGCACCGCGAGGCCGAAGCGTTCCCCGCCCTCGGCCAAAACCCGGATCGTCCCGTCGAGGCGATCCAGTTCCGCCTCGACGGCCTGCCGCCCGCCCTTGCCATGCGCCAACCCGAGGGTGTCCGCCTGCACCTTCTGGCTGATCCAGCGGATGCTGCCGATGACATTGACCTGGCTCGTCGCGCCTTCGAGGCGGGACAGGGCGGACTCGACCACCCGCCAGTTGCCCAGGCCGACCAGGCCCAGCGCGGCGAATACCAGCAGGAATTTACGGCCAAGGGTCAGGCGTGCCGCCTCGCCCGGCTGCATTCCTCCGACGGGGGCAAGGGCTTGAATCGTCTGTTCGTCCGCGCGCAAGGTCATGGGTAATCCAACAGCGCGCAGCAGTGCTGCGCATCGGTTAGACGACCTGCGGGGGCGGGGCAGGCATGCAATCGGCTGGCGCTCCGCGCCGTCCTCGGGGACTGGCGGGCCGGCGCCTGCGACAGGCCATTATATCGGCAGGAAACGCCGCTTCTTTAGCGGTGCTGCAGGCACAAGGCTGCAATGTGGCCGCGATGTGGCCGCGATGTGGCCGCGATGTGGCGGCACAAGGACAACCCGACGGCCTGTCCGCGGCGTGCGGCGGGGCTTGCCTTGAAGCTGCCGGCCACGCCCGCTGCGCTCGCGTCCATCCCGGGTTTTATGCCGCCTTGCCGTCATCGGAATCTTCGATCCCGGACAGAAGTTCCTCGGCGACCTCGACGATCTTGCGGCGCCGGGAGCGCGCAGCGGTGCGCAATTCCTCGAAAGCCTCATGGCGGCCGAGCTTGCGGCGCTCCATGATCAATCCAACCGCCATGCTGACTTCCCGGCTTTCATTGAGCGCCGTCTGCAATTGCTGTCCCGTCGCGCGCAGATTTCCGAGGTCCGCCGCCCGCGCCAGGGCCGCCTCGATGGCCGGCACCAGTTGCGGCAGGTCCACCGGCTTCACCAGGTAGCCCAGCGCGCCATGTCCGACTGCCTCCTGCACGATCGGCGCTTCGCTGTAGGCCGTCAGAAAGATGAACGGGACGCCCGGATTCAACAGCAGATGCCGGGCCAGTTCGAGGCCGGACTCGCCGGGCATGCGGATGTCCAGGATGGCCATGTCCGGCTTCTCGACCTCGATCAGCCGGCGCGCCTCCTCGGCGGAGCCGCAGGACCGGACGGCATAGCCCGCGCGCTCAAGGCTGCTCGACAGCGTCGCCAGGATCAGCCGGTCGTCATCGACCAGCAGAACCTTGCGCCTGGAGGGCTGCGTCTCCTCACGCCTATCGCTGTCATCCTTGCCCATTGCCCGTTGGCCCATTGCCATCCTTGCCACATTATCAATTTGCATTATGATAATTTTCAAGCTTATTGACAATGTTTCCGCGCCAGGCTCTTGTCATTGCCGCCGCCTCGGAAGCCCTCAAGCGGCTCCAGGACAGCGGACTCCAGGCCATTCCGGGGCCGAAGCTGTCACGCACGGAGGTCGGTAAATGATTTACGCA
>JBDHRL010000130.1:0-6716 GCA_039807535.1 Rhodocyclaceae bacterium
CTGCCGATCCAGCGCAACGACTTCAAGGGCATCTTCAAGGCCATGAAGGGCCTGCCGGTGACGGTGCGCCTGCTCGATCCGCCGATGCACGAGTTCCTGCCGACGGCGGCCCAGCTCGAACTGGAAATCGCCCACCTGCACCATCTGCGCGACACGCTGAAGGGGCTGGAAGAGCTGCCCGAGACGCTGAAGCTGCTCAACCCCCGGCTCTACCAGCAGTATGCCGACGGACTGGTCAAGCTCACCGACGGCATGCACGCCTTCAAGGAGTCGCACCTCGAGGAAGACATCATTTCCAAGAAGGAAAAAATCCTGAAGAAGGTGCGCGCGCTCTCGGAGGTGAACCCGATGCTCGGCCACCGCGGCGTGCGCCTCGGCATCACCTATCCGGAAATCTACTGCATGCAGATCCAGGCCATCCTCGAGGCCGCCGCGCTGTGCGCCAAGGAGGGCGTCGAGGTGTATCCGGAGATCATGGTGCCGCAGGTGGCCACCGTCGAGGAACTGCGCCGCATCCACGACCACGTGCGGCGCCTGCACAAGGTGGTGGAGCTGACCCACGGCATCAATGTGCGCCTGAAGTTCGGCTCGATGCTGGAAGTCGTGCGCGCCTGCATGCGCGCTGGGCGCATGGCCGAGATCGCCGAGTTCTTCTCCTTCGGCACCAACGACCTGACCCAGGCCACTTTCTCCTTTTCGCGCGAGGACGCCGAGAACAAGTTCCTGCCCGCCTACAACGAGTCGGGCATCCTGCAGGACAACCCGTTCGAGGTGCTCGACGTGAAGGGGGTGGGGGAGGTCATGAAGATGGCGGTGGAGCGGGGCCGGCGGACCGCCCCGGAGCTCAAGATCGGCATCTGCGGCGAACACGGCGGCCACCCGGCCTCGATCCGCTTCTGCCACCACATCGGCCTGAACTACGTGTCGTGTTCGGGCCCGCGCGTGCCGATCGCGCGGCTGGCGGCGGCGCAGGCGAAGCTGCTGGAAGGGCAGTACGTCGATCCGGCGTGAGGATTCCGTCATTCCCGCGCAAGCGGGAATCCATGAGGGCAGTACGTCGATCCGGCGTGGGGATTCCGTCATTCCCGCGGAAGCGGGAATCCATGGACGGAGAAACCCCCCGGATCCCCGCGTGCGCGGGGATGGCGGAGGCTAGCTGGCGTCGCGCCGCTCCTCGAGCGAGGCGGCGGCGCTGATGCCGTCGATCAGCGAGCGGCCCTTCGGCGTCAGGTGCCAGCGCACGACGTTGCGCTCGTCGATCTTCGATTCGATCAGGCCCATCGCCTTGAGCGCCGCCAGGCGGGCGGCGATCTGATCCTTCGGCAGGGTGGTTTTGGCGGCGAGGCCCGTGTTGGCGCCGTAGATGGCGTTGCCCTCGGCGACGGCGCGCATCAGCTCGATGTCGCCGAAGCTCACCGCGTTGCGCGGCAGCTCGACGATGGAGGCCGGCGCCGGTTCGGGCGCGGTTTCCGGCTCGGCGGCGCGGGATGTCGGTGCCGCCGCGGCCGGCAGCGGCGCCCGTTCGCTCGCATACTGCAGGTGCTTCACTTCGCGCCGCACCTGCTCGACCTGGCCGATCAGGCGGGCGGCGATGTTCTCGAAGAAGCGCCGCGTCACCACCACGTAGAGCAGGCAGAAGCCGGCGAAGACGAACAGTTCGCTCGACTTCAGGCGCGTGGCTTCCAGCAGGTGGCTGGACATCATGTTGAGGAACAGCGGCACGGTCAGCGCGGCGACGACGCCGAGCACCATGTGCCGCCCGGCGCTGCCCCAGGAGGAATGGCTGTCGCGCTCGTTGAGGAAGAAGTTGGCGAGGCCGCCGAGCAGGCCGGCGGCGACCATGATGCCGAGAATGATGATCAGATGGCCGTCGATGGCCGCCATGGATTCCGCATTGCCCATGCGCCCTCCCCGCGTGCGTGATGGAACCGTACTATGCCATATCCGGCATGGCGCGAACAGCCGTCACTTGGCCCGTGGGCGGAGCGTTGCCTGGCCCGCACCTTGTCGCTGCGGGACCGGATGGGGATCCCCGATGAGGGAACCATGCCGCACGGCCGCTAATCGCGAGTGCTGGCGGAGCCTGCCGCCAGCATCGGGCGCAGGTCGATGAGCGTCTTCGGAGAAGCCGGATTGCCGACCAGCAGCGGGCGTTCCCGGAAGCGCGCATTCACCACGCTTTTCGTCGGATCGTAGTCGTCGAAGCCGAGCCCGGCCAGATCGGCCCAGGTGTGAATGAGATGCGCTGTCTGATAGAGGCGGTCGAGCTGTCCGTCGAAGCGGTGTGGATGGGCCTGTTTCCAGGCCGCGGACCGCCAGAGCAGGAACGGGACGGTATACATCGGCGGCGTCGGGCGGGCCTCATTGCGTCCGCTGAAATCGTGGCCGGGCGAATCGTAAACATCCTCGCCGTGATCCGAAAAATAGAGCAGCATCGAACGGCCGCCGCCTGCGGCCAGGCGCTCGATCAGGCCGGCGACGACATGGTCGTTGTACAGCACGGCATTGTCGTAATGGTTGATCTGCGACAGCTGCCTTTCCGTGACCCAGCCGGGCAGGCCCTCCTTGTCCCTGAACACGTTGAATTCCGGCGGATAGCGAAATTCATACTTCATGTGCGTGCCGAGGAGGTGCACCACGATGAACTTGCGCTCGGCCTTGTCCCCGAGGATGCGCGAGAAGGGCTCGAGCACCTTGCCGTCGTAGCTGTAGGCGTTCTGCGAGCGGGCCGTGTTCAGATAAATCTGCTCGTCGGTCTGTTCCGAGAAATTGGTCAGCATCGTGTTGCGGCCCGTCAGGGTCTGCTGATTGGTGATCCAGTAGGTCTTGTAGCCGGCCTGCTTCATGATGTTCATGAGCGAGGGACGCGTCAGATAGAGATCCGGATTTTCCTGGTCGGCAAAGGTCAGTGCCTGCTGCAGGGTTTCGATGGTGTGGGGCCGCGAGGCGACCACCTGATTGAAAACCGCGAGCTGGTCCCGCATGGCTTCCAGGCGCGGCGTGGTCTTGCGGGAATAGCCGTAGAGGCTCATGTGCTGCCGGTTTGTTGACTCGCCGATCACCAGCACCAGCGTCGACGGCTGGCCGGCATTGGCATCGACCAGATTGGCAACCGGCGGCAGGCGCTGGTTCTGCTCGAGCAGGGATTGCATTTCGCCAAGCTGCTTGTCGTACTTGGCCAGGCCGACGACGAACTGCCAGGGCACGGCCGGCTCCAGGTGGTTGGCAAGGGCATGGGAGAACGTGCCTGCCGTGAGATCACGGCCTTTGTAGAGGACCCGGTAGGTTCCGGGCAGCACGATGAGCGTCAGGATGGCGAGCGACAGCGCCCAGGCAGCCCTTTTCGGCATTGCCAGCGGACGCAGCCGGCGCCAGAGCCACCAGGCGATGGCCGTATGGGCCAGCAGGGCGGGCACCATCCACCAGGCGAAGTAATTGCCGACGAATTCGCTCGCTTCGGACGGGTTCGATTCGAAAACGATGAAAAGGACGCTTTGCGTGAACTCCTGCCGATAGATCGAGAAGTAGCCGAGATTGACCAGCGAGCCGACCCACAGGACCAGGCCGATGAAGCCGGCGATGCGCGTCCCCTGCCCGGGAAGGAGGATCATGGGCAACAGCCACAGCAGGCTGCCGACCAGGCCGTGCCGCAGCGGGGAAACGCCCGTGGCGCCACTGGCGAGAAGCAGAAGATGCGTGACGCCGGAGAAATACCAGAAAAACAGGTAAGCCCGGCCCATTGCCCGCCAGTCGATTCCGCTGCCGATCGGCCGTGTTGCATGGCGGGGCGGCACATTTGCCGTGATTTCGTGATGCATGGAGCGGGGGATCCGGCCGGGGGATTTCCAGTCCGCCCACTCTACCGGCGCCCCCGTCAGGGCCGTGTCAATCCGGCGTGAAAATAACGTAAAAAGAAGGCGACGCGGCACACTTGACCGCAGCGGCTGCGAGGGGGCGCGCTGTTGCTATAGTGCGGCCGCCGGCCAGGGGATGACGTAGAACAGTATGGAGAAGAAGTGCAGCGCGCTGCCGGCCAGCACGAAGCCGTGCCAGATGGCGTGGTTGTAGGGCAGGCGGCGCCATTTGTAGAAGGCCACGCCGGCCATGTAGGCGAGGCCGCCGGCGGCGAGCAGGACGAGGCCGCCGGTGCCGACGCGCTCGAGCATGGGCTGGATCGCCACCACCACGATCCAGCCCATGGCGATGTAGAGCGAGACCACCAGCCCGTGCCGCCGCCCCTTCAGCAGCAGGCGCAGGACGATGCCGGCGAAAGTCAGTCCCCAGATCACGGCGAACAGCGACCAGCCCCAGGGGCCGCGCAGATTCACCAGCAGGAAGGGCGTGTAGGTGCCGGCGATGAGCAGGAAAATGGCGGCGTGGTCGAGCGCGCGCAGTGTGCGCTTGATGCGCTCGATCTGCACGCTGTGGTAGAGCGTCGAGGTGGTGAAACAGAGGATCAGGGCGGCGCCGAAGATGCTGCAGCCGACGATGTGCCAGGCATTCCCGTGCAGGGTGGCGAAGGCGACCAGCACCGCCAGGCCGGCGATGGCCAGCACGACGCCGACGCCGTGCGTGATGCTGCTGGCGATCTCTTCGCGCAGGGTGTAGCGGGGCAGTGCGGGCAGGGCGGACATGCCGGGATCCTTCAACGGGCGGGACTGACCGACAGTATAGTCCGGCCCGCTCGGGAAAGTCAGTCCTGGCCGCCCGGCGGCGGCCTTTCCGCGTACATGTAATCCCGCGTCGGCGGCAGGGTGTCTGCGCCCGGTCCGTCCGCCTTGACGGCCAGCACCTGGTGCAGGGCGATCCAGTTGTGGGCGAAGCCGTAGGCGCAGCCGGCGAGGTAGGCGCGCCAGATGCGGTAGCGTTTTTCGCCGGCCAGCGTCTTCAGCTGCCGGCCGTGCTGCTCGAAGCGCCGGCTCCAGTGGCGGGCGGTGAGGGCGTAATGGCGGCGCAGGTTCTCCACGTCGGTCGCCTCAAGCCCCGCCGCGGCCATTTCCTTGAGCAGGAATCCGATGTGGGGCAGTTCGCCGTGGGGGAAGACGTAGCGCTCGATGAACTCGCCGCCGCCGAAGGGGGATTCGGCGGAGTCCGCATCGGTGGAGGTGATGCCGTGGTTCAGGCAGATGCCGTCGTCGGCGAGCAGTGTGCGGGTCCGGGCGAAGTAGCCGCGCAGGTTTTTCAGGCCGACATGCTCGAGCATGCCGACGCTGACGATGCGGTCGAACTTCTCATCCACGTCGCGGTAGTCCTGCAGCCGGATGTCCACCCGGTCCCCCAGCCCGGCCGCCGCGACGCGGCTGCGCGCCAGTTCGCACTGGTTGCGCGAGAGCGTGATGCCGACGGCGCGCACGCCGTGATTGCGCGCCGCCCGCAGCGCCAGCGCGCCCCAGCCGCAGCCGATGTCGAGCAGGCGCTGGCCGGGCGCGAGGCGCAGCTTGGTGAGGATGTGGTCGAGCTTGGCGAGCTGGGCCTGCTCCAGGCTGTCGTCGGGGCTGCGGAAATAGGCGCAGGAATAGACCATCTCCTCGCCCAGCCAGAGCCGGTAGAAATCGTTGGAGACATCGTAGTGGTAGGCGATCGCCGCGGCGTCGACGTGCCGCGTGTGGCGCATCCTGCGCGCCGCGCGCCGCACCTGGCGCCCGGCATGCGCGGAGAGCCTGGTCGCGACGGCGATGACGTCGTCGATGGTGCCCTCGATGTCGATGAGGCCGTCGACATAGGCCTGGCCGAGCGAGGCGAGCGAGGGGCGCAGCAGGCGGCGCAGGGCGGAGAGCGACCTGATCTCGAAGGTGACGACCGGCGAGGGGCCGAGCACGGCCTCGCGTCCGTTCCACAGCCGCAGCCGCAGCGGCACGTCGTGGCATGCCATGCGGTCGATGAAGTCGTCGAAGCGCTTTTGCCAGAACATAAACCCACCTCCTCGCCTCGGCATGGTCGGTGAATGGCGTCCAGCGGTTTTCGGTTCGGCGAGGGCGCACTGGCCCGCGGTGCAGCTCCGGGCGTTATTGCTTTTCCCTGGCCCAGGAATCCTTCAGGGTGACTGCACGATTGAAAACCGGCCTGTCAGTTGCGGAATCTACCCGATCGGCGACGAAATAACCATGCCGCTCGAACTGGAAGCGTTCCTCCGCCCCGGCTTTCCCCAGTGCGGGTTCCAGGCAGGCGATGAGGATCTGCTTCGAATCCGGGTTGAGGTCTTCCAGGTAGTCGCGGCCGCCGGCCCCGGGGTTCGGCGCGCGGAACAGGCGGTCGTAGAGGCGGACTTCGCACCGGTAGGCGTGCGGCGCGCTGACCCAGTGGAGGTTGCCCTTCACCTTGTAGGCGTCGGCGCCGGGCGTGCCGCTCTTCGAATCCGGCAGGTATTCGCAATGCACGGCGACGACGTTGCCCGAAGCGTCCTTCTCGCAGCCGGTGCACTTGACGACGTAGCCGTAGCGCAGGCGCACGCTGTTGCCGGGGAACAGGCGGAAGTAGCCCTTCGGCGGATTCTCGGTGAAGTCCTCGCGCTCGATCCAGAGTTCCCTCGAGAAAGGCACCGCGCGCTTGCCCAGCTCGGGCTTTTGCGGGTGGTTGGGCGCGAAGCACTCCTCGGCCTGCCCTTCCGGATAGTTGTCGATGACGAGCTTGAGCGGGTCGAGCACGGCGATGCGGCGCAGGGCGTGTTCGTTGAGATCCTCGCGCATGCACTCCTCGAGCACGCCGTAGTCGATCCA
>JBDHRL010000131.1:0-6711 GCA_039807535.1 Rhodocyclaceae bacterium
TGGCCTGGGCCGCGGCGTCGAAGGAGCCGTCCTCCGGCCACAGGATCGGGCCGGGGGCGACGGCGTTCACCCGCACGTGCGGCCCGAGTTCCATGGCCAGGGCGCGGGTCAGCCCCGACAGGCCGGCCTTGGCGGCGCAGTAGAGCGGGAAGTTCTTCAGCGGCCGCGCGTCGTGGATGTCGGTGATGTTCACGATGGCGCCGCGCGCTGCGGCGAGATGCGGCGCCGCCGCCTGCGACAAGAACAGCGGCGCCTTGAGGTTGGTGCCGACGAGGTCGTTCCATTCGCGCTCGCCGATATTGCCCATGAGCGTGGCGTAGAAGCTGGAGGCGTTGTTCACCAGGGCATCGAGCCGGCCGAAATGCTCGACGACGTCCGCCACCAGCCTGGGCAGGTGGTCGGTCTCCAGCAGGTCGGCCTGGAAAGCCAGGGCCGATCCGGCACGGGCGGCGTTGAGTTCGGCGACGAGCGCCTTGGCCGCCTCCGCCGAACGGCGGTAATGCAATGCCAGGCTGGCGCCCTCGGCATGCAGGGCGCGCGCGATCTCGGCGCCGACGCGGCGGGCGGCGCCGGTGATGAGCACGGTCTTGTCCTGCAGGCGGAGGGTCATCGGGATTTCCGGTTAAGTTTGCGAATTTTAACGGATTCGGGCAGATTCCACTCCCCATGGCCCTGCCCGAACCCTCACCCGATGCCGCGGAAAGCAGCCGCCGGCTCGCCGCCCTGATCGCCGCCGAGATCGAGCGGGCCGGCGGCTGGATCTCCTTCTCCCGTTACATGGAACTGGCACTCTACGCGCCCGGCCTCGGCTACTACAGCGGCGGCGCGCGCAAGTTCGGCGGTGCCGGCGATTTCGTCACCGCGCCCGGGCTTTCGCCCCTCTTCGCCCAAACCCTGGCGGCCCAGACAGCGCAGATCATGGCGGCCAGCGCGCCGCGCGTCCTCGAAGCCGGCGCCGGCAGCGGTGCCCTGGCGCTCGGCCTGCTGCGGGAACTCGAACGGCGCGGGGCGCTGCCCGAGCGCTACGAGATCCTCGAACTGTCCGGCGAACTGCGCGCGCGGCAGCAGGAAACGCTCGCCGGCGCGCCGCAGCTGGCGGAGCGCGTCGCCTGGCTCGACGCGCTGCCGGAGACCTTCAGCGGCGCGGTCGTCGCCAACGAGCTGCTCGACGCGCTGCCCGTCAATATCGTCACCTGGCGCGAGGACGGCATCTACGAGCGCGGCGTCGCGCTGGAAGACGGCGGCTTCGCCTGGCGCGAGCGGCCGGCCGAAGGCGCCCTGCTCGCCGTGTCGCAGGGACTGACTTTCGTTTCGCCGCCCTACGTCTCGGAGATCAACCTCGCTGCCCGCGCCTGGGTCGCCGAGTGGGGGCGCATCCTCCAGCGCGGCGCGCTGCTGCTGATCGACTACGGCTTTCCGCAGCGCGAGTATTACCACCCGCAACGCGCCGAGGGCACGCTGATGTGCCACTACCGCCACCACGCCCACGGCGACCCGTTCTGGCTGCCCGGCCTCAACGACCTCACCGCGCATGTCGACTTCACCGCTGCCGCCTCCGCCGGCCACGATGCCGGACTGGAGGTGCTCGGCTACACCAGCCAGGCGCAGTTCCTCCTCAACTGCGGCCTCGCGCAACTGCTCGAAGCGCGGCAGGAAGACGGCGCGGTGGCCTACGCCGCGCTCGCCTCGGGCGCGCAAAAACTCCTCAGCCCCGCCGAGATGGGCGAGCTGTTCAAGGTGCTGGCACTGGGAAGGGAAATCGACGTACCGCTGCTCGGTTTTGCGAGCGGCGACCGCATCCACGCGCTGTAGCGCTGCGGGGGAAGGCGCAAGGGTTTGTCGCGACAATTTCAACCCTCAGCGATCAGGCTGCCGGGACACCCGCCCGCTTGCCTGCCACAACTCCTTGCGCCCTCGTGGTGCTTTCTCGCTGCTTGAGTGGATTAACGTCCCGGGGTGGTCCGGGGTTGAACCGGATCGTTCCGATTCTGCTGTAGGAAGCCGTCCTACTTGAGGATCAGGCGCGCCAGGCAGGCGCGGATTCTTTCCGGGATGGCGGTCGGCTTGTCCTTGGCGCGGTCGACGAAGACATGCACGAAATGCCCCTGCGCCGCCGGTCTGTCCTCGCCCTGGCGGAACAGGCCGATCTCGTAGCGCACCGAGGAGTTGCCCAGGTGCGCCACGCGCAGGCCGGCGTCGAGGGTTTCGGGAAAGGTGACCGGGCGGTGGTAGCGGCAGGCCGATTCGACGCAGTAGCCGACGACGGTGCCGTCGCGGATGTCCAGCCCGCCTTCGCGGATCAGGTATTCGTTGATGACGGTATCGAAGTACGAGTAATAGACGACGTTGTTGACGTGACCGTACACGTCGTTGTCCATCCAGCGGGTGGGAATGGCGAGGAAGTGCGGGTAGGCGGCGCGGCGTTCGGAAGAGGCGGTCATGCCCGCATTGTAGCGGCTCGGGACGATGGGATAGGGGAGGCCGCGAAGCGGCTGAACTGCCGTCACCCCTTCCCGCGGGGAAGGGGTCGGGGGATGGGCATCTACTCCTGGCAGAGGTAGACGTTGCGCAGGAAGGCCTCGGCGTCCCGTTCGGCGTCGCGGTTCTCGTAC
The DNA here is from genome assembly GCA_039807535.1 of Rhodocyclaceae bacterium. Taxonomy (GTDB): domain Bacteria; phylum Pseudomonadota; class Gammaproteobacteria; order Burkholderiales; family Rhodocyclaceae; genus Desulfobacillus. Next base: position 2,613 of record JBDHRL010000131.1, read on the forward strand.
CGTGCCGGCACCGCTTCCTGCAGGGCCAGGCCGAGTTCGGGCTGCGGCAGCCAGTTGGAGAGGAGCACCTCCTCGCCATACTCTTCGCGCAGCTCGATGACTTTTCTTCCCGTGCTCATATCCATTTCCACGATCATGATGACCTCCGCGCAGCGCGTCTCGTGCATCGGGACGTCAACTTGCATAACGGCGGGAAACGGAAAAGGTTGAATGCCGGCGAAAATTTTTTCCCCGGCAAGGACACGAGCATCCCTGCAACGGAAAGGGTCTCTACAGCCCCTGCTCGCCCAGCCAGCCGAGGATGCGCTCGGCCACCTGCCGCCAGCCCAGCTCGAGCATGAGGCCGTGACCCATGCCTTCGAAGATTTCCGCCTCGACGCCGTAGTGGCGGGCGGTCATCTCGACCTGGGAGGCCGGGATCAGGGTGTCGTGCTCGGCGCCCAGCACCAGCAGCGGCGGCAGGTTCATGCGGCTCTTCAGCGGCAGGTTGAACAGCGTCATGTCCCAGATGGCGCGGTGCGACTCGGGCTGCATGCGCCTGTACCAGCGGGCGAGGTCCTCCATCGCCACCGGCTGGGCGAACATGGCGGTGCGCAGGGTGTCGAGCGCCACCTGGCCGCCGCCGAGCAGGCGATTGAGGTCATTCATCAGGCCGGGCTTCTGGAAGGCGAGGCCGAGCGCCGCCGCCCACAGGCCCTGCGGCGGCACGGAGGACAGCAGCACCATGCCGGCCGCCTCATGCCGCTCCAGGTATTTCTGCGCGACCATGCCGCCCATCGAGTGGCCGACCAGCACCGGCGCGGCGGGCAACTGTTCGGCCACCTCGGCGACATCGCGCACATAGTGGTCGATGCCGAAGCTGTCGAGGCGCTCGCGGCCGGGCGAGGTGCCGTGGCCGGAGACGCTCAGCGCATGGCAGGCATAGCCGCGTTCGGCGAAGAAGGACAGGAAATGCTCGTCCCAGCACCAGGCGGCGGCATAGGCGCCGTGGAGGAAGAGCAGCGGCGTGCTGCGGGGACTGACTTTCTCCGGCGGCTGGCGGCTGATGACTTCCAGGCCGCCGAAATTCCCTTCGCTCATGTCGCCTCCGCCGGGCCGCCCCCAGGAGGCGACGGCCTAGGACATGGAAGCCGCATTTGCGGCTGAACATCCGTCACCCCCTTCCTCGGGAAGGGGGGCGGGGGGAAGGCGGTCAATTCGGCACCGCCATGCCGCGCTGCACGGCGGGGCGGTTGGATATGGCCTTGAACCAGCGCAGGACGTGGGGGTGGGAGGCGAGCGCGACGTCGTGCCACTCGTGGCGCGCCACCCAGGGGAAGGTGGCGATGTCGGCGATCGAGTATTCGTCGGCGAGGTATTCGTGCTTGCCGAGGTGCGCGTTCAGCACGCCGTAGAGCCGCGTCGTCTCGCGCGTGTAGCGACCGATGGCGTAGTCGACCTTTTCCGGGGCATAGCGGAGGAAGTGATGCGTCTGGCCGAACATCGGGCCGACGCCGCCCATCTGGAACATCAGCCACTGCAGCGCTTCGTACTTGCCGCGCGTCGAGGCGGGCAGGAAGCGCCCGGTCTTGCCGGCGAGGTAGACCAGGATGGCGCCGGATTCCATCATGCTGATCGATTTGCCATCGGGGCCGTCGGGATCGACGATGGCCGGGATCTTGCCGTTCGGATTGATGGCGAGATAGCCCGGCGCGAACTGCTCGCCCTGGGTGATGTCGATCTTGCGCACCCGGTAGGGCAGGCCGCACTCCTCGAGCATGATGGAGACCTTGCGGCCGTTGGGGGTGCCCCATGTGTATAGTTCGATCATCGTTGTCCTTTCCTCATTCCCGATGCTGAAGTGGCTGATCGCCCTGCTGATCACGGTGCTGGTTGCCGGCGTCTTCCTGCCGCGGCTGGCCGCCCTGCTGCGCGTCGGCCGGCTGCCGGGGGACGTCAGCTTCCGCTTTCGCGGGCGCCTCTACCACTTTCCCTTCGCCACCACCCTGCTGCTCTCCCTGCTGGCGACGCTGCTGTTCCGCCTGCTGTAGCGTTCCGCCGCCGGGCCGCCCCAAGGCGGGACAATCCTTCGACTGCGAGCGAAGCGAGCCGCAGTCATCCCCTTCCCCGGGAAGGGGAGCGAGGGGTTGGCCTTCGTATTCCTGCCAGCCCTGCGGGGTCCACTGGAACAGGCGGCGTGACACCGGGCGGCCCTGGTGCCGCTCCACGGTCTCCACGGTCTCGCGCAACTGATCGATCTTCTCCGGCTCCAGGGTCGAGGTAAACACCACCACGTCGCGCGTCGGCATGCCGAGGATGAGGACGTCGCCCAGCGTCAGCGTCAGTTCCGCCCAGCGCCAGTGCAGCAGGACGCGGCTGGCGGCATAGCCGTCCTGCGTCTCGATGACGTTCAGCCAGGGCAGCTTGCCGACCGGCTTGACGGCGATCTCGCCGTGGACGCGGTCGAGATTGGCCAGCGCGCGCTGGTGCAGGCGCTCGAGGTCCATGCCCCAGCCCTTGATCATGCCGTACGAAACCAGTTGCGTGCCTTCCTTGAATTCGAGGGCGTACATGATGCGCACATCGGCGACGAAATCGCGCGTCATCAAGGCGTTGTCTTCGTACCAGTTTTCGGGATTCTCCATGTTGCGCCCCATGCGCGCCAGCTGCACGGCGAGGCGCTTGCGCGCCTGGTCCAGGTAGCGCTTGCCGATCAGCACCGGGCGCAGCGCGGCCAGCGCTTCTTCGGCACCGTGTGCAGTCAGGGCAGGCGCCGCCTCTTCCTGCGGCGCGGGACCCGCTTCCGCCGGCTGCGGGGTTTGCGCTTGTGCCGCGCTTGCGAGCGCGAGGAACAGGGGAAGCAGTTTCTTCATCATGAAAAGTCAGTCCGTGCAGAACGGCGCCTGGCGCACCGCGGCCACCCGCGCTTCGTGGATGCGCTCGGGAATCTGCGTCTTGTCGGTTGTGGCGGCGGCGATGGCGCCGGCATCCACCGCCTGTACGGCGACGAGGGCGCGGCGCAGGATGTCGCCGGCCGGCCAGGGCCGATCCTCCCGGCCGGGGCGGCCGCGGAAATCGCACTCGCAGGCTTCCAGCAGCTGGCCGAAGCGCTCCGGGCGGCGCAGGGCGTCGGCGCGCTCGAGCAGCTTGACGACGGTGGCCGGGCGGAGCCTGGCGGCATCGTGGACCATCCCATGTTCGCGCGCCGCCAGCACGGCCAGGTCGCGGCAGTCGGTCGGCGCGCGCAGCCGCGCCGACACCGCTTCGGCCAGCGCCGCACCCGCCGCTTCGTGGCCGCGATGGTGCGGCCATTCCGCATGCGGCGTGACGCCCTTGCCGAGGTCGTGCAGCAGGGCGGCCCAGCGCACCGGCAGGGAGAAATGCCGCGCCGCCGCCTGATCCACGACACGCAGGACGTGGGCGCCGGTGTCGATCTCGGGGTGGTGCTCGGCCGGCTGCGGCACGCCGAACAGGCGGTCGAGTTCGGGCAGGATGCGCGCCAGCGCGCCGCATTCGCGCAGCAGCGCGATCATGCGCGAGGGGCGCGCCTCCATCAGGCCGCGCGACAGCTCCTGCCAGACGCGCTCGGGCACGAGATGGTCGACTTCGCCATCGTTTGTCATTGCTCGCATCAGGGCGAGGGTTTCCTCCGCTACATGGAAGTCGGCGAAGCGCGCGGCAAAGCGCGCCACGCGCAGCACGCGCACCGGGTCCTCGGCGAAGGCCGGGCCGACGTGGCGCAGCACGCGCGCCGCCAGGTCGGCCTGGCCGCCGAAGGGATCGGCCAGCGCGCCGGCTTCGTCCTCGGCGATGGCGTTGATGGTGAGGTCGCGCCGGGCGAGATCCTCCTCCAGCGTGACATCGGGCGCGGCATGGAAGGCAAAGCCCCTGTAGCCCGGGGCGGTCTTGCGCTCGGTGCGCGCCAGGGCGTATTCCTCGTGCGTCTCGGGATGCAGGAAGACCGGGAAGTCCTTGCCGACCGGCTTGAAGCCGCGCGCGAGCATCTCCTGCGGCGTGGCGCCGACGACGACATGGTCGCGGTCCTGCACGGGCAGGCCGAGCAGGCGATCCCGCACCGCACCGCCGACGACATAGGTCTTCATCTCAGCCCTCCGCCGGG
>JBDHRL010000132.1:0-6636 GCA_039807535.1 Rhodocyclaceae bacterium
GCCAGCGAGACGGCCGGCGTCGGGTGGTGCAGCAGTTCGACGCAGTCGGCGAAGGGTGCGAGCTGCAATTTCCGGCGCAGCGGCTCGGGCAGGGTCTCGCCGAGGTCGGTCTGCTTCAGGGCGAGGTCGATGCATTTGCGCAGCGCCGGTTGCGAGAGGCCGGCCGTCGCCGGATAGATCGGCGTCATCGCCTCGGGCAGCGGCTCGTCCTCGGCGACCAGGCGGTAGCGCGGATGCACCATCTCGTCGCCGAGGAAGCCGCCGCGCGGCTCGCCGAAGATGCGCAGGCGGCGTCCCGCGGCGAGCTGCTTCAACTGGCTGCCGTAGAAATTCAGGAAGCGCAGCACCAGTTCGCCGCTGGCGTCGCGCACGCGCACGACGAGCTGGCGGCGCGGCCGGTACTGCACGGCGGATTCGACGATCTCGGCCTCGACCTGCACGGACACGCCCGGACGCAGGTCGGCGATGGCGGTAACGCGGGTCTCATCCTCGTAGCGCAGCGGCAGGTGCAGGACGAGATCGGCCTGCGTGCGTAGCCCAAGCTGCGCCAGCTTCGCCGCCGTGGCCGGCGTGGCGCCGGGCAAGACGGTGGCAGCGGCCGAAGGCATTCCGTCATTCCCGCGAACGCGGGAATCCAGTGCCGTTACTGGGTCCCCGCGTTCGCGGGGACGACGAAAACATTCGCACTCATCCAATCACGAGCACCGCGTCGATTTCGACCAGCGCGCCGCGCGGCAGCGCCGCCACCTGCACCGTGGCGCGCGCCGGATAGGGCTGGCTGAAGTGCTGGGCCATGGCGTCGTTCACCTTCGCGAAGTTGGCGAGATCGGTGACATAGATGTTCACCTTGACGGCGTCGGCGAGCGAGCCGCCGGCCGCCGCGGCGACGGCCTTCAGGTTGTCGAAGACGCGCGCGATCTGGGCGTCGATGCCCTCGGCCATCTGCATGGTGGCGGGGTCGAGGCCGATCTGGCCGGAGAGGTAGGCGGTGTTGCCGCTCTGCACGGCCTGCGAATAGGGGCCGATGGCGGCGGGCGCGGCGTCCGTGGAAATGATTTTCTTCATGGCGGCGGATTCCTTCTCAATGTTTCTGCGGCGGGATCAGCAGGCCGGGGCCGAGGCCGAGTTCCTTCAGCTTGCGGCGCGCCTCGTCGGCCTCCTTCTGCGTCCTGAAGGGGCCGACCTGGACGCGCGACTCGACATAGGACGGGATGCCGGCCTTCTCCAGCTTCGCATGCAGCTCCTCGGCATTCGAGGCGCTGGCGAACACGCCCATCTGCAGGCGGTAGCTGCGCGCGATGACGGTGGCGGAATCGGGTTTCGCGGCGGCAGGCGGCGCGGCCTGCTCGGCCTTCGCCACGCCGGCGGGCGCCGGCTTCTTCGCGGCCGGCGCTGCGGCGGGCGGCTTGATGACGACGCGACTGGCGGCGCGCGGCTCCTGGGCCGGGGCCGGCGCGAGCGGCGTTTCGGTCTTTTCCGGCTCGGCCCTGGGCTCTTCCTTCTTCTCCTCCCCCTCCTCCGGCTTCGCCTCTTCCTGCTTCTCCTCGGCGGGCGGCGCTTCCGCCGGCGCCGGCGCGGGCACCGGCGCGGCCGCGCCGGGCACGGGCGCCGGCGGCGCGGCGGGCTTTTCCAGCAGCATGTCCTCGAGCAGGGTCAGTCCGCCGAGCAGCACGACGATGAGCACGCCGGCGATGCCGATGCGGCGCACCAGCTTCTTTTTCAGTTCGTCCTGGTCTTCCCGTTCCGGCTCCGCCATCGCCCCCTCCTATTCGGCCGGTCTGCGGCTCAGCGCGCAGACCATCTCGGCTTCCGCCACCGAGATGCCGCAGCGCTCGGCGATCTGTTGTGCCGCCACGCCCTTCTGCGCCAGCGCCACCGCCTCGCCATACTGCGGCGAGACGTTGCGCGCCGCCTCGAGCAGACTGACCTTTTCCTTGAGCGCGGCCACTTCGCCGCGCAGCTCGGCCAACTCGGCTTCGATGCCCCCTTTCACGACCTGCTCGCCGAACTGGGCGGGATCCCGCTTCCAGACCGGTTCGGGCGCGCGCGGACGCGACAGGCGCGCCAGGCGGATGATGACGATGCCGGAATAGATGCCGAGCAGCGCCGCCGTGCCGATCACCAGTTCATGCAGGCCGAAATTCTCGAAAAATTCCATCTCGTTCCTTTTTCAGTCGGCGCTCTTTTCGAGCGCCTGGTCGATGTCCCACAGGATGTCGTCGAGCGTCTCCAGCCCGACCGACAGGCGGATCATGTCGGGCGAGACGCCGGCCTTGAGCTGCTCCTCCTCGGAGAGCTGGCGGTGGGTGGTCGAGGCCGGATGGATCACCAGCGACTTCGCGTCGCCGACGTTGGCGAGGTGCGAGAGGAACTGCAGGCTCTCGATGAACTTCTCCCCTGCCGGCAGCCCTCCCCTGATGCCGAAGGTGAAGATGGAACCGGCGCCCCGCGGCAGGTATTTTTTCGCCAGCGCATGATAGGGGCTGGCGGGAAGCCCGGCGTGGTTCACCCAGGCGACCCGCGGATGCGTGGCGAGGAACCCGGCCACCGCCTGGGCGTTGGCGACATGGCGCTCCATGCGCACGTGCAGGGTCTCCAGCCCCTGCAGCAGCAGCCAGGCGTTCATCGGCGAGAGCGCCGGCCCGAGCGTGCGCAGCGTCTCGAAGCGCGCGCGCATGGTGAAGCCGAAGTCGCCGAAGGTCTCGAAGAAGCGCACGCCGTGGTAGCCGGCCGAGGGCTCGGTCATCTGCGGGAATTTTCCATTGCCCCAGGGAAACTTGCCGGACTCGACGATCAGCCCGCCCATGGTGGTGCCGTGGCCGCCGATGAACTTGGTGGCGGAATGCACCACAATGTCGGCGCCGTGCTCGATGGGACGGCACAGATACGGCGAGGCGAAGGTGTTGTCGATGACCAGCGGCAGCCCCGCCTCGCGCGCGACGGCCGCCACGGCGGCGATGTCGAGCACGTTGCCGCGCGGATTGCCGATGGTCTCGGCGTACAGGCATTTCGTTCGCGGCCCGATGGCGCGGCGAAAGTTCTCCGGCGCGTCGGGATCGACAAAGGTGGTTTCGATGCCGAGCTTGCGGAAATTGAAGGCGAGCTGCGAGTAGGTGCCGCCGTAGAGGGTGCTCGCCGAGACGATGTGGTCGCCCGCCTCGCACAGCGTGAGCAGGGCCACCATCTGCGCCGACTGGCCGGTGGCGGCGGCGAGCGCGGCGCGGCCGCCCTCGAGCGCGGCGATGCGCTCCTCCAGCACGGCAACGGTGGGGTTGGAGATTCGCGAGTAGACGTTGCCGAAGGTCTGCAGGTTGAACAGGCTGGCAGCGTGCTCGGCGGAATCGAAGACGAAGGAGGTGGTCTGGTAGATGGGCGCCGCCCGCGCGCCGGTGGCGGGGTCGGGCTGGCTGCCCGCGTGCAGGCAGAGCGTCTCGAAGCCGAATTTCCTGTCTGGCATGGTGCCCATTATGCCAGCCCGGAGTTGAAAAAAAACGGGCGCCGTCGCGGCGCCCGCCAAGGGAGGAGAGGGTGTTATTTCTGGAAGACGGCGCGCGGCCGCGACGCGGCGGCCTCCATGCCGGCGAGGTCCGGCCGCTTCGCTTCCCCGGATGCGGCCGGGACGGCCTGCTCGGAGGCAAGCGAGCGGACGTCGCCGGAGACATCGCCGCCCTCCTCGACAACGATTTTGCCGTAGCGGATCTTGCCGGCCACCTGTCCGGTGGCATGCACCACCAGCTTCTTGCGCGCAAGCAGATCGCCCTCGAAGCGGCCGTGGATCTCCGCCACGTCGATGACGACACGGCCCGAAAAGGCGCCCTGCTCGGCGATCTGGATGGCCTGGCTGTCGAGCGTGGCCTCGACGCGGCCCTCGACGACGAGCGTGCCGCAGTCGCTGATCTCGGCGCCTTTCAGCTTGATGTCGGGGCCGACGATCAGCCGGCTGCCCTGCGGGGCCTCCGGCCTGGCTTCCGCACGGGGCGGCGGCGCGGCCGGCACGGGCTCGGGCCGCGCCGCCGCCATGGCGGATTCGCCGGGCCTGCGGACAGGGGCGGCGCCCGGCCGCTGCGGGGATTCGTTCTGTTTGCCGAAGAGTTGCATCTTGTCGAGCATATTGACTCCTAGTCTGAAATGACACGCTGCCGCGGTGCCGGATGGCGCATGCGGCACAGGCCCTAGGCAAGCGCCATGCCCGCCAGGGTTTTCCCCGGCGGATCAGGCGGATGGCGGCGCAAACCGGATGCGCCCCGTGCGCCGCGCCGTGAAACCTGTCGCCTCCCGCCGACGGAAATTCGACGCGGCGAAACGAATCCTTGCGCGACAGGGACTTGGCGTGTCGCCGCAGGACGACTCCTGCGTTATGCTTGCGTTACGCGGACGACCCAGCCACAAAACAGCCTGCGCCGGGAGCCCCGCCCGGCATGGAGGAGACAGCATGCGAACCTACAAGAGCGACGCCGTCGTCATCGGCGGCGGCCTGGCCGGCATCTGCGCCGCGCTGGAGCTGCTGGATGCCGGCCGCAGCGTCACGATCCTCGACCGCGACGAGGAGGAAAACTTCGGCGGCCTGGCGAAGGAGAGCTTCGGCGGCATCTTCGTCGTCGGCAGCCGCGAACAGGAGAAGAACGGCATCCGGGACACGCCGGCGCGGGCCTTCGCCGACTGGTGCGCCTTCGCCGAATTCGGGCCGGACGACCACTGGCCGCGGCGCTGGGCCGAGGCCTACACCGAACGCTGCCGCGACGAGGTGTATCTGTGGCTGAAGCGAAGCGGCATCGGCTTCTTCCCGGTGCCGCACTGGATCGAGCGCGGCCTGCACACGCAAGGCAATTCCGTGGCGCGCTTCCACATCGTCTGGGGCACCGGCCGCGAGCTGGCGGTGCAGTTGATCGCGCGGCTGCGCCACCATCCCAACGCGGCGAAGCTGGCGCTGCATTTCGGCCACCGCGTCGAGGGCTTCACCACCCTGATGGGCGGCATCAGCGGCTGCAGCGGCGTGCTGGAGGGCGGCGGCGAGCCCTTCGAGGCCTTCGGCGAGGCTGTCGTCGTCGCCGCCGGCGGCATCAACGGCGGCGACCTGGCGAAGGTGCGCCGGCACTGGCACGCCGACTGGCACACGCCGCCGCCGACGCTGCTCAACGGCTCGCACAAGTTCGCCGACGGCCGGCTGCACGATGCCGTCGGCGGCGTCAGCGGCAACCTCACCCACCTCGACAAGATGTGGGACTACGCCGCCGGCGTGCGCCACTGGCAGCCGAGGAAGCCCAACCACGGACTGTCGGTGGTGCCGCCGCGCTCGGCGCTGTGGGTGGACTGGCGCGGCCACCGTTTCGCCCCGCCGCTGGTGACCGGCTTCGACACGCGCGACCTCGTTACCCGCGTCTGCGCCACCGAGCGGCAGTACTCCTGGCAGATCCTCAACCGGAAGATTGCCCTGAAGGAGCTGGCCGTCTCCGGCGCCGAGTTCAACCCCTCGATCCGCGACAAGAAGAAGCTGGCCTTCCTGCGCGACCTCTTCTTCGGCAACCGCTGGCTGGTCGATACCCTGGTCGGGAAATGCGAGGACGTCGTCGTCGCCGAGACGCTGCCGGCGCTGGTGGACAAGATGAACGCCCTGCAGGGCGACAGCGCGGTCGACCTGGAGGCGCTGGGCGAGGCGATCAGCCGCTACGACGCGCAGATCGCGCGCGGCCCGGCCCACTTCGAGGACGAGCAGCTGAAGCGCCTCGTGCAGCTGCGGCAATGGAAGGGCGATCGCGTGCGCACCTGCAAGTTCCAGAAGATTCACGACCACAAGGCGCTGCCGCTGATCGCCATCCGCGAGCACATCATCAGCCGCAAGAGCCTCGGCGGCATCCAGACCGACCTCGACGGCCGCGTGCTCGACGCTTCAGGAAATCCGATCCCGCGCCTGTATGCGGCGGGCGAGGCGACCGGCTTCGGCGGCGGCGGCATGCACGGCCTGCGCGCCCTCGAAGGCACCTTCCTCGGCGGCTGCGTGCTCTCCGGCCGCATCGCCGGACAATCCATAGGAAAAGCGCTATGAAGAAGACCGCCGCCTGGCTCGCCGTGCATGCCCTCGAGCAGCTCGGTGTCAGGTTCACCTTCGGCATCCCCGGGGTGCAGAACACCGAGTTCTACGACGAGCTGAACAAGTCCGAGCAAATCACGCCGGTGCTCGTCACGCACGAAGGATCCGCCTCGTTCATCGCCGACGCGGTGAGCCGCGTCTCCGGCACGGTCGGCACGCTGGCCATCGTGCCGGCGGCGGGCCTCACCCACGCCGCCAGCGGCATCGCCGAGGCGCTGCTCGCCGGCGTGCCGATGCTGGTGATCACCGGCGGCATCCGCACCGACCTCGGCAAGCGCTACCAGCTGCACGAGATCGACCAGCACGCCTTCATGAAGCCGCTGACCAAGGCTACCTTCCACGTCAAGTCGCATGCCGAGGTGGTGCCGACGCTCTTCGAGGCGTACCGCATCGCCACCACGGGCGAGCCGGGGCCGGTGTTCGTCGAGCTGCCGGTGAACCTGCAGCTGTTCCCGGAAGAGGCGGGCGCGCTGCCGGCCTATGTTCCGCCGCCGGCGCCGCCGCTGCCGGCCGAGGCCGACATCGCGCATGCCGCCGACCTCCTGCTG
>JBDHRL010000133.1:0-6589 GCA_039807535.1 Rhodocyclaceae bacterium
GGCGGCTATCGTGAGCACGACATCCTCGTCGTGACCGAGGACGGCGCCGAGAACATCACCGGCTTCCCGTACGGCCCGCAGCACAACATCATCCGCCGCTGATAAGACGGCAGGGGCTTGCCACAGGCGAACCTGTGGCAAGCCATAAAGAGACAGCCCCGCAAGAGGGCGTCCTTCCACACGATTGGAGACACGGTCATGAAAACAGCTGCAGGCCTCTTCCCGGAGCCCTCTCCGCAGCGATCCTGACGGATCGCTGGCCTCCGGTTGTTCCCGCCGCCTCGCGTCGGCCGGAACGCCGCCGCCTGCCCACCCGGAATTCCCGTTCTGCGAGCCCTCACTTTCGGGCACGTAGTGGCTCGCCGTGTTCGTCGAACGTCGGATTCACACCTGGATTCGTGGAGACAAAATGACTACAAATCAAGCCGTATTCGGCAAGCTTGCTGGCAACAATGACCAGCGACTCGTCCGCCGCGCTGCTGCTGGCAGCTTCATCGGCAATTTCGTGGAGTGGTTCGACTACGCAGCGTATGGCTATCTGGCGACCGTCATCGCGTCGGTCTTCTTTCCGAGCGAGGATCGCACGACGGCGTTGATGTCGACCTTCGCGGTTTTCGCGATCTCGTTCTTCATCCGTCCTGTCGGAGGCGTCATCTGGGGGCACATTGGAGACCGCATCGGCCGTCGCGACGCCTTGTCGCTGTCGATCCTGATCATGTCGGGCTCCACCTTCATGATCGCCTTCCTTCCCAGCTACGAGATGGTGGGGATCTGGGCGCCGGTGTTGCTGCTGCTCGTTCGCCTGGTGCAGGGATTTTCGGCTTCGGGAGAGTATGCCGGTGCATCCGCCTTCATCGCGGAATACGCCCCGCCGAAAAAGCGAGGCCTCTACACCAGCCTCGTGCCGGCCAGCACGGCGGTCGGCCTGCTGTTCGGTTCGCTGCTGGTTACCTGGATGCACACCGTGCTGACACCGGAGGACATGCATGAATGGGGCTGGCGCCTGCCCTTCCTCCTTGCTGCGCCGTTCGGTCTGATCGGACGTTACATCCGCACGAGCCTCGAGGATACGCCCGCCTTTCGTGCGATGGAGGCCAAGTCGCACTCCAAGAAGGAGGCTGCGCCGATCGGGCTGCTGCTGACTCGGTATCGGCGAGCCGTCATCGTCGCGCTGGGTGTCGCGAGCCTGAATGCAGTGGGCTTCTACGTGCTGCTGTCCTACATGCCCACCTACCTGAGCACCGAACAGGGCTTGACCGAGGCGGCATCCTTCCGCGCCGCGACCATCTCGCTCGTCGCCTACATCGCTTTCATCTTCATGATGGGCAAGCTATCGGACATCTTCGGTCGCAAGACGATGCTGATCTTTGCCGCGATGAGCTTCATGGCGATGAGTGTCGCGCTGTTCAGGGCGCTGCCGGGTGCGAGCTTCGAACAGATGCTGATGATCCAGATCATGTTCGGGCTGCTGCTGGCGATGAACGATGGCACGCTCGCATGCTTCCTGGCCGAGACCTTCCCGACCTCGGTGCGCTACAGCGGCTTCGCGCTGAGCTTCAACCTGGCCAACACGCTGTTCGGCGGCACCGCCCCGTTCATCTGCACCTGGCTGATCAAGAACACGGGCAACCCCTTTGCCCCGGCGTGGTATCTCGTCGGTGCAGCGGCGGTGTCGCTGGTCGCGATCCTGGCCTCGAAGTCGCATTCCGGCGAAACCTTCAACGGCGTCACGACCTGAGCGGGCCGCCGTCCGACGGCTCATTTCCCATGTGCGTCGCCGGCGGCGGGCCGGCGACGTCAGACCAGGCCGGACGACGCGGCTCGAACGATGCGCGGACAACTCCGCATTTCTCGGGGGTGCTGCAGACGCTATGATGCTCAGGCTTCGGGCGGTCCGGGTGAATTGGAAGGGAGTCTGGCGCGATGCCACGTGATGTGAAAGTGCTGGTCGTCGACGATGACCTCGTGACCAGCACCTGCCTGGCGGAGTACTTTGCCGCGGAAAACTACGACGTGATTGTCGCCGAGACGGCCGAAGAGGCAGGACGTATCGCCTCGACCCAGGATGTCGATCTCGTGCTCCTCGACATCCGGCTGCCGGGAAAGGATGGGCTGACGCTGACGCGCGAACTGCGCGTGCTGTCCGAGGTCGGCATCATTCTCGTATCGGGGCGGCAGGACGAAATCGAGCGTATCGTCGGCCTCGAATGCGGCGCCGACGAATACGTCACCAAGCCCTTCAATCCGCGTGAGATCCTGGCGCGGGCCAAGAACCTAATCCGACGGGTGAAGCATGCGCGGACGCTCTCCGCAGGTGCGGCTCGCGAGAATGCGGTGTTCTTCGCCAACTGCACGCTGCACATCGACCGGCGGTGCGTCGTCGATGCGGACGGCGGCGAGTCGGAGCTGACCGAGGGCGAATTTCAGCTGCTCAAGGCCTTCCTGCGGCATCCCGGCCAGACGATGAGTCGTGATCAGCTGATGGACATGATCCGTAACCGCGAATGGGCACCCAACGACCGCACGGTGGATGTGCTCGTCGGCCGCCTGAGGCGCAAGCTCAAGGACGACCCGGCAAACCCGCGGATGATCCTCACGGTGCATGGTGTGGGTTACCGGTTCACGCCCGTTCCGGGCGAACGCGCATGAAAGTTGCGGCGTTCGCCGCCGCGCTGGTTCTGTGCGGCGGTGCAACAGCGGCAGGTGCCGCAACGCTGACCGCTTGCGGCCATCCTGCTTATCCGCCGATATCGTGGGTGACGCAGGGAAAGTTGCAGGGACTCGCTCCGGATGTCGTGCGCCAGGTCTTCGGCGCCCTGGGGCATGAGGTCCGTATGGAGGCAGTCGGGAACTGGAAGCGCTGCTTGCTCGAGGTGAAGGAAGGGCGCCTCGATATCGTCGTGGCGGCCTACCGTACGATCGAGCGTGAGCAGCGTCTTGCATTCGCGGCGGAGCCGCTCGTGGCCGACCCCATCGTGCTCTTCGTCCGGCGTGACCGTCAGTTTCCGTTCACACAATGGTCCGACCTCGAGGGCAAGACGGTGGGCCTGCTGCTCGGAGACAGTTTCGGGGAGCGCTTCGATCGCTTTGCCGAGGCACACCTGAAGGTCGAGCGGGTGTCGAGCAGCGAACAGAACGTGCGCAAGCTCGTGCTCGGACGCATCGATTTCATGCCGGTCGGCCTGCGCACTTGGGGCCTGCAGGGACAGCGCCTGGACTACGCCAGCGAGATCGCACGCCTGCCGCAAGCGCTGGTCACAGAACACTATTACATCGCCGTGCGCCGCGGATCCCGCCTGCAGCCCCTGCTTGCGGACATCGACCGGCGTCTGCATGCGATGCATGAGGATGGTAGCCTGCAACGGCTCGAAGAACGGTACGCCGGGCTTTATCTGGCCGAGCAAGAGCGAGCGGGTGCCGATGAATTGGCCCGCTGAACGCCGGCAGCGACGGTTCCCCGGTTTTCGCCGGGACCATCCGCTCGCCTTCCGACTGATGACCTATGTGCTGGTCTGCAGTGTCGGGTTCGCCATCTTTTCCACCGTGCTGCAGGTGGGGATGGAATACCGGCGGGAAATGCGATCCATAGAGGAGCGCATCGAACTGATCCGCAGCAGCTATCTCGCGAGTCTTGCGCGCAGCATATGGGATCTCGACGAAGATCAGGTGCGCCTGCAATTGCAGGGGATCTCGGATTTTCCCGATGTCAGCGGGCTGAAGCTCGATGGTGCCGGCTTCCCTTCGGCAATCGAGATCGCCGGCGGCAGCCGGAGGCGGGCGATCGAGCCGATCGAACACAGCTTCGAGCTGAGCTACCCGACGCCCGACGGCGTGAGGAGTCTCGGCCGCCTCGTCGTTCAGACCGACCGGGCGGCGGTGTTCGCACGCCTGGGCTGGAGCGGGCTGAGCATCTTCCTGAGCCAGACGCTCACGATCCTGCTCATCGCCGCCGTGCTGGTGGTCGTTTTCCAGTGGCTCGTCACCCGCCACCTCGAGAGCATGGCGCGCTATGCCAGCCAACTCGGCGCAGGGCGACTGGATGAACCGCTGAAGCTCTCGCGCCCGGCCGGGGCGACACCCGACGAGCTCGATGCGGTCGTCGCTGCCGTCAATGACATGCGCCTGGCGATCCGTCAGGACATCAGCCGCCGCCAGCGCGCCCATGAGCAGTTGCTTTACAACCGCGACCTGCTCAAGGCGAAGGTGGAGAAGCGCACGCGAAGCCTGCGGGCGGCCAAGGAGGCCGCAGAGGCGGCGAACCGCGCGAAGTCGCAGTTCCTCGCGACGATGAGCCATGAGATCCGCACGCCGATGAACGGCATGCTGGGCAGGCTGCAACTGCTCCGCCACAGCGAGGCGCCCGAGCCGGTCCGCGCCCAACTCGACCTCCTGTATCGATCGGGCGAGTTGCTGCTTGCAACGCTCAACGATGTGCTCGATTACGCGCGGCTGGAGGAGGGCGCCTACGTTCCCGAGGAGCAGGCCTTTGATCTGCACGAGCTGGTGGAAAGCCAGATCCTGCTCGCCGCCACGGCAGCCCGTTCGAAAGGTCTGCGGCTCGAAGCCGAAATCGCTCCCGAGCTGCCACGTCGCCATTTGGGCGCGGCGGGAAGCGTGCGCCAGGTGCTCGCGAATCTGCTCTCCAACGCGATCAAGTTCACCGCCGGGGGCGAAGTCCGGCTCGCCGTGAGCGGGGGCGCCGCGGCAGACGGTACCGAACGGCTGCGCTTCGAGGTGCGCGACAGCGGTATCGGCATCGATCCCGCGCAGCAGGCGCGCATCTTCGAGCGCTTCACGCAGGCCGACGAGACGATCACCCGCCGCTTCGGTGGTTCGGGCCTGGGGCTCGCAATCTGCAAGAAGCTGGTCGAGAGCATGGGCGGGACGCTAGGGGTGGCGAGTACGCCCGGCGAGGGCAGCCGGTTCTGGTTCGAAGTGCCGGTGCGGGGGCTGCAGCCTGAAGCCGTCGGAGCGGCCTCCGGCAAGGTTGCTGCCGAGTTGGGCAGCCTAAGCCTGTTGCTCGTCGAGGACGTCGAGGTGAGTCGCGAGGTCCTGACCGGACTGCTGGAGCACGCGGGGCATCTCGTCTGCGGCGCGGCCGACGGCATGCAGGCGCTCGAGCTGTGCCGCCATCAAGGGTTCGATGCGCTGATCCTGGACATGCACCTCCCGGGCATGAGCGGCAGCGAGCTGAGCCGGAGAATTCGCGCCGATTCCAGCAACCTCAACGCCACCGCGCCGATCATCGCCCTCACGGCCAGCGTCAGCCCGGAGGACGTGCATCACTACCTCGACAGCGGCATGGATGCCGTCGTCGCCAAGCCGGTACGGATAGAGCAGTTGCTGCGCACGCTCGCCGAGGTTCTCGGCGCCACGGCTGCAGGCGCAGCCTTCGCCGACGCCGGCCGCACCGTGGACCACGGTCTGTTGGCGGCGCACGCACGGGTGTTCGGCGCCGGCCGCCTCGGGAGGCTGTTGTTCACCGTGCGCGAGCAGGCCGACCGAACCTGCCGGCAGCTTGCCGCCGCGATGGAACAGGAGGATCTCTTCGAAGTTCAGGAGCTCGCGCACAAACTCGCGGGCGGCTGCGAGATGCTGGGCTTGGTGGGCAGCGGCGAGCGCCTGCGTGCGCTGGAGGCGAGGGCGATCGCCGACGACCCTGCCGCGTGCCGCGAACTGGCCGACGGGCTGGAGCTCTTGCTGGAGCGCGAACTGGACCAGGCCGAGGGCTGCCTGCGGTAGCGGCGGAATCGTGACAGAGGATGGCGCGCCGGTGCTATCCGCGCAACGGACGGCTTTTCAATAATGAACTGCCGTGTCGCTTATGCGCGGATAAATAAACCGAGGAGACGCCGATGAGTTTCACGAAGAAGCTGTGTGCAGCATTGCTGGTGGGCGCTGTCGCCCAATCCCCCGTCTGGGCCGACGAGCCGAACATTGTGCGGATCGTGACGCATTCGCCCTTGTCGGGACCGCAATCCCTGCTCGGCGAAGCCATCAAGTTCGGCGCTCAGCTTGCTGTGGAGCAACAGGCCAAGGAGCTTGCCGACCTCGGGTTCAAGGTTGTCCTGCAGCCCGAGGATGACCAGGCGACGCCGAACGTGGGTGTCGCCAACGCAAACCGATTCGTCAATGACGCGAGCGTGATGGCGGTGGTCGGCCACTACAACTCGAGCGTCGCGATTCCGGCCTCAGAAATCTACTCCAAGGTCGGTCTGACCATGATCTCGCCGGCCAACAACGCCACCCAGATCACCGATCGCACCTCGACGCGCGCAGTCGTCAACCGGCTGTGCGGGCGCGACGATGTGCTCGGCCCTGTCGCCGCGCGCTTCGCGACCGATGAACTGAAAGCCAGGACCGCCTATGTCATCAACGACAAGTCGGCCTACGGCTCGGGCCTCGCGGGTGCCTTCGAAAAGGCCTTCCGCGCCGCCGGCGGCAAGGTGAGCCTTGCGGTCGGCATCGACGACAAGGAAACCGATTTCTCCAGCATCCTGAACCGTGCCGGGGTCGAGAAGCCGGATCTGATCTTCTACGGCGGCTTCTATCCGCAGGGCGGCCTGCTCATCAAGCAGATGCGGCAGAA
>JBDHRL010000011.1:0-35604 GCA_039807535.1 Rhodocyclaceae bacterium
CACTTCCGCGCCGCCGGCAAGGTGCTCGACGGCAAGTCGGACATCCCGACCCGCCTGTGGATCGCCCCGCCGACCAAGATGGACGCCATGATCCTCAACGAGGAGGGCTACTACGCCATCCTCGGCAAGAGCGGCGCGCGCATGGAGATGCCCGGCTGCTCGCTGTGCATGGGCAACCAGGCGCAGATCAGGAAGGGCAGCACGGCGATGTCGACCTCGACGCGCAACTTCCCCAACCGCCTCGGCATCGACACCCGTGTCTATCTCGGCAGCGCCGAGCTCGCCGCGGTGTGCGCCCTGACGGGCAGGATCCCGACGGTGGCCGAATACATGGAGCAGGTGAACATCGTCAACCAGAAGGCCGGCGACATCTACCGCTACATGAACTTCGACCAGATCGCCGAGTTCCGGGAACTCGCCGATACCGTCACCGTGTAGGCGCCGTCCCGCCGGGACTGACTTTTGCCCCGCAGTCCCCGCCCCGCCAGGCGGGGGTTATTCTTGGCAGGCAGCCAGTACAATGCGGGCAGGATCCATTGCAAGGACAGCCCATGACGACCCTGCAACACGAAGAACCGCGTTTTTCCGCCCGGCTGCTACGCTCGGAACGCATCACGCCCGAGTCTTCTCCGGAAGAAGTGCGCAACATGGTGTTTCGCACCGAAGATCTCGCCTTCGACGGGCGGACGGGCCAGTGCATCCGCATCCTCGCCCCCGGGCAGTACGGCAACCGATTCCACGCCCGCCTGTACTCGCTCGCCGACGCGGATGACGCGGCCAGCGATGCCACCGAATTCACACTCTGCGTGCGCCGCTGCCATTATGTGGACGACTTCAACGGCCAGGAATATCCGGGCGTCGCCTCGAATTATCTGTGCAATCTGCGGCTCGGCGCCGAAATCGAGTTCCAGGGGCCGATCGGCTATCCCTTCGCCGTACCGGACGACCCGAAGGCCGACATCCTCATGATCGGCATGGGCACCGGCATCGCCCCGTTCCGCGGCCTGGTGCGCGAGATATATCGCCGCCACGGTGGCTGGCAGGGCCGCGTGCGGCTTTTCCACGGCGCACGCAGCGGCCTCGAGATGCTCTACATGAACGAAGAGAACCGGGACCTCGCCCTCTACTACGACCAAGCCACCTTCAGGGCCTTTCAGGCGGTCAGCCCGCGCCCGCACTTCGATGTGCCCATCGCCCTCGACCGTGCCATCGAGCAGAATGCCGCCGAAGTCCGGGACATGCTGCAGCGTGCCGACGTCCGTGTCTTCATCGCCGGTCCGCAGACCATGCTGGCCAGCGTGGACAAGGCGCTGGCCGGTGCCGCCGGCTCGGCCGACGCCCTGGCTTCGCAGCGCAAGGCGCTCTCCGCCAGCGGTCGCTGGCAGGAAGTGCTGTACTGATGCAACCGGAACTGCCCTGCGCAGGCGGGCCGCAAGTCTTGGCGTCGTCGGGAACGGGGAGGGGCGGCGAGCCTGACCCCCGGCACTTGCAGTCAATGGCTGTGGCTGCTTCCTTCCGGACCTGACCAGGTTCACCATCCTGCAATGCGGGGAGACCCGCCGCACTGCATTGTATCAAACCTGCGCAGTCGCCCCGACTGTGTTTCGACTTGTCGCCGACCGGCGATGAGGAGTCGCGGAAAATCTGGCGGAGAGGGTGGGATTCGAACCCACGGTAGGCTTGCACCTACGCCTGATTTCGAGTCAGGTACAATCGACCACTCTGCCACCTCTCCGGAGGCGCGCATTCTACACCAATCCCCCTGCGCATGCGATGCGGGGGAGCCGGTTTCCCCTCCTCGACCAAGGGGGCGCATGCGTTCGCTGCTTGCCGCAATCCTGCTGTGTCTGGCCGCCGCCTGCGGCGACGCGCCGCTGCCGCCGCCCGCGCAGTTGGGCAAGCTGGTGGTCGTCACGCGCGAAGGCCTCGGCAGCTACCAGGTCGATGGCGAGGGCAAGGCCGCCGGCTTCTCCCACGACCTGGCCGTGCGTTTCGCCGAGGAACTCGGCGTCGAGGCGCGCTTCGTCATCGCCCACGACAGCGCCGAGGCGGCGCGCCACCTTGCAGGCGGGCGCGCCCATCTGGCGGCGGGTGGCCTGGCGCCGGGCGAACATCCGACGCTGCACTTCACGCAGCCGGTCGGCGAGATGAAGGCGGCGCCGGCGCCGCTCGACGATGTGCTGCCCATCGAGGCCGGCGGCGAACCGGACGGCCGCGCCATCGTCGCCTCGGGCTGGGCCTTTCCCGCCAAGGGCGACGCGGCGCTCGTGCAGAAGGCGGAGGCCTTTCTCGAGCGGATACGCCGCGACGGCACGCTGGAGCGGCTCGTGGACCGGTATTTCGGCCACGTGCATCGCCTGGGCGCTGGCGACCTCGAGCGTTTTTTCGAGAAGCTGCACAGCGTTCTGCCCCGCTATCGCCGCCATTTCATCGAAGCGCAGGCACTCCACGGCATCGACTGGCGCCTGCTCGCCGCGCTAGCCTACCAGGAGTCGCAATGGGATCCGCTCGCCACCTCGTACACCAATGTGCGCGGCATGATGATGCTGACCGAGGACACCGCCGACCGCCTGCGCGTGAAAGACCGGCTCGACGCGCGCCAGAGCATCCTCGCCGGTGCGCGCTATCTTTCCGATCTCAGGGAGCAATTGCCGGCGGAAGCGGCGGAACCGGACCGCACCTGGCTCGCCATGGCGGCCTACAACCTCGGCATGGGGCACCTGAACGGGGCGCGCTTCATCGCCTCGCTGGTGAAGCGCGACCCGAACTCCTGGTACGAAATGAAGCAGGTGCTGCCGCTATTGACGAAGCCGGAGTACTACGCACGGCTCAAAAGCGGCGCGGCACGCGGCGGCGAGGCCGTCATCATGACGGAGAACGTCCGCACCTACTACGACATCCTCCGCCGCTTCGAGAAGGCTGTGTTCAGCGCTCAGGCCTTCCCGATGACCGCCATGTCCGCCATGTAAGGGCGCAGCGCTGCGGGCACGTCGATGCCGCCGTCGGCGCGCTGGTAGTTCTCCAGCACCGCCACCAGCGCGCGGCCGACGGCGAGGCCCGAGCCGTTCAGGGTGTGCGCCAGTTCCGGCCTGCCCTTTTCGTTGCGGAAGCGCGCCTGCATGCGCCGCGCCTGGAAGGCGTCGAAGTTGCTGCACGAGGAGATCTCACGGTAGGTGTTCTGCGCCGGGAGCCAGACTTCCAGATCGTAGGTCTTGGCCGAGGAGAAGCCCATGTCGCCGGTGCACAGCGCGACGCGGCGGTAGGGCAGTTCCAGCTTCTCGAGGATGAGCTCGGCATGGCGGGTGAGCTCTTCCAGCGCGGCCCAGGAGTTCTCCGGCGTTTCGATGCGCACCAGTTCGACCTTGTCGAACTGGTGCTGGCGGATCATGCCGCGCGTGTCCTTGCCATAGGTGCCGGCCTCGCGACGGAAGCACGGCGTGTGGCAGACGAACTTCAGCGGCAGCGCCTCGATCGGCACGATCTCGTCGCGCATGATGTTGGTCACCGGCACTTCCGCGGTCGGGATCAGGAAGTAGCCGTCGTCCTTGATGTGAAAGAGATCCTCGTGGAATTTCGGCAACTGGCCGGTGCCGAACAGGCTGTTGCCGTTGACGAGGTACGGTGCATACACCTCGGTGTAGCCGTGCTCCTGCGTGTGCACATCGAGCATGAACTGGGCCAGCGCGCGGTGCAGGCGCGCCACGGCGCCCTTCATCAGCGTGAAGCGCGCGCCGCTGATCTTGGTGGCGGCGTCGAAGTCGATGCCGCCCAGCGCCTCGCCGAGGTCGACGTGGTCCTTCACGGCGAAGCCGAATGCGCGCGGCGTGCCCCAGCGCCTGACTTCCACGTTGTCGGCTTCCGACTTGCCGACCGGCACGCTCTCGTGCGGCAGGTTGGGGATCACCGAGACGAAGGCGTTGATGCGGTTGAGCAGGTCGGCGAGCTTTTCCTCGTTCTGCTTCAGCTCGTCGCCGAGGCCGGCCACTTCCCGCATCGCGTCCGCGGGGTCCTCGCCTTTCGCCTTCAATTGGCCGATTCTCTTCGACAGGGCGTTGCGCTTCGCCTGCAAGTCCTGTGTGCGCACCTGCAGCCCCTTGCGCTCGTCCTCCAGCGCCTGGAAGGCGGCCACGTCGAAGCCGGCGCCGCGGGTCGCGAGGCGGGCGGCCACCTCGGCCGGCTGGCTGCGCAGAAGTTGGATGTCGAGCATGATTAATCTTTCCGTTTCAGTTGGCTGGCCGCGGTTCCTGCGAACCCGCCTGCACGTTCGCCGACAGCGTGCGGAATTGCCGGCCGATTCCCGATGCTATGCAAATTCTTCTTGAAAATCCACGCGCCGCGTCTATAAAAAAGCATTCCATCCGGCGAAGGCGCCATGCTCTCACTGCGGGAATGCATCGATTTCAGCGATCTCTCGAAAGACGAGATCGAGGCCATCGCCGAGCACGAGCACGTGCCGGAAATCGTCGCCGCCGAGATCGGCGCCACTCTGCTGCAGACCACCTCCGGCGTCTGCCTGATCAAGCTCTACCTGCTGGAGAACATCGAGCAGGCCCGAACGAGCGGCCACTTCGAGAAAGCCATCCGCCTCGAAGAACTCTACCGCCGCTTCAATCGCGATCATCCCGGGGCCGACCCGGCGCAGACCGAACTGCTGCACTGACGCCGTACCACAGGGACTGACTTTTATTTTTTCCCGGCTTTTCGATCGAGTTCGCGCAGGTGGGCGAGCTTCTCGGCAATCTGCGCCTCCAGGCCGCGATCCGTCGGCCGGTACCAGCTCACCTTCGGCATGCCCTCGGGGAAGTAATTCTCGCCCGCGGCATAGGCTTCCGGCTCGTCATGGGCATAGCGGTATTCGTGGCCGTAGCCCAGCGCCTTCATCAGTTTCGTCGGCGCATTGCGCAGGTGCACCGGCACCTCGCGCGAACCGTCGTCGCCGACGAATTTCCGCGCCGAATTATACGCGACGTACACGGCGTTCGACTTGGCGGCGCAGGCCATGAAGACGACCGCCTCGGCCAGTGCGAGTTCCCCTTCCGGCGAGCCGAGCCGTTCGTAGGTTTCGACGGCGTTGAGCGCGATCGTGAGCGCGCGCGGATCGGCCAGGCCGATGTCCTCCGTCGCCATGCGGATGATGCGACGGCCCATGTAGAGCGGGTCGGCGCCGCCGTCGAGCATGCGCAACAACCAGTAGAGCGAAGCGTCGGGATTGGAGCCGCGCACCGACTTGTGCAGGGCCGAGATCTGGTCGTAGAAGGCGTCGCCACCCTTGTCGAAACGGCGCAGGTTCTTCGCCAGCGCGCCCTGCAGAAAGTCAGCGTCCACGACACGGCGCTCCGACGTGGTTGCCGCCGTATGCACGATCTCCAGCGCATTCAGGAGGCGCCGCGCATCGCCGTCGGCGAGGCCGGCGAGACGGCTTTTCGCGCCATCGTCGAATGCCAGCTCGGGGAAAGCCTGCGCGCGCGCCCGGTCGAAGAGCTGTCCCAGCTCCTCTTCGCTGAGGCTCTTCAGCACATACACCGCGGCGCGCGACAGCAGTGCGCCGTTCACCTCGAAGGACGGGTTCTCGGTGGTGGCGCCGATGAAAGTGATGAGACCCTGCTCGACGTAGGGCAGGAACGCGTCCTGCTGCGCCTTGTTGAAGCGGTGCACCTCGTCGACGAAAAGGAGGGTGTGGCGGCCGCTCTGCGCCAGCGTCAGCTCGGCGCGGCTCACCGCCTCGCGGATGTCCTTGACGCCGGAGAATACCGCCGAGAGGGCGATGAACTCGGCGTCGAAGGCCTCCGCCATGAGGCGCGCCAGCGTCGTCTTGCCGACGCCGGGCGGACCCCACAGGATCATGGAATGCGGCGTCTTCGACTCGAAGGCCAGGCGCAGCGGCTTGCCCGGGCCGAGCAGGTCGGCCTGGCCGACCACCTCGTCGAGCGTGCGCGGCCGCATCAACTCGGCGAGTGGCGCATGCGGCTTCTTTTCGAAAAGGTCGGTCACGGGAGCTTCCCCCCGTCCCCCTTCCCGCGGAAGGGGGTGACGCCGGTTCGCCGCTGCGCGGCTCCGGTCTGTGGCTGGCGCCCCTCCGGGCGGCCGTACGCAGCGCCCATTCGCGTTCTACTCGCCGAGGATGTCGGCGCCCTTCGGCGGCGTGAAGCGGAACTGGCCGGCGGGCAGCGGGGGGTTGCGCTCGAACCTCTCGAAGGCGATGGTCGTCACCTGGCCGAAGCTGTCGGTCAGCTCCATCGCCCGCAGCGTATCGCCGACGAAGCCGATACGCAGGAACTGGAAGCCGGCGTCCTGGCTTTTCGGCTGGGCGTCGACCCACTCGATGCCGTCCGCCGTGCCGCCTTCCTTCAGGTCGAAGTTCTTCTCCAGCGCGTTGTCGCCGGCGAGCAGCGCGGCCGGGCTGCTGCCCAGCGCGGCGGCCAGCTTCTTGACGCTGACCTGGTTCAGGTCGCGGTCGTAGACCCACAGTTTCTCGCCGTCACCGACGATCAGCTGGTAATAGGGCTTATCGTACGTCCAGCGAAACTTGCCGGGGCGGGAGAACATCATGCTGCCGGCGGCGTTCTGCGGCTTGCGCCCGCTCTTCGGCGCCACGGTCTGGACGAAATCGGCGCGGCCGCTCTTCGTCCCCTCCACGAAGGCCTTCAGCTTGTCGAGTGCGGCGGCCTGCGCCGATCCGGAAAAGCCAACCACCAAGGCACCAAGAACACCAAGAAGCACCAAGAAATGCCTGAATGAATTAGCGTCCCCTCCTTCGGCTTGCAATTGGTGTTGATCGAAAGGAATTCCTTGGTGCACCCTGGTGTCCTTGGTGTTCTTGGTGGTGAAAATTGTTTCTGTCTTACTCTGTCCGCGCCGGCACGACGACTTCGCGATTGCCGTTGGCGCCCATCGGAGTGACCAGCCCGGCACGTTCCATCTGCTCGATGAGCCGCGCGGCGCGGTTGTAGCCGATGCGCAGGTGGCGCTGCACCAGCGAGATGGAGGGGCGGCGCGTCTTCAGCACCACCTCGACCGCCTGGTCGTAGAGCGGATCGGCCTCGGCGTCTCCCGTCCCCGCCCCTGCGCCGTCCGCGCCGTCCTCGGCAGCTGGCGCATCGAGGATGCCTTCGATGTATTCGGGCTCGCCGGTTTTCTTCAGGTAATCGACCACCGCATGCACTTCGCTGTCGGCGACGAAGGCGCCGTGCACCCGCACCGGCACGCCGCTGCCCGGCGCGAGGTAGAGCATGTCGCCCTGGCCGAGCAGCGCCTCGGCGCCCATCTGGTCGAGGATGGTGCGCGAATCGACCTTGCTCGAGACCTGGAAGGAGATGCGCGTCGGGATGTTGGCCTTGATCAGGCCGGTGATGACGTCGACCGACGGCCTTTGCGTGGCCAGCACCAGGTGGATGCCGGCGGCGCGCGCCTTCTGCGCCAGGCGCGCGATCAACTCCTCGACCTTCTTGCCGGCCACCATCATCAGGTCGGCCAGTTCGTCGATGATCACCACCACGTAGGGCAGCGTCGTCAGCGGCTCCGGGCTTTCCGGCGTGATCGAGAAGGGGTTGGGAATGTGCCCTGGCCCGGGCGCGCCGGCCTTGGCGGCGTCCCTGATCTTGCCGTTGTAGCCGGAGAGGTTGCGCACGCCGAGCGCCGACATGAGGCGGTAGCGGCGGTCCATCTCGGCGACGCACCATTGCAGCGCGTTGGCGGCCTGCTTCATGTCGGTGACCACCGGCGCCAGCAGGTGCGGAATGCCCTCATAGACCGACAGCTCCAGCATCTTCGGGTCGACCAGGATCAGGCGCACGTCGGACGGCTCCGACTTGTAGACCAGCGACAGGATCATGGCGTTGATGCCGACCGACTTGCCGGAGCCGGTCGTGCCGGCCACCAGCAGGTGCGGCATCTTGGCGAGATCGACGACCATCGGCAGGCCGCTGATGTCCTTGCCCAGCGTCAGCGTCAGCGGCGAGTGCATGTCGTGGTAGGCCTTCGAGCCGAGGATCTCGGAGAGGCGCACCGTCTGCCGCTTCGGGTTGGGCAGTTCCAGGCCCATGCAGGACTTGCCGGGAATCGTCTCGACCACGCGCACGCTCACCACGGAGAGGGCGCGGGCGATGTCCTTCACCAGGTTCACGATCTGCGCGCCCTTCACGCCGACGGCGGGCTCGATCTCGTAGCGGGTGATGACCGGGCCGGGATAGGCGGCCAGCACCTTCACCTGCACGCCGAAGTCGGCCAGTTTTCTTTCGATGAGCCGGGAGGTGAATTCGAGCGTCTCGGCCGAGGGCGGCTCGACGTCGTGCGAGGGCTCCTCCAGCAGATGCAGCGGCGGCAGCGCGCCGCCCGGCATGTCGAGGAACAGCGGCGCCTGGCGCTCCTTCTCGCGCCGCGTCGATTTCGGGATGACCACCTCGGCCGGCTCGATGCGGATCGGCTCGACGTGGAATTCCTCGATGCGCTTGCGCTCGACCTCCACCACGGCTTCGCGCTGCTGCGCCACCTCGCGGCCGATGCGGCGGTCCTGCCAGCGCTGGTAGAGGCCGGTGCCGCCGAACCAGAGGCCTTCCAGCAGCGCGCCGAAGCGCTCGCTGAACTTCAGCCAGGACAGGCCGCTGAAGATCGACAGTCCGGCGGCGAACAGCGCCATCAGCAGCAGGGTGCCGCCGGTGAAGCCGAAGAACTGCGAGAACAGCCGGCCGACCTCCGCGCCGAGCATGCCGCCCGGCGCCAGCGGCAGCGGCCTCTGCATGCTGTGGAAGCGCAGCGCCTCCAGCCCGCTCGAGGCCGCCAGCAGCACGACGAAGCCGGACAGGGCGATGAGGAACGGCCGCCGGTCGGCATGGAAGATCCCCTCGAGGCGGCGATAGCCCCAGATCACCAGGAACAGCAGGAACGGCACCCACCACCAGGCGGAAACGCCGAAGAGGTAGAGCAGGAGGTCCGCCAGCCAGGCGCCGACGCGCCCGCCGGGATTGGCGATGCGCTCGACCTGGGCGGCATGCGACCAGCCGGGATCGGCCTTGCTGTAGCCGAACAGGATCAATCCGAGGTAGAGGGCGATGCCGCCGAGCACCAGCCAGCGCGCCTCCTGCAGGAGGGCCACGATCTTTTCCGGCAGGGGTTGGGAGACGGTATTTTCTTGCACGCTTCTGTTGACGGGCGCGAGCCGGACGATGCGGGAATTATACGCCTGCGCCGCGCGCCCCGGCTCAGATCGCGTTCAGCTTCTCGCGCAGCAGGATGCGGCCGCCGCCTTCCACGATCAGGCCCTGCAACTGCAGGTCCTTCATGACGCGGCTGACCATCTCGCGCGAGGCGCCGATCATCTTGGCGATGTCCTGCTTGGAGATCTTGCGCTGGACGACCTGCCGGCCCTGGGCGTCCTCCTCGGCCATTTCCAGCAGCAGGCGGGCCACGCGCCCATATACGTCCATCAGCGCCAGGCTCTCGATCTTGCGGTCGGCCGTGCGCAGGCGCTTGACCAGGCTGCGCATGATGTAGAGCGAGACGTCGAAGTTCTCCGCCAGGCAGCGCTTGAAGTCGGCCTTGGCGATGACGATGAGTTCACAGGGCGTTGTGGCCGCGACCGTCGCCGAGCGGGGGTTGTCGTCGAGCACGCCCATCTCGCCGAAGAACTCGCCGGGCCCGAGGTTGGAGAGGATGACTTCTCGCCCCTCCTCGTCGGAGACCAGCACCTTCAAGGCCCCCGAAAGGATGAAGTAGACGAAATCGGTGCGGTCGCCGGCGCGCAGGATGGCGGAGCCGCGCGGCATCTTGCGGAATATGGCGACGCGGGCAATCGGCACGAGGCGCTCGACGGACAGCGATTCGAAAATCGGCATCGTGCGCAGCGCATCGACGGTGACGCTTCCTTGTGTCATGCGGGTTCCCTCCGGCGCGGGACAACGCCCGTCGCGGCTATTTTTCCTGTACGAGCCCGAAGGGGATTATAAGGCGACGGGCACCTCAAGTATAATTCGCCCGTCCCGACATCACTCCCGAGTCATGCCGCCATGCCCAGCACCCCCCGCCATTCCCGCCTGATCATCCTCGGTTCCGGTCCGGCCGGCTACACCGCCGCCGTGTATGCCGCCCGCGCCAACCTGAAGCCGCTGCTCATCACCGGCCTCGCCCAGGGCGGCCAGCTGATGACCACCACCGACGTCGACAACTGGCCGGCCGACGCCGACGGCGTGCAGGGCCCCGACCTGATGGCGCGCTTCCAGAAGCACGCCGAGCGCTTCAACACCGAGATCGTCTTCGACCACATCCACACGGCGACGCTGACACAGAGGCCCTTCCTGCTCGCCGGCGACAGCGGCAGCTACACCTGCGACGCGCTGATCATCGCCACCGGCGCCACCGCCAAGTACCTCGGCCTGCCCTCCGAGGAAGCCTTCTCCGGCCGCGGCGTCTCCGCCTGCGCCACCTGCGACGGCTTCTTCTACAAGGGCCAGGACGTCGCCGTCATCGGCGGCGGCAACACCGCCGTCGAAGAGGCCCTCTACCTCGCCAACATCGCGAAGAAGGTGACGCTGGTGCATCGCCGCGACAAATTCCGCGCCGAAAAGATCATGATCGACAAGCTCATGGAAAAGGTGCGCGCAGGCAGCATCGCGCTCGAGCTCGACAGCACGCTCGACGAGGTGCTCGGCGACGCCAGCGGCGTCACCGGCATGCGTGTGAAAAACGTCAGGACCGGCGCCACCAGGGACGTCGCCCTCTCGGGCGTCTTCATCGCCATCGGCCACCAGCCCAACACCGGACTCTTCGCCGGCCAGCTCGAAATGGACAACGGCTATCTGATCACCCAGTGCGGCCGTGCCGGCAACGCCACGCAGACCAGCCTCCCCGGGGTGTTCGCCGCCGGCGACGTGCAGGACCAGATCTACAAGCAGGCCGTCACCAGCGCCGGCACAGGCTGCATGGCGGCGCTCGACGCCGAGAAATACCTCGACAACCTCGGCCTGGCATGAAACGGCGGCGCGCGCCCGTCGCGCCCAGCGAAGAAGAGCGCGTGTTGTTTCGCGAGGCCGTTTCCGGAGCAAAGCCGATCGTATCCGGCAAGGTCCATCACGAGCCGCCGCCCCCGCCGGCCCTGCCGCGCCAGCGCCGGCGCGACGAGGCCGCCGCGCTCGCCGAATCGCTCGACCCAGAACCTCTCGATCTGCGCCTCGAGGGCGGCGACGAGCCGGCCTTTCTGCGCGCCGGCCTGGCGCGCACGGTGCTGCGCGACCTGCGCCGCGGCCGCTGGGTGGTGCAGGACCATCTCGACCTGCACGGCGCCACCCGTGACGAAGCGCGCGTTCTGCTGGCGGACTTCCTCGCCGACGCCTTGCGGCGCGGCCTGCGCTGCGTGCGCATCGTGCACGGCAAGGGCCTCGGTTCGCCGGGGCGGGAGCCTGTTCTGAAGGGGCTGGCCCGAGGCTGGCTGATGCAGCGCACCGAGGTGCTCGCCTACTGCCAGGCGCGCGCGGCCGAAGGCGGCGGCGGAGCGCTGGCGGTGCTGCTCAAGGGAAACCGAACAAAGACAAAATGCTGAATTCAAATCGCGCCGTGCCGCCGGGACTGACTTTTCCCGCCGGCCCCGTCCTGCTCCTGATCGTCCTCGCCGCCGTGGCGCTCGCCGCCCGGCCTGTCACGCCCATCGACGAGACGCGCTACGTCAGCGTGGCCTGGGACATGTGGCAGCGTGGCGACTACCTGGTGCTGTTCAAGAACGGCGCGCCCTACAGCCACAAGCCTCCGCTGCTGTTCTGGCTGATCAACCTGGGCTGGGCGGTGACCGGCGTCAACGAATGGTGGCCGCGGCTCGTCTCGCCGCTGTTCTCTTTCGGCTGTCTGCTGCTCACCGTGTCGCTCGGCCGGCGGCTGTGGCCGGGAGACGACGGCAGCCACCGCAACAGCGTCTGGATCCTGGCTTCCTCCCTTCTGTGGATGCTGTTCTCCACTTCGGTCATGTTCGACGTGATGCTGGCCTTCTTCGCCCTGCTCGGCATGCGCGGCCTGCTCATCGCGGCGGACGGCGCGAGGACACGTGGCTTTGCCTGGCTGGCCGTGGCGATCGGCTGCGGCGTGCTGGCCAAGGGGCCGGTGGTCCTGCTGCACCTGCTGCCGGTGGCGGCGCTGGCCCCCTGGTGGCGACCGGGCCTGCCCTGGAAGCACTGGGCCGGCGGCGTGCTGCTGGCCGTGCTGGGCGGCGCAGCCATCGCGCTGGCCTGGGCGATTCCCGCATCCCTCCAGGGTGGCGAGGAATACCGGCGCATGATCTTCTGGGGCCAGACCGCCGACCGCATGGTGGATTCCTTCGCTCACAAGCGGCCCTTCTGGTGGTACCTGCCGCTGCTGCCTGCGCTGCTGTATCCGTGGCTGGTGTGGCCGGCGTTCTGGCGCCGGCTGGCCGCGCTGCAGCGTGAAGGACTGGACGGCGGCCTGCGCTTCTGCCTGGCCTGGATGCTGCCGGCGTTCGTCTCCTTCTCGTTCATCAGCGGCAAGCAGGTGCATTACCTGATACCGCTTTTTCCCGCCTTCGCCCTGTTCGCCGGCCATCTCATGGCGCGCTCGAAGGATGGCGCAACCTGGCTGCCTGCCCTGCTGGCCGGCGCGGTTGCCGCGGCCATGCTGTATTTCTGCCTCGCCGCCAAACCGAAGGATCTCGCCACCTGGCAGAACTTTCCCGCGTGGCCGGGCCTGGCGCTCGCCCTGGCCGCGGTTCTCTCGGGCTGGATCGGCCGAAGGCCCGGACGGCGGCTGCACGCCCTCGCCCTGCTGAGCGCGACCGCCATCGCCATGGTCCAGTTCTACGTTGCCGGGAACGCCTGGCTGCGCTATGACGTACGCCCGATCGCCGGCGAGATCCGGAAACTGCAGGATCGCGGAGTGGCCGTGGCGAATCACGGCGACTACCACGCGCAATACCAGTTTCCCGGCAGGCTGGCACGGCCGCTCGATCAGGTACATACGCCGGCCGACGTGCAAGCCTGGTTCGACCGGCACCCGGAGGGTGTTCTGGTCGGTTATCTCAGCCCGAAATCATCCGACCTGTCCGGCGAAGCCCTGTTCAGCCAGCCCTATCGCGGGGAATTCGCCATGCTGCTCAACGCAGATCAGGCGCGAGCGCAAGGGCTGCTGGGGCCGGCTAAATAGCCGATTCGTTGGTCTCGCCGGTGCGGATGCGCACGATCTGCTCGACCGGCGTGACGAAGATCTTGCCGTCGCCGATCTTGCCGGTACGCGCCGCCTTGACGATGGCTTCAAGTGCCTGCTCGACCGTGCCGTCGGCCACCACCACCTCGATCTTGATCTTCGGCAGGAAATCCACCACGTACTCGGCACCGCGGTAGAGTTCGGTGTGGCCCTTCTGCCGGCCGAAGCCCTTCACTTCCGTCACGGTCAGGCCGGTGACGCCGACTTCCGACAGCGCCTCGCGCACCTCGTCCAGCTTGAAGGGCTTGATGATGGCTTCGATTTTTTTCATTGCGTTATGCTCCCTCTGCAAAAGTCAGTCCGCGCAAGACGGCGCCCGGCAGCGGCGCCTCACCACTCCTCGGCGTGTTTCGATGTGATCGGATAGCGCCAGTCCTTGCCGAAGCCCCGCTTCGTCACGCGGATGCCCACCGGCGCCTGGCGGCGCTTGTACTCGCTGCGCCTGAGCATCGCCACCGTGCGGCGCACGTCGTTCTCCGCGTAGCCCAGCGCGACGATCTCGCGCGGGCTGAGGTCACGCTCCATGTAGGCCTCGATGATGGCGTCGAGCACCTCGTAGGGCGGCAGAGTGTCCTGGTCGGTCTGGTTCGGCTTGAGTTCCGCCGAGGGCGCCCGCGTGATAATGCGCTCCGGGATCGCCGGCGAGAGGCCGTTGCGGTAGCGTGCGACGCGATAGACCAGGGTCTTGTAGAGGTCCTTGAGCACGGCAAAACCGCCCGCCATGTCGCCGTACAGCGTGGCATAGCCGACCGCCATCTCGCTCTTGTTGCCGGTGGTCAGCACGATCGCGCCATATTTGTTCGACAGCGCCATCAGGACCATGCCGCGGATGCGCGCCTGCAGGTTTTCTTCCGTCGTGTCGGCGGCCGTCTTTTCGACACTCGCGGCGAACTCCCGCTCCAGCAGGGCAGCGAAAACGCGCATGGCCGGCTCGATGGGAAACTCGTCGTAGCGCACGCCGAGCATCCGCGCCATCTCGCGCGAGTCGTCCAGGCTCATCTGCGAGGTGTAGGGCGAGGGCATCATGACGGCGCGCACCTTGCCGGCGCCGAGGGCGTCGACGGCGATCGCCAGCGTCAGGGCCGAGTCGATGCCGCCGGAGAGGCCGATGATGGCGCCCGGAAAGCCGTTCTTGCCCACGTAGTCGCGCACGCCGAGAACCAGGGCGTCGTATACCTCGGCCTCGGGCGGGCGCGCAGGCGCGACGGGGCCGGGACGCATCGCGCCATCGGCAAAATCCACGCAATCCAGCGCCTCGACGAATTGCGGCAGCTGGTGGGTAAGCCGCCCCTCCCCGTCCATGGCGAAGGAAGCGCCGTCGAACACCAGTTCGTCCTGGCCGCCGACCATGTTGGCGTAGAGAATGGGCAGGCCGGTCGCCCGGGTGCGGTCGCGCAGCACTTCGTGGCGCGTCGCCTGCTTGTTCATGTGGTAGGGCGAGGCATTCAGCACCAGCAGCAGCTCGGCGCCGGCCTGGCGGGCCGCATCGGCGGCGCCGGGCTCCCAGACGTCGGCGCAGATGTTGATGCCGCACTGCACGCCGCCCACTTCGACAACGCAGGGCTGAAAGCCCGGGGCGAAATAGCGCTGCTCGTCGAACACCTCGTAATTGGGCAGGCGGTGCTTGCGGTAGGTGGCGACGATCCTGCCGTCGCGCAGCAGGGAGGCGGCGTTGTAGTAGCTGCCGCGGTATTCCTCGGGATGGCCGACGATGACGTCGAGGCCCGCGGTCCGGGTTGCAAGCTCCGCCAGGCGGCGCGCGCAGGCACGGTAGAAGTCCGGCCGCAGCAGGAGATCCTCGGGCGGATAGCCGCACAGTGCCAGTTCCGGCGTCACCATCAGACGGGCGCCGGCGGCACGCGCCCGCGCCGCAAAGTCGGCGATGCGGCCGGCATTGCCAGCCAGGTCGCCCACCAGGGTGTTGATCTGGGCAATGGCGATGCGCAGGGTGGTCATGGGACTGCCCTCCCCCCTCCCCCCTCCCCATGGCAGGGGGTGACTTTGGTTCGCCGCCGCGCGGCTCCGGTTTTTGGCTGGCGCCCCTTCGGGCGGCCGTGCGGGGCGCTCATGCCCGAATTATGCCGCAGGTCCTGCCTCGGCTCAGAACATCGGCTTGGTGGCGGCCGCCTCGTAGCGGGCGATGCCGTCGTTGATTTCCTTCTTCGCTTCCTCGGCACCGACCCAGCCCATCACCTTGACCCACTTGCCGGCTTCCAGGTCCTTGTAGTGCTCGAAGAAATGCGAGAGCTGGGAAAGCACCATCTCGGGCAGATCGCGCGGTGACTGAACGCTCCGGTACAGGCTGCACAACTTGTCGATCGGCACGGCGAGCAGCTTGGCGTCACCGCCCGCCTCGTCCTCCATTTGCAGCATGCCCACCGGCCGGCAACGCACGACGACGCCCGGGATCAGCGGCACCGGCGAGAGCACCAGCACGTCGACCGGATCGCCGTCGCCGGCGATGGTGTGCGGGATGTAGCCGTAGTTGCAGGGATAGTGCATGGCCGTCGACATGAAGCGATCGACGAACATGGCTCCCGTCGCCTTGTCGACCTCGTACTTGATCGGATCGGCGTTCATGGGAATCTCGATGATGACATTGAAATCGTTGGGAATGTCGCGGCCGGAAGTGACACGATCGAGGTTCAAGCGGGCCTCTCTTTGTTCTGCGGGAAAGGTGTGATTATACAACCGCCCAGCCCCGGTTGCTGCAACGCAACATCAAGATATCTGCCGCTTCATTCTCTTGACACTGTTCCTTTTTTTAAAACATAATGCGAATCGTTGTTATTTACATTATATGCCAAGGGGAATCCAATGAATCGCCTGCCTAGTTTTTTGGCCCGCCTCGCCCTCGGCGCCGGACTGTTGCTGTCCGCTGCCGCCCATGCCCTCGAATATCCGATCGGCTCGCCGCAAAATCTCGCCGGCATGGAGATCGCCGCCGTCTATCTGCAGCCGATCGACATGGAGCCGGAGGGCCACATGCGCAAGGCGTCGGAAACCGACATCCACCTCGAGGCCGACATCCACGCCCTGGGCAACAATCCGAACGGCTTCCCGGAAGGGTTCTGGGTGCCGCACCTGCTCGTCAAATATGAGCTGACCAAGCAGGGCACGAATGAGGTCATCAAGGGCGACATGATGCCGATGGTGGCCTCCGACGGCCCGCACTACGGCGACAACGTCAAGCTCAAGGGCCCGGGCAAGTACAAGCTGAAATTCACCGTCTATCCGCCCAATGCCAAGGAAAACCCGATGGGCAACCACTTCGGCCGCCACACCGACCGCGCCACCGGCGTGCGCCCCTGGTTCAAGCCGGTCGAGGCGGAGTGGGAATTCACCTTCGCCGGCGTCGGCAAGAAAGGCGGCTACTGATGGAGCAGGCAAGACTCAAGCCGCTCGCCCCCGCGTTCCTCCTCGCCCTCGCCCTGATCGGCGGGCCCGCCTCTGCCGCGCCGCCGCCGGTGGGCGGCGACAAGGAAGACCTCAAGGCGCTGCTCGCCGAGGTGCGTCGCCTGGCCAATCGTGTCGAAGCGCTCGAAAAGCAGAACAAGGAGCTCGAGCAATCGCTGAGCAGCGAGCGCATTTCCGAACAAGACCCTGAAATCACCACGCGCCTGAAAGCGGTGGAATTCCAGACGCTGGCCATGCAAAAGCAGGCGCGCCAGATCGAGGCGCTCGAAGGCATCAGCGTCGGCGCCAGCCTGACCGGCGTGGCGCAGCGTGCCGGCCGGGATGGCGTGGCCGGCGCCGCTTCGCGCCAGTCGCGCGCCAATTACCGCGGCGACGTTTCCGTCACCCTGCCCGGCGGCCGGATCGGCGACATCGACGGCAAGATCTTCGCCCATGTGCGTTTTGGCCAGGGCAACGGCGTCGGCCTGCGCCCGACCTTCACCAGCACGCCGAATACCACGGCCTTCGAGACCAATGCCGGGCCGGACGACTCCTTTGCCATCCTCGCCCAGGCCTGGTACCAGCTCACCGTGCCGCTGCCGCGCGAGGGCGTCAAGGCCAATTCGCGCGAACACCTGCACATCACCGCCGGCAAGATCGACTCCTTCGTCTTCTTCGACCAGAATGCGATTGCCGACGACGAGTCGACCCGCTTCCTCAACAATGCCTTCGTGCATAACCCGCTGCTCGATTCCGGGGGCGGCACCGGCGCCGACAAATACGGCTTTGCCCCCGGCGCCATCCTGCAGTATGTCAACGAGCACAACAAGGACCGTGCCTGGGGCCTGTCGATCGGCGCTTTCGGCTCCGGCCCGGGCGCGAATTTCTCCGGCTCGCTCGGCAAGCCCTACCTCATCGCCCAGGCGGACACCACCTGGCGCTTCAACTACCTGCCCGGCAACTACCGCATCTATGCCTGGACCAACGGCCGCGCGCCCGGCTATGACGGCATCGAGCGCCGCCACAGCGGCTTCGGCCTTTCGCTGGATCAGAAAGTCAGCGACGACGTCACGCTGTTTGCCCGCTACGGCCACCAGGGCGCCGGCAAGGTGCGCTTCGATCGCGCCTTCACTCTGGGCACGGAAATCGCCGGCAACGGCTGGGGTCGCGGCTCGGATGCATTCGGCGCGGCGGTCGGACTGCTGCGCACCAGTGGCGACTACCGCCGCGATTCGACCCTGCTCGATCTCGACGGGGACGGCGTGGCCGACGCACGCTCGTCCGGTTTCGAACGCATTGCCGAGCTGTACTATCGCTTCCACATCAACAAGCACCTCGAGCTGACGCCGGATTTCCAGATCATCCAGCGGCCCGCCGGCAACAGCGCCGCCTCGATCAAGGTCGCCGGCATTCGCGCCAAGATCGGCTTCTGAGCATGACACGCCGGCTTGCCCTCTGTTTCCTCGCATGCTCGGGACTGCTCGTCGGCGGCAGCGTCATCGCCGCCGACGAGCTGCCCACCTTCGAGATCGTGGCCCGCGACGGCCGCCTCTCCCCGGAACGGCTGGAAGTGCCCGCCGGCCAGCGCATCAAGCTCGTCATCCGCAACCAGGGCAAGGCGCCGATCGAATTCGAAAACCTCGGCATGCGCGTCGAGAAGGTGCTCGCCCCCGGCGCCAGCTCCTTCGTCGTCCTGCCCAGACTCAAACCCGGCGAATATGAATTCATCGACGAATTCCACATGGACACCGGCAGGATGAAAGTCATCGCCCGATAAGGAACAATCCTCATGTGGAATGCTCTCATCGTCGTCTGGCGCGAAAGCCTCGAAGCCATGCTGGTGGTCGGCGTGCTGCTCTCCTGGATTGCCCGTCAGGGCGACCCGGCCCCCCTGCGGCGCGGCCTGTGGGCCGGCGTGGCAACCGGTCTGGCGCTCGCCGGGGCATTGGCCTATGCGGCCTTCGCCGCACAGGATGAATTCGCCGGCGCGGCGCTCGAACGATTCCAGCTCGCCATGGTGCTGGCGGCCGCCGCGCTGATCCTGCACATGGTGCTGTGGATGCACGAACACGGGCGCACCCTCAAGCGCGAACTCGAGCGCCAGGCCGCCCAGGCCGCCGCACGCGCCGGCCTGGGCGCGCTGGCGAGCATTGCCGCCGTCGCCGCGCTCGCCGTGGCGCGCGAAGGCGGCGAGACCGTCGTCTTCCTCTACGGCCTCGCCATGGATGACACGCCCGGCGCCACCACGCGCCTCATCAGCGGCGCGGCGGGCGGACTGGCGCTGGCCGCCGCCACCGCCTGGATCGTCGCGCGCAGCGCGAAGCACCTCAACATGCGCGTGCTGTTTCGCGTCAGCGAATACCTGCTGCTGCTCATCGGCACGTCGCTGCTCGTCGCCGGCGTGGACAAGATGATCGGCCTGGACTGGCTGCCCGCCCTCGCCGACCCGCTCTGGGACACGGCGGCGGTCCTGCCCGACAACCAGGGCGTCGGACGTTTCCTCGTCGATTTCGTCGGCTATCGGGCGCGCCCCGCCGCCACCGTGGTGATCGCCATCGTCCTTTTCTGGAGCTACGCCCTGTGGCGCATGGCGCGCATCGACCGCGCCGCCGCTGCGGGCGCACGGCCATGACGCATTCGAACATTCCGATCGCCACGTATCCGATGCGCCGCCTGCGCCCGGCGAGCCGGCTCGCGCGCCTGGGCGACTGGATGAACGTGCACCGGCGCCTGATCCTCGCCCTGCAGTGGTTCATCGTGCTCTTCTATGCGCTGCTCGTCGTGCTGCCGGCCTTCCTGCCGCTGCCCAACCCGGAGGCGCGCCTGCTCGCCGCCGATTTCGGCGCCTCGAGCTATGTCGATCCGGCCGGCGCGCCAGATGCCGCGGGGCAGATGGCGCCCACGCTGGACAAGGCGCCGTACGTGGCGCAGTGGTACGAGCGTCTGGTGCTGCTCGCCCAGTATCTGTTCTGGGGCGTCTGGTGGCCCTTCGTCATCCTCTCGGTGATGTTCATGGGGCGCTTCTGGTGCGGCGTGCTCTGTCCGGAAGGCGCCCTCACCGAATTCGCCGCGCGCCACAGCCGCGGACGGGCCATCCCGAGATGGCTGCGCTGGGGCGGCTGGCCCTTCCTCGCCTTCGTCCTCACCACCGTGTATGGCCAGCTCATCAGCGTCTATGAATACGCCACGGCCACACTGCTGATCCTCGGCGGCTCGACCGTGGCCGCCGCCCTCGTCGGCTGGCTCTACGGGCGCGGCAAGCGCGTCTGGTGCCGCTACCTGTGTCCGGTCTCGGGCGTCTTCGCCCTGCTCGCGCGCCTGTCGCCGTTCTACTACCGCATCAACCGCGAGGCCTGGGAGCGCTATCCGCAACGCACCCACGCCGTCGACTGCCCGCCGCTGCTCGACGTCAAGCACCTGAACAGCGCCGCGCAATGCCACGCCTGCGGCCACTGCAGCGGGCACCGCGGCGCCGCCGACCTGGCCCTGCGCTCGCCCAACACCGAAGTGCTCGCAGCGAAGACGCCGCACACCTCGGAGGCGCTGCTGCTCGTCTTCGGCATGCTCGGCGTGGCCATCGGCGCCTTCCAGTGGACCCTGAGCCCGTGGTACGTCGCCCTGCGCCAGGCGGCGGCGACCTGGCTGATCGAGCACGATCAGCTCTGGGCGCTCGAGGCGAACGCGCCGTGGTGGCTGCTCACCCATTATCCGCAGGCCAACGATGCCTTCACCTGGCTCGACGGCGCGCTGATTCTCTTCTACATCGGCGCCACGGCGCTGCTGCTCGGCGGCGCCGTGCTGCTGGGACTGACTTTGGCCGCGCGCATCGCCCGCATCGACTGGCGCGCGCTCGCCCTCTCGCTGATTCCGATCGCCGGCCTCGGCCTCTTTCTCGGCCTGTCGATGATGAGCGCCAACCACCTGCGCGCCGAAGGCGTGCCGCTGGGCTGGCTGCCCGCCGCGCGCGCCGTCATCCTGGCGGCCGGCATCCTCTGGTCGGCCTGGCTCGCCGCACGCCTCATCTTCGGCCGCGCGCCGAACCGCACGCGCGCGCTCATGGCGCTGCCGCTCATGGCGCTGCCGCTCTCGGCGATCGCCGGCACCTGGATCGAGATGTTCTACGTATGGTGAGCGCGCCGCCCAAGCCGCTGCCGCCGGCAAACGCCTCTGCCCGCTCCGCCGCGCGCACCCAGGAGCGCGGCGCGGCGCGGCTCGTCGATAGCGCCGAGCTGATGCGCGGCGCACGCGAGCTCATCATCGCGCACGAAGGCAAGCATTACCGGCTGCAGCAAACGCGCAACGGCAAGCTGATCCTGATCAAGTGACTTCATCGGAGGGCTAAACTATGTACGTCTGTGTCTGCAATGCGGTGACCGAATCCCAGGTGAAGCAGGCCGTCGACGGCGGCGCGCGCACGCTGCGCGCCCTGCAGACGACCCTCGACATCGGCCTGGAGTGCGGCCGCTGCGCACGCTACGCGAAAGGCATGCTGAAGGGCGCGGCACAGGCAGCGGGGCCGCTGTGCGACAAGGACTGCGGCCATTGCCCACGGGCGTGACAGCGACAGGAGAAAACACATGAAAGGCGACAAGAAAACCCTGCAATTCCTCAACAAGGCGCTGACCAACGAGCTCACCGCCGTCAATCAGTACTTCCTGCACGCGCGCATGTACAAGAACTGGGGGCTCGTGCGGCTGGGCAAGAAGGAGTACGAAGAATCCATCGAGGAGATGCGCCACGCCGACAAGCTGATCGAGCGCATCCTCTTCCTCGAGGGCCTGCCCAACCTGCAGGACCTGCACAAGCTGCTGATCGGCGAGAACGTGCCGGAGATGCTCGGCTGCGATCTCAAGCTCGAGCACCTCGCCCGCACGCTGCTGCTCGAAGGGATTGCCCATTGCGAATCGGTGAGCGACTTCGTCACGCGTGAAATCTTCGAACACCTGCTCGAAGACACCGAAGAGCACATCGATTATCTCGAAACGCAGATCGGACTCATCGAGCAGGTCGGGCTGCCGAACTACCTGCAGACGCAGATGGAGGAATAGACGGCCGCGGCACGATACGCCTGTCTTCGCCCATGACGACCTCCCGCCTCGATCACGCCGTCCTGCCAGGACTGACTTTTGCGCCGGCGACCGGCCCCCTGCAAAACCGCCGGCCGCGCCTGTCGCTGAGCGGGCTCGCCGTCATCATTCTGCTGCACGCGCTGGCGCTCTGGCTGCTCGTGCGCATGAATGTGCTGAGCCTGCCCCAATCGCTGCAGGTGCTCACCGTCAGCCTGATCCAGCCGGTGGTCGAGGAGATCAAACCGCAGCCCCGGCCCGAGCCCGACATCATCCCGCCGCGCCCGAAACCGGTCCGCCCGCGCCCCGCCCCGACGCCGCCCCTGCCGGTGCTGGCAGCGCCGGCGACGGCGGCGGCGGATACACCCGTCGTCGTGCCCGAACCGGTCCCCGCACCGGTCGAGCCGGCCCCGCCCGCGCCGGCCGTGGTCAGCCAGCCGCGCTTCGATGCCGCCTACCTCGACAACCCGAAGCCGCCCTACCCGCCGCTGTCGCGGCGCATGGGCGAGCAGGGCCGCGTCGTGCTGCGTGTGCAGGTGCGCGCCGACGGCAGCGCGGCCGCCGTCGAGATCGCCAGCTCGAGCGGTTCGCCGCGCCTGGACGAAGCCGCGCGCAGCACCGTGCAGCGCTGGAAGTTCGTACCGGCCCGGCGCGGCGCCGAAGCCGTCCCCGCCACGGTCCAGGTCCCCGTCGTCTTTACCCTGAAGGAGTCGTCGTAATGGAATACAACCTGGGCTTCGCCCACTTTCTCGCCGATACCGACGGCGTCGCCCGCGTCGTGCTCGGCATCCTGCTGATCATGTCGGTCGGCACCTGGTATCTGATCGTCA
This sequence comes from Rhodocyclaceae bacterium, assembly GCA_039807535.1. Taxonomy (GTDB): domain Bacteria; phylum Pseudomonadota; class Gammaproteobacteria; order Burkholderiales; family Rhodocyclaceae; genus Desulfobacillus. The sequence continues at coordinate 22,487 of JBDHRL010000011.1, forward strand.
CCAAGGGCGCGCGCAACTTTCTGTCGCAACGGCGCTCGCGCGAGTTCCTCGCCGCTTTCTGGAACGCGCCGAATCTGGACAGCGTCGCCCACCGTCTGCGCGAGAAGGGCGTCCATGAAGCCTTCTCGCATCTCGTCCATCACGGCTTCACCGCCATCGAACAGCACCGCCTCGCCAGCACGGATTGCCGCGGCCTGATCAACGCCGGCACGCCGGAAGAATTCCTCACCCGCGCCTTGAAGCGCGCCATCGGCCAGGACAAGTCGCGCCTCGAATACGGCCAGACCTTCCTCGCCACGACAGCGTCCTCGGCGCCCTTCGTCGGCCTCTTCGGCACCGTCTGGGGCATCTACCACGCGCTGATGGCCATCGGCATGAGCGGCCAGGGCACGCTCGACAAGGTCGCCGGCCCGGTCGGCGAGGCGCTCATCATGACCGCCATCGGCCTCGCCGTGGCGATCCCGGCCGCCATCGCCTACAACGCCTTCGCCCGCGCCAACCGCAACACGCTGGCCGAGCTCTCCTCCTTCGCTCACGACGTCTACACCTTCCTCGCCACCGGCCTGAAGAGCGCGCCGCAAAGCGGCGACGTCGCCGCCACCTCGGAGCGCATCCTGGCGCGCGTCGCCGCGCACACCCACTGAACGGACGAGGACGACCCCATGACTTTCGGATCTTTCGGCGAGCAGGACGCGGAAGGCGATCTGGCCGAGATCAACATGATCCCGCTCATCGACGTCATGCTCGTGCTGCTGGTCATCTTCATCGTCACCGCGCCGCTGCTCACCCATGCCGTCAAGGTCGATCTGCCCAAGGCCAGCTCGACGCCGAACCTGACGCAGCCGGACAACGTGCAGCTCGCCATCGACGCCGCCGGCCAGGTCTTCTGGAACGGTGAAACCGTCAATGCCGCCGGGCTCGAGGCGCGCCTGAAGGCCGTCGCCCCGCTCTCGCCCCAGCCCGAGCTGCACTTGCGCGCCGAACGCACCACGCCCTATGAAAAAGTCGCCGAAGTGATGTCGGCCGCGGCACGCGAGGGCGTCACCCGCATCGGCTTCGTCACCGAGCCGTCCGCACGGCACTGAGCGAGGACAGGACCTCATGACCTTGCCGAACACCGGGGGGTGCAGGCACCGCGACTGAACACCCGGCGCCGTAGCGCCACGACTGACTTTTTGCAGCACCCGCAGCCAGCCACCCGACAGGGCAGCCAGCCAACCCGAGCGGAAGCTGTCCTGCGCGTGGCGTTTGCCTCCACGACGGCTTTCGAATCGACCCACATGCCCGACTGGAGAATCGAAACGCCATGCGCCGAAACCCTGATGCCTCACCCCCGCCGCGCCGCCTCACCCTGTCCGCCGCCCTGCTGCTGGCCGTCCCCGCCTTTGCGGCCGAGGACGGCGGCACCGCGAAAACCCTGCCCGACGTCCAGGTCGAGGCCGACGCCGAAGTCTCGTCGAAGGACACCTACCAGGCGACCACCACGCGCATCGGCAAGGGCAAGCAGGAACTGCGCGACATTCCGCAATCCATCACCGTCGTCACCGAGCGCCTGATCAGCGACCGCAATCTCGACACGCTGAAGGAAACCCTGCACAGCACCGCCGGCATCAGCTTTCTCGCCGCCGAAGGCGGCGAGGAGGACATCCGCCTGCGCGGCTTCTCCCTGCAGGCGAGCGGCGACATCTTCGTCGACGGCATGCGCGATCCGGCTTTCTACGAGCGCGACACCTTCAACTACGACCGCCTCGAAGTGCTGCGCGGCTCGGCCTCGATGCTGTTCGGCCGCGGCTCCACCGGCGGCGCGGTCAACCAGGTGAGCAAGGAGCCCTCGCTGATGAACCGCCACGAAGCCGAGCTCACGCTCGGCAGCGGCGGCTACGCGCGCACCACCGGCGACTTCAACCTCAAGACCGGCGACAACGCCGCGCTGCGCCTGAACGCCATGTGGAACGGCTCGGGCACCTACGGCACCTATGGCGCCGGCCTCGACAAGAAGGGCGTGGCCGGCGCCTACCGCTTCGGCATCGGCATGACGGACGAATTCCTCGTCGGCCTGTATCACCTCGACAACCACAACGGCATCCACTACGGCATGCCCTGGCTGCGCAAAAGCGCCACCGACGCGACGGTCGGCCTCGTGCCGGTCAATCCGAAGAACTACTACGGCGCCGCCAGCGACTACAGCGCCGGCAGCGCCACCTACGGCACGCTCGGCCACACCCACCGCTTCCAGAACGGCGACGAGCTGCGCACCACCTTCCGCGCCGGGCACTACGAGCGCGACCAGCGCGCCAGCGCCATCCGTTTCGCCGCGGCGGCGCTGCAGCCCTTCGGCCTGGCGGTCACCCGCGACACACTCTCGGACGCCACCGTGCTCACGCGCGGCGCGAACAACAAGGTGCAGAATCTCGACGCCAAGACCTTCCAGAGCGACTACAGCGGCAAGTTCGAAGGGCTCGGTTTCAAGCACGCCGTGCTCGCCGGCGTCGACGCCACCCGGGACGACTTCATCGGTTACACCACGCTGGTGCCCGCCGGCATGGGCGCGCTGCTGACCAAGCCGAATACCACGCTGGGCGATCCCGCCGACGGCGGCCGCATCTCCGAATCGCTGCGCCTGGTCCGCAAGAACCGCACGTTCGACTCGCAAGCCCTCGGCCTCTACGCCCAGGACATGATCCAGATCGCCGAACACTGGAAGGTGCTCGGCGGCCTGCGCTGGGACCGTTTCGAGGGCGAATACCGCACCTATTCCACTGCCGCGCCGACGATGGGCCAGCTCACCGCCGTGCGCGGGCGCAAGGACGCGCTGTGGAGCAAGCGCTTCGGCGTGCTGTTCCAGCCGACGCCGCTCGCCTCCTTCCACTTCTCCTACGGCACCTCGTTCAACACCTCGGGAGACGCCTACCAGTTCGACGCGCTCGGCTCCAACACGCCGCCCGAGGGCAGCCGCAACATCGAGCTGGGCGCCAAGCTCGATTCGGAAAGCGGCAACCTGAGCACGCGCTTCGCCCTGTTCCATTCGACCAAATACAACGAGCGCAACCGCGACGAAGAATCGGTGACGCCGACCAACTACGCGCTCTCCGGCAAGCGCCACGCCGCCGGCATCGAAGTCGATGTGGCCGGGCGCATCGGCCATGGCTGGGAAATCTACGCCTCCTACGCCTGGATTCCGGTGGCGCGCATCGACAAGGGCGCCTCCGACGGCACCACCCTGCTCGCCGGCGAAATGGTCGGCGCGCGCCCGGGCCTCACCCCGAAGCACACCGGCACGCTGTGGACCACCTACCAGATCGACGACAAGTGGCGCATCGGCGGCGGCCTCAACCTGCGCGGCAGCATGTCGCCGCAGCAGGCGCCGACGATCAAGGCGCCCGGTTATCTCACTGCCGACCTGATGGCCGAATACGCCCTGTCGCGCGACCTGCTCTTCAAGTTCAACATCAGCAACGTCACCAACAAGCTGTATGCCGACGCGCTCTATCGCGGCCATTACGTGCCGGGCATGGCGCGCACGATCCAGTTGTCCGCCAGCTACAAATTCTGAATACGCCAGAAACAGGAGCCCATCATGAATCGCAGACACTTTCTCTCCACGCTCGGCGCCGCGCTCGGCGCGGCCGCACTGCCCTCTCTAGCCCTCGCCGGCAATCCATCAACGATCATGCGCGTCGGCGGCGGCTGGCGCATGAACGGGCGCGACTACCAGGTCGGCGCGCTCGGCATCGACTGGGCGGCAGGCCGGGTCGTCACCGAATTCGCCCTCACCACGCCGACACTGCCGCACGCCATCGTGCCCGAGGCGGGCGGCGGCTTCCTTGCCGTCGCCACGCGCCCGGGCACCTGGATCCTGCGCGTCGACGCCAGGGGGCAGCTCATGCAGCGCATCGCGGCCGAGGACGAAGGCGACGCACGCACCTTCGACGGCCACATCATCGCCAGCAACGACGGTCAGTGGCTGTACACCGGCGAGACCGAGCGCAAGACGGGCGCGGGCTGGTTCAGCGTGCGCGATGCGCGCAACCTGAAAAAAGTCGCCGAGCACCGCACCCACGGCATCGATCCGCACCAGATCCTGGTCGACGCCGAAGGCATGCTGATGATCGGCAACGGCGGCATCCCGCGCACGCCGACCGGCGACAAGCGCGACCTCGACCGGATGAATCCCTCTCTCGTGCGCGTCGATCCGCAAAACGGCGAGAAGCTCGGCGAATGGTCGCTGCGCGACAAGCGCCTCTCGCCGCATCACATCGCCTGGAACAAGCCGCTCGGCACCGGCGATACGCGCGGCGCACGCCTGCTCGGCATCGGCCTGCAGGCCGAGCACGACGATCCGCACCGGCGCCACGAAGCGCCGCTGCTCGGCGTCTGGGACGGCAAGGAAATCACCGTGCCCTCCTACATGGTGGCCAAGGGCTACGCCGGCGACGTCGCCGCCGGACCGAACGGCGGCTTCGTCCTCACCGCCCAGTTCGCCAACCGCATCCTGCTCTGGCAGCCGCACAAGGCTGCCGATCTCATGACCCTCGGCGAAGTGCAGAACCCCTGCGGCCTGTGGCCGCTCGACGATGCGCCCGGCGTGGCGATCGGCGGTGGCCTCGGCCTTGCCCGCTGGCATCCCGCCGAAGCGGCCGGCATGCTGCGCTGGCCGGCCGGCATGGCCGCCGGCAACCACTGGGCCATCCTATTGAGAATCGGATAAATGGCTGACACGCCCCATGCAGGTCTTTACACGAGGCCCAGTAGCATGAGGATCCGGCTTACGCGCCGCCACAACCTTCACGGGGGAAATCGGCGATGAATCGCGCAACATCTTCCGCCCCGGTTTGCCGGCTCTTGGCAGCCGTTCTCCGGATGTTCCGTACGCCAATGACTCAGTCAGTGCGCTGAATGTTCGTCCGTCAGCCAGAGCAGGTGTGCGTCAAGCAGCAGGCGGTAGCGCGCCTCGGCAGCCTCCAACCGGGCCGTTGCGGCGGCCAGCTTCCCCTCGACGGCAAGCCGTCGCGCATTCAGCGTGTCGTTCAGGCCGGCCTCGCCCAGCGCATAGGCGCGCGCGATCAGCTCGGCGTTGCGCTCCATCGCCTGCGCAGCCTCCTGCGTCTTGCGCCAGCTCGTGTAGGCGGCCGCGGCCCCGGCGTGAACCGCGGAGACTTCGGCGTTCAGCCGGCGCAGCAGCGTCGCCTCCTTCTGCACCGCCATGTCCATTTGTGCACGGGCACCATCGGTCGAGGCGGTGCGTGCCCGCCCCGGCAGCGGAAAGCTAAGGTAAAGCCCCGTTATTCGCTCGCTGCCGCCCGACTCGGAGGCATGACGCACGCCCACCGTGGGATCGGGCGTCTCATCGGCCTGGCTGCGCGCCACCAGGGTCTGCCGCCGCCTCACTTCGGCACGCACTGCGGCCAGTTCGTGGTTGTGCTCGAGGATACGCTCGCGCCAGTAGTCGAACGTCTGCTCGATCGGTGCCGGAGACGAAAGCAGCGGCTTGTCCGGCAAGGCGATGCCGGGATAGTGTTGGGTCAGTTCGGCGGCGGCGACCGACGTGCGCATGGCAGCCTGCGCCGCCGAGGCCTCGGCCTGGGCGGCCGCGGCCGCTGCCAATGTCTGCTCAAGCCGGGGCGCATCGCCGGCGCGCACGCGCTTCGCCGCCACCTCGGTTTGCCGCTGCAGTAGGGTCACCTGGCTGTTCCATTCATCGGATTGCACGCGCGCCTTGAGCCAGCTGAACCAGGTTCGCAGCAGGCTGCGCGCCACCTCGTGCAGGGCGTCGCCGTATGCCGATTCGGCCTGCTCGACGCCGATGCTGCCGAGTTCGCTGTCGAGGCGCGCCTTGCCCGGCAGCCGAATCGGCCGTTCGACGGCGATGTCCCAGTCGTTCAGGTGGCGTGACGCCTCGTTGCGGCGCCGCGCGGCACCCACATTGACAATGAACTCGTGCTCGCCCGCCTCGAGGCGGGCGCGACTGGACACTTCATATCGCACGCCCGACTGCGCCGCCAGAACGTCCGGATGGGCGGCGAGGGCGGTCCTTACCGCTGCGACCGGCGGCAGGTCCGGATAGTCGTTCGGCGGCGCAGCGACGGCCAGCACCGGCAGCAGCATGAGAGGGGACGGCAAGAATTTCATGCGAATCTCCCGAATTCGAGCAGGGGCAGCACCCAGTAGGCAATTTCCGGGTTCGGCAGGGTCTGCCGCAGATGCACCGTCAGCGCCTGCGCGTCTTCGCGGTTCAGGGCGATCTGCACCTGCAGGCGGCGCGAGCGCCCGCGCACCTGCTCGGCGGATCCGTGCAGCCGCACCGCCTGTCCGTGGCCGTCGACCCGCGCGCAGGTGAACCCCGCGACCCATTCCGGATGTTCGAGCAGGTGGCCGATGATCTCCTCTTCGAGCGCATCTGGAAAGACCAGAGTGAGCACGCAGTCGCGTGGCTTCATTTCACTTCCTCCTGCGGCGCGATGCCGAAGCGCCGGTACAGGATCGGCAGGATGACGAGCGTCAGCAGTGTCGCGCTGACCAGCCCGCCGATGACGACGATGGCCAGCGGTTTCTGGATTTCCGAGCCGGGCCCGCTGGCGAAGAGCAGCGGCACCAGGCCGAAGGCGGCGATGCTCGCCGTCATTAGCACCGGGCGCAGGCGCCGCTTGGCCCCCTCGACAACGATCTCCTCGACCGACATGCCCTGCGTGTGCAACTGGTTGAAATAGGTGACCATGACAATGCCGTTGAGCACCGCGATGCCGAGCAGGGCGATGAAACCGACCGAGGCCGGCACCGACAGGTACTCACCCGCCAGCCACAGCGCCAGCACGCCGCCGATCATGGCAAAGGGAATGTTGCTGATGACGAGCAGGGCCTGGCGCAGCGAGCCGAAGGTGGCGAACAGCAGCAGGAAAATCAGCGCCAGAGCCACCGGCACCACCAGCGCCAGGCGTGCCGCGGCACGCTGCTGGTTCTCGAACTGACCGCCCCATTCCGTGCGATAGCCGCTGGCAAACTCGACTTTCTCCGCCACCGCGCGCCTGGCCTCGTCGACAAAGCCGACCAGGTCGCGGCCGCGCACGTTGACGGAGACGACAACCATCTTTGCCGCGTTCTCGTGGTCGATCTTGACCGGGCCGTCGACGCGTGCGAGCTTCGCCACCGTCGTCAGCGGCACGCTGCGGCCGTCGGCCAGTGTCAGGCTGAGGCCGTTGAACAGGGTCGGCGACATCCGCTCGCGCTCGCCCCCGCGCAGCAGCAGCGGTGTGCGCCGGTTGCCCTCCAGCACCACGCCCAGCACGCGGCCTTCGACCTGGGTGCGCAGCGCGTTCTGGATGTCCTCGACGTTGAAGCCGAGGCGGCCGGCGGCAAGACGGTCGATCTCGACGCGGTAGTATTGCAGCCCCTCGTTCACTACCGTCAGCACGTCCTCGGCGCCGGGAACCGTCTTGAGCGTTTCGGCCACCCGCTGCGCCAGGCGGTTGAGCGTGCCGAGATCGGGGCCGAAGATCTTGATCGCCACGTCGCCGCGCGCGCCGACCAGCATCTCGGAGATGCGCATCTCGATCGGCTGGGTGAAGCTGAAGGCGACACCCGGAAAATCTCCCAGCACCGCGCGCAACTCGTCCATCAGCCAGGCCTTATCCTGGCGGCGCCATTCGCCCTTCGGGCGCAACACGAGAAAGCTGTCGGTCTGATTGAGCCCCATGGGATCCAGTCCCAGTTCGTCGGAACCCACGCGTGCGACGATGCGCTGCACTTCCGGCACGCGATCGAGAATGGCGCGCTGGATGCGCAGATCGGTGGCCACGCTTGTCCCGAGATTGATCGAAGGCAGTTTTTCGATGCCGATGATGAGGTCGCCCTCGTCCATGGTCGGTATGAAGGTCTTGCCGACCTGGGTGTAGATGAGCGCAGTCAGCGCCAGCGCGGCGCCGGCGCCGAGCGCCACCTGGCGCGTATGGCGCAGCGCCCAATCGAGCAGCGGCATGTAGAGGCGCAGGGCGTGGCGCACCAGCCAGGGCTCGCCATGGCCGGCCTCCTTGATCAGGAAGGAGGCCAGTACCGGAATCACGGTGAGCGAGAGCAGCAGCGAGCCGGACAGGGCGAAGATGATGGACAGCGCCACCGGGACGAACATCTTCCCCTCCAGCCCCTGCAGCGTCACCAGCGGCAGAAAGACGATGATGATGATGAGAATGCCGGCGGCCACCGGCAGCGTCACCTCACGCACCGCGCGGTAGATGACATGCAGGCGCGGCAGCCGGTTCTCCGTCTTTTCGCTTTCGTGGGCGAGATGCGTGACGATGTTCTCCACCACCACTACCGCCGCGTCAACCAGCATGCCGATGGCGATGGCCAGCCCGCCCAGGCTCATGAGGTTGGCCGACATGCCGAAGCGTCGCATCAGGATGAAGGTCGCCAGCGCCGCCAGCGGCAGAGTCAGCGCCACCACCAGGGCGGCGCGCAGATTTCCGAGGAACAGCACCAGGAGCACCACCACCAGCACGATGGCTTCGAGCAGGGCTTCGGACACCGTACCGACGGCGTGCTCGACCAGGCTGCCGCGGTCGTAGAAAACCTCTGTCGTCACACCTTCCGGCAGCGTCGGCGCCAGTTCCGCCAGCCGGGCGCGCACGCCATCGACCACCTGCCGTGCGTTGGCGCCGCGCAGGCCGAGCACCAGCCCCTGCACCGCCTCGCCCTGGGCGCTTTCCAGGCTCTGCGTCACGGCGCCGTAGCGCGTAAGGTGGCCGATGCGCACTTCGGCGACGTCGCCCACACGCACCGGCGTACCCTCGCGGCTGGACACCACCACGGCGCGCACGTCGTCGAGGCTGCGGATGGCACCCTCCGCGCGCACCACCAGCGACTCCTCCCCATCGCCGAGGCGCCCGGCCCCATCGTTGCGGTTGTTCGTCTCGATCGCCTGCTGCAGCCCCGCCAAGGTCACGCCGCGCGCGGCCAGTGCGCCCACGTCCGGCACAACCTCGAAGCTGCGCACTTCGCCGCCGAGGGTATTGACGTCCGCCACGCCGGGCAGCGTGCGCAGCGCCGGCCGGATCGTCCAGTCGAGCAGACTGCGCCGCTCCTGCAGCGTCAGGCTGCCACCTTCGATGGTGAACATGAACATCTCGCCCAGCGGCGTGGTGATCGGCGCCAGACCGCCGCTGGCGCCTTCCGGCAGGTCGCGCTGGATACCGTTCAGGCGCTCGGTTACCTGGTTGCGCGCCCAGTAGATGTCGGTACCGTCCTCGAAGTCGATGGTGATGTCGGCGATGGCGTATTTCGATACCGAACGCAGGATCTTCTTGTGCGGAATGCCGAGCATCTCCAGCTCGACCGGCGTGGTGATGCGCGCCTCGACCTCCTCCGGCGTCATGCCGGGCGCTTTCATGATGATTTTTACCTGGGTCGACGAGACGTCCGGGAAGGCGTCGATCGGCAGGCCGTTGAAGGCGATCGCGCCGGCACCGATCAGCGCCAGGGTGGCGATGACGACGAGCAGCCGCTGCGTCAGGCTGAACTCGACCAGCCGCTCGATCATCACTCGCCCCCGATGCCCATCAGCGCGGCCTTCAGCGCGGAGACGCCGCGCACGGCAATGCGCTCGTCGCCCTTCAGCTCGCCGCGCACGCTGCTCGCCTGCACGCCCTCGGTGACGATGTTCACCGGCACGGGGCGAAAGCCCGTCGCCGTCTGCACGAAAATCAGGACGCGGCCCTGCAGTCGCGCCAGCGCGTCGTTGGGCACCCTCCACAGGCCGGCCGCGCCGACATCGCGGATGGTGCTGACGACGGTTGCCTCGACATACTGCCCCGGGTACAGGCGCTCGGCGCCGCGCACGATCTCGGCGCGCACCAGCACCGTCTGGCTGCCGCCGACGCCGTGGCCGACCGTCAACACCCTGCCCGAGGCCTGCTGGGCCGGCAACCGCACCTCGTCGCCTGCCGCCACCAGGCCCTGGCGTGCGACCGACAGCTGAATGTCCAGCCAGAGCGGATCGAGCTGCGCCACCTTGAACAGCGGCGAGGCGGCTTCCAGGCGCTGTCCGGCGCTGGCCATCTGCTCCAGCACCACGCCATCCACCGGCGCGGCGATGTCGACCGCGCTGCCCAGCCCGCTGCCCGACTGCAGGCGGGCAATCGCCGCCTCGCTCATGCCGGCCAGTCGCAGCACCTGGTGCCGCTCGCCGTAGGCGGCGGCCAGCTCGGCATGCTGGCTGCGGGTGGCACGGTAGCGGCTCTCGGCGATGATCCCCTCGGCGAACAGCTTGTCGTCGCGCGCCAGATTGTCCTTCGCCAGGCGCAACTGCGTCGCCGCTTGCAGATAGGCGCGCTGCATCTCGACGACGGCCGGACCCTGAAGGCGCGCCAGCACCTGCCCCTTTTTGACGTGTTCGCCGGTGGTGGCCAGCACCCGCTCGACCAGTACCGGCATGGGCGCACTCAGCACGTGCAGCCGGTTGTTCGGCACGACCACCTGTGCCGGCAGCCCCGGCAACTCGCCGGTGCGCTGCGCCGACAGCGCAGCCGTCTCGATGCCGAGAGACTTCATCTGCGCCGGCGACACCGGTATTTCATCGGCCGCGCGCACTGGTGCGATCGCAAGCGCAACCAGTGCGGCGCTCAGGAAAAACAAAAAGCGAAGACCTTGCATGCAATGCCCCGTGAAAACGTTTTGGCAGGCGCCATCAAGACAGAAATCGCCTTGCCCGACCCGGACGCAAAGCGGCAATAGGGAGCGCCGCCACGCGCTCGGTGCGGCATTCTCACGCCGGCAGCTTAACGGAAGCTTAATGGGCGCGACAAAACTACTTCTTGGCCGCCCTGCCGACCTTGATCTGGTAGATGCCGTGGCAGGCGTTGCACTTCTGCAGCAGCTCGCTGACCTGCGTCAGCGTGTGCTTGGGATCGGCGAGGGATTCCGCGTCGAGGGCGATCAGATCGAAGCTGGTGTGCACGCCGCCGGCGAGAACCTTGAATTCCTCCGGCAGCTTGGCCACCGTCGGCGGCGGGATCTCGTTGGCGGCACCGCTGCCCATGGTGCGGGCGGCGCGGGCGATCTCCTTCATGTCCTCGCGCGTCAGCGCGTCGGTGATGGTCTGCAGGACAGCGAGGAAGTTGCGCATCTCCTCGAGGACGATATGGCGTTCCGCATCGAGCAGGACGAGCGGTGCGCGCTGGTCGGCCGATTTGGCCGGCCCGGCGGCCGGCGCCGCGCCGGTGATGAGCAGCGCGCCGAGCGCGGCTGCGATGATGTGCTTGTATTTGGCGTTCACGGATGGTTTGGCTCGAGTGTGGAATCAGGCGATCGTCGCCTCGGCGCGGGACTTCTCGCCCTTGTTGTCCTCCCAGGTCACTACCAGCTTGTCGCCGGTCTTGGCATCCCTGACGCGGAAGCCGAACACGGGATTCTTCGAGATCGCCGGGCCGCATTGCATGTTCAGCACCGGCCTGTCGTTGATCGTCGCCGTGAAGCTCTGGATGAAATGGGCCGGATAGGCCTGGCCGCTGCGCGGGTCCTTGCGCTGGCCGGTTTCCATCGGGTGGATCATCAGCACGAAGATGTGGGCGGCGCCGTCCACCATCTTGGCGCGAATCTTCATGGGTTCTGCCATTGTCGTTTCCTTTCTTGCTTCAGCCGCCGCAGCCGCCGATGGTGACCTTGATCTCCCGGCTGGCGATGTAGTGCTTGCCACCGGCCTTCACGACCACCTTGACGACGGAGGACTGGCCCATCTTGAAGCGGGTGTTGAGATAGCCTTCCGTGCCGTTGGCGAGCGCGGCGTGTGCCATCAGCGGGAAGGGGTTCTTCTCCGCCAGCAGGGCGATGGATTCCGCCCCGGCCATGCGGCAGGTCACCTCGATCGGGATCACCGCGCCATTCTCCGCCACCTCCGGCGCCTTGATGTGGATGTCGGCGCTTTCCGCCGCGGCGTCGGCGCCGACGTGCTTCAGGGCGTCGGCAAGGGTCTTCGACTCGAAGGCCGCCTTGTTCCATTCCGCCGCGTGCGCCCGGGTCGGCCGCAATAGCCCCGCCGCGAGGGCGCAGGCGAGCGCACCGCCGCCGGCACCGCCCTTCAATACCAGTCTGCGTAAATGATTCACTCTTGCTTGCTCCAGAAAATCCCCGGCTAGCGTGCCGAGGGAACCGAGACCGGATATCCGTTGGACAGCACGGTCACAAAGACTTCGAGGTCCGCGTAAGCCGGATCGCCCGGCTTGAGCGGCTGGGTGCGCATCTGTCCGTGGCAACGCGCGAAACGCTCCTGGATCGACTCCAGCGCGCCGACCGGCGTGCGGTAGGTCGGGTAGTGCGCGGCGTCGCCAAACGGGGTGGTCGGCGTCTCGCCGCGCAGCTTGTGGCCCATGATGCTGCCCGGCACGTGACAGGAGGCGCAGGCGAAGTTGAGCTGGCCGGTCTTCCTGTAGAAGAGTTCCTCGCCGCGGCGGTAGGCTTCCATCACCTTCGCATCGGAAAGGTCGACCTTGATCGGCGTGCCGGCACTGAGCGATTTGAAGTACACCGAAACCTTGGTGTTGGGCGGCTTGCCCTGGGCGAGATCCTCCTTCAGCACGGACTTCGCGCAATGCTCGATGCGATCCTCGACGGTGACGATGCGGCCGAGCGCCGCGTCGAACTTCGGATAGGCCGCCGCCTTGCCCTTCAACTCGGTCGAGCCTTCACCCAGGCAGGAGAGAAAGTCGGCGTCGCGCGCGGCGAGCTTTTTCACCATCGCCTGGCCCTCGTCGACGGCCAGGTGGCCCGGATGCAGTTCGACGCGGTCCAGGTCCATGTGCTTCCAGTTCAGCTTCCACTGCTCGTCCGGCTTGTCGGCCAGCCCGGCGTTGCGCTCGAGTGCCGTCTCGTCACGCCAGTACTGGATGGTGTCGCTGAAGCCGACGTCGCCTTCGACGCCCTTGAAGGGATCGATCTTGGCATCGGCATAGTGCTCGCGGTAGAACTCGTCGCCGAGGACGCTGCCGCCCGCGGCCAGACCGAGGACGAGCGCCGTCAGCAGGGGGATGTGCTTGCGTTCGCGCATCGCCGGCTCCCTATTTCGACGACAGGAGGAAGGCGACGACGTCGCGCAGCTCCTGCTCGGTGAGGATCTGATTCGTGCCGAAGGGCGG
>JBDHRL010000134.1:0-6474 GCA_039807535.1 Rhodocyclaceae bacterium
GTGGGCACGCCGAGGCTCGACAGCGAGCGGGCGACGCGATCCTCGAAGACCTGCTCCAGCTTGTCCCAGGTGCCGGAGGCCCTGGCGGCCGCCTCGGCGACCTTGGCGCTGGCCACCTTGCTGGTGCGCGACTGCAGGGTCTCGCCTTCCCTGACGAGGGTGTTGAATGCCTTCATGCCCTCGGCCTGGGCCTTGACGAAGGCGCCGAGGCCGGCCAGCCAGATCTGCTGGGCGGAATCCTTGACGGTCTGCGCGAATTGCTTGTCGCCGGCGCCGCCTGCCAGGGTTTTCAGTTTCTTGACCATGATGCCTCCTGTGCAAAAATGATTCGGTTGGGATGTGCTGAGCAACGACGCCAATCTAGCGAAAAAAATTAGTGCAAGCACACTAAAATGCCGGGCGGCCGCCGCCAATGCCCGGAATGCAGTGTCCTGCCGCGCTGCGCTTCGCGTGTATGATATTCAGACCCTGCCAGGAGGAAGTCAGCATGGAATATTTCGTCACCGGCGCGACCGGCTTCATCGGCAAGCGCCTCGTCAGGAAACTGCTGGCCCGACCGGGCAGCATCGTCCATTTCCTCACCCGCTCGTCGGAAATGGAAAGGCTCGAATCCCTCCATGCCTTCTGGGGTGCCGACAGGACGCGCGTCATTCCCGTCGTCGGCGACCTGAAGGACCCCCATCTCGGCGTCACCAAGGCCGAACAGAAGAAGCTGAAGGGCCGGATCGGCCACTTCTTCCATCTCGCCGCCCTCTACGACCTCGCCGCCTCGGTCGAGGAGGACGAGGCCGTCAACATCACCGGCACGCGCAACACGCTGGCCTTCGTCGAGGCCATCGGCGCCGCGCGTTTCCATCACATGAGCTCCATCGCCGCCGCCGGCATGTTCGAGGGCATCTTCCGCGAGGACATGTTCGAGGAGGCGGAAAACCTCGACCACCCCTATTACCGCACCAAGCACGATTCCGAGGGCATCGTGCGCAAGGAATGCAAGGCGCCCTGGCGCATCTACCGGCCCGGCTCCGTCGTCGGCGACTCGCGCACCGGCGAAATGGACAAGATCGACGGCCCCTACTATTTCTTCAAGCTGATCCAGAAGCTGCGCAAGCTGCTGCCGCCCTGGCTGCCCACCATCGGGCTGGAGGGTGGACGCATCAACATCGTGCCGGTGGATTTCGTCGTCGACGCCATCGACCACCTCGCCCACCTCGAAGGCGAGGACGGCAAGTGCTTCCACCTGATCGACCCGCACCCGCACCGCGTCGGCGACGTGCTGCAGATCTTCTCCCGCGCCGCCCACGCGCCCGACATGGGCATGCGCGTCAACGCGGCGCTGCTCGGCTTCATCCCGAAGGGCATCAAGAGGAGCCTGATGGCCCTCACGCCGGTGCGGCGCATCCGCAACGCGATCATGAAGGACCTCGGCCTGCCCGAGGACATCCTCGACTTCGTGAACTACCCGACCCGCTTCGACTGCCGCGAGACCGAGCGCGCGCTCGCCGGCAGCGGCATCGCCGTGCCGCCGCTGGAGACCTACGCCTGGCGGCTGTGGGACTACTGGGAGCGCAACCTTGACCCGGACCTCTTCATCGACCGCACCCTGAAGGGCCAGGTCAAGGGCAAGGTGGTGCTGGTCACCGGCGGCTCCTCGGGCATCGGCAAGGCCGTCGCGCACAAGCTGGCTGAGGCCGGCGCCACCACCGTCATCGTCGCGCGCGACAAGGAAAAGCTGGCCGAGACCAAGCGCGAGTTCGAGGCCGACGGCCTGCAGCTCATCGCCTATTCGGCCGACATCGCCGACCATGCCGAATGCGACGACTTCGTACGCCAGGTCACCGCGGAATACGGCGGCGTGGACATCCTCGTGAACAACGCCGGCCGCTCGATCCGCCGCGCCATCGAGAACTCCTTCGACCGTTTCCACGACTTCGAGCGCTGCATGCAGCTCAACTACTTCGCCGCCGTGCGCCTGACCCTGGGCTTCCTGCCGCGGATGATCGAGAAGCGCAAGGGGCACATCATCAACATCTCCTCGATCGGCGTGCTCACCAACGCGCCGCGCTTCTCCGCCTACGTCGCCTCGAAATCGGCGCTGGAATCCTTCTCGCGCTGCGCCGCCTCGGAATTCACCGACCGCGGCATCGACTTCACCAGCATCAACATGCCGCTGGTGAGGACGCCGATGATCGCGCCGACCAAGCTCTACCAGAGCGTGCCGACGCTCTCGCCGGAAGAGGCCGCCGACCTGGTGGTCGAGGCCATCATCCGCAAGCCGGTGCGCATCGCCACGCGCCTGGGCATCTTCGGCCAGGTGGTGCACGCCGTCTCGCCCAAGGTGGGGCAGATCATCATGAACACCAGCTTCCGCATGTTCCCCGATTCGTCCGCCGCCAGCGGACAGAAGGAGGGCGCGCCCGTGCAGCCCACCGCCGACCAGATCGCCTTCAGCCAGCTGATGCGCGGGATACATTTCTGAGACAGCCGGACAAGGCCAATGAGACCCGGGCCGGGCGATCCCGCCCCCGACTTTTCCTGCATCGCCGGGGACGGCAGCATCCTCCGCCTGGCGGACTTCCGCGGCAGGAAACTGGTGCTCTATTTCTACCCGATGGACGACACGCCGGGCTGCACGGCGCAGGCCTGCTCGCTGCGCGATGCCAACCGCGACATCGCCACGAAGGGCGCGGCGATCCTCGGCGTATCCGCACAGGACAGGCCGTCGCACCGGAAGTTCACCGCGAAGCACAAGCTGAATTTTCCCCTGCTGGCCGACACCGACCGGCGCGTGGCCAAGGCCTACGGCGTCGCCGGCAAGGGCCTGCTCGGCGTGGCGCGGGCGCTGACGGGCATGAACGAGCGGGTGACCTTCATCATCGACGGGAAAGGGAAGATCGCCCATGTCCTCGACGACCCCAACTGCCCCAACCACGGGGAGGAAGTGCTGAAACTGCTTTGATTCACTCCCTCTCCCGCTGGCGGGAGAGGGCCGGGGAGAGGGTGGATCGGCCGAATGCCCCTCTCCCTAACCCTCTCCCCGCAAGCGGGGAGAGGGGAATCGGTTATTCCAGTTCCGCCAGCAGCCGCCGCGCGATCTCCGGCGAGAAGGCCATCTCGAGGTGGCCGAGACCGGCCAGCGGCACCGCCTTCGCCCCTTCCAGCAGCGAACTGTCCTGCGGCATGACGTAGTTGTCCTGGCAGCTGTAGATCGACACCGTCGCCGCCGGCAGCGGCGCCGCGCCCGGCGCGTTGAGGCCGGCAAGCCAGGCGCTGCCGGGAATCATCTGGCGGCCGTTCTCGCCCATCCCGAGCACCGCCAGCCGGCTGCCGTGGTGCGGCGAGCCGAGCGTGACCAGCTTCGCCACGCGCGCATTGCCATGCGCGCGCAGATAGGCGCGCGACACCAGCCCGCCCATGCTGTGGCCGACCAGGATGACCGTCTCCGCGCCGGTCGCGGCGCGGATTTCCTCGATGCGGCGCGCCACCTGCTCGACGTAGCCGTCGATGTCGTGGAACACCGGCGCGAGGCTCAGGGTCGCCACCTGCCAGCCGGCGCGCTCGATGCGGCCGCGCAGTTCGATCCAGAAGCCGCGGTTGCACTGATAGCCGTGGATGAGCAGCACGGGCGGCCGCCCACTCTCGCTGCGGCCGATGCGGTCGGCGCGCATGAGCAGGCGCTCGAAGGGCATGATCAGCGTGAACAAGGCGAAGAACGCCGCCAGCTCGCGCAGATACAGCGCGATGCCGCGCAGGGGGCCGATGCGGCACTCCGCCGGCGGCGGCACGGCGCAGGCGCGCGAGAAGGCGAAGGTGACGCCGATGACGAAGGCCCGCCCGAGCACGATCAGCATCAGGGCCAGGCCGAGCGCCTGCTGCCATGCCCAGCCGCCATATCGGGTCAGGGCCGCGCCGAGCAGCAGGTAGAAAACCAGCTCACCGGCGAGCATCAGGCGGTGCAGGGTCGCTGCGTTCATGTCGTCATGCCAGCGCGGGTGCCGGCTGCCGGGTCAATTCTTCGGCCAGGCGGCTGGCGTTGCGCGCGGCAAGGCCATACACCGACTGCTGCGGATTGGCGCCGATGCTGGTCGGGAACAGCGAGCCGTCGCACACCGTCAGGTTGGCCAGCCCGCGATAGCGGCCCCAGGCGTCGGTGACGCCGCGCTTCTCGTCGGCCGCCATGCCGCAGCCGCCCATGACATGGGCGCTCACCACGCGCGCCCGGTGCGGCTTGAGCGGCAGCCGGGCGATGCCCTCCCTCGCCTCGGCCCAGCTGGCGTAGCCGGCGCACGCCTCGTGCACGATGAACACCCGCTTCGCGCCGGCGGCGAACTGCAGCTCGGCCATGGTCAGCCAGGAGCGGCGCACGCCGTCCCAGACGAAATCCGTCAGCGGGTAATCGAGCACCGGTGCGCCGTTGTCGCCGAGCAGCACCGTGCCGCCGGGGCTGTCCGGATGGAAGCCGTCGCGCAGCAGGGCGAGCATGGCGTGCGAGCGGGCGAACTCGCGCATGAGACCGGCGTGCGCCTCGCCGAAGCCCTGCAGGGTGGTGGAGAACAGCACCGGATGCAGCGGCGGCACCTCGAGCTTGTAGCCGATCGGCCCGTCGACGGCGACGCCGTCGAGGAAGTGGTCGGAATAGATCGACTGCGGCGCGCCGGCATAGCCCTTCACCGCGTGATCCATCACGGCCGCCGCCACCGTGGTCGGATGCAGGAAGGTGCGGCGGCCGAGCATTCCGCTCGGATCGGGGGCGGCGCTGCGCAGCAGAAGCCCCGGCGTGCCGATGGCGCCGCCCGCCAGAACGAAATGCTTCGCCCTGACGCGCACGCGGCAAGGCAGCGGATGGATGCCCTCCGCCTGCATCGCCGTGCATTCCAGCGCCTCGACGCGATCCCCCCGCAGGAAGAGCCGCTCGGCGCGCAGGTGGTGGGCGAGCACGCCTCCCGCGGCGAGCGCGGCAGGCAGGGTCGTCACCAGCATCGACTGCTTGGCATTGGTCGGGCAGCCGACGCCGCAATAGCCGAGGTTCCAGCAGCCCTTGACGTTGCGGCGCATCGGCGCGATCGGCACGCCGAGCGACCAGCCGGCCTGGCGCAGCAGGGCGTTGTTCTCGTTCGGGCTGACGTCCCAGTAGCGGATGTTCAGGCGGCGGTCGACGGCGTCGAACCACGGCGCCATCGCCCCGGCCGACAGTTCCTTCAGGCCGAACGCGCGCTGCCAGTGCGCCAGCGTCGTCGCCGGCGTGCGGAAGCTGCTCGTCCAGTTCACCGTCGTCGAGCCGCCGACGCAGCGTCCCTGCAGGATGTTGATGGCCTTGTCCTTCGTCTTGCGCGCCGCCGATTCCTGGTAGAGCTGCGGATAGGCGTCGGACTCGCGCATCCTGAAGTCGGTGGACGTCTTCAGCGGCCCTTCCTCGACGACGACCACCTTCAGACCGGCCCGGGCGAGGATCTCCGCCGCGATGCCGCCGCCGGCGCCGCTGCCGACGATGGCGACGTCGGCCTCGATATCGCGGTCGGCGACGATCTTCGAGGCGTCGATCACCTGCCAGCCGCCGTGGATGCCTTCGAGGAACGGATCGCGAATGCTCATAACATCTCCGGCGGGCCGGGATAATCGATGGCCGCCCAGGCGTCCGGGTTGCCGTACCAGGCGCCGAGCACCAGGTCGTGCAGGCCGGCATAGGCGCTGCGCAGCAGCGCGAAGCGGCTCTCGCGCCAGCCCTGCAGGAAGGCGGCGATCTCGGCCGTCGACGCCTGCTCCCAGCCCGGCCACAGCCCCGCCAGCAACACGCGCGCCGGCGCGAAGCCGAGCAGGGCGAAGAGTTCCGACAGTTCCTTCTGCGCCGCCGCCGACAGGCCGGCGACGGCGACGCCGACGCCGTCGACCGTCTGCGCGATGGCCCGGCTGCGCGCCTCGCCCGGCTCGGGCAGCGCGCCGGCCAGGATCGCCGGCACGAGGGCGGCGATGATCGTCCGCTCCCCGAAAGTCAGTCCCCGCGACACGGCGGTTCCGGGCGCTTCCTTCAGCCCGCGCGAATAGAAAATGCCGGCCGCCGTCAGCGCGGCGCCGCCGAGGATGCCGGCCTTGATGAACTGGCGCCGCGTGATCATGATCCCGCCATTCCCGCGGACACGGGAATCCACAGGCAGCCGCTGCGGGCATGGATCCCCGCTTCCGCGGGGATGACGGCAGGGAGGGTCGAATTCATCAGCGGATGAGGAGTTTGACCATGCGCTCGAACAGCTTGCCGTAGGGCGGCTTGAACAGGCCCATGCCGTTCAGGCGCGACTGGAAGAACACTGCCTTCTTCTTCGAGAAGGCCTCGAAGCCCTCGAAGCCGTGGTAGTGGCCCTTGCCGCTCTCGCCGACGCCGCCGAAGGGCAGGCTGTCCTGGGCGATGTGCAGGATGGTGTCGTTGATGGTGACGCCGCCGGACAGCGTCTGCTCCAGCACGCGGTCGATGCGGCCGCGGTC
>JBDHRL010000012.1:0-33742 GCA_039807535.1 Rhodocyclaceae bacterium
GATGATGGTGTCGATGGCCACCGCGGTCTTGCCGGTCTGGCGGTCGCCGATGATCAGCTCGCGCTGGCCGCGGCCGACGGGCACCATGGAGTCGATGGACTTGAGGCCGGTCTGCACCGGCTGCGACACCGATTTGCGCCAGATTACGCCAGGGGCGATCTTCTCGATCGGCTCGGAGAGCTTGGCGGTGATCGGACCCTTGCCGTCGATGGGCTGGCCCAGCGCGTTCACGACGCGGCCGACCATCTCGGGGCCGACCGGCACTTCGAGGATGCGGCCCGTGCACTTGACGGTGTCGCCTTCGGTGATGTGCTCGTATTCGCCGAGGATGATCGCGCCGACGGAGTCGCGCTCGAGGTTCATGGCGAGGCCGAAGGTGTTGCCGGGGAATTCCAGCATTTCGCCCTGCATGACGTCGGCCAGGCCGTGCACGCGGCAGATGCCGTCGGTCACGGAGACGACGGTGCCTTCGGTGCGGGCCGTGGCAGCGAGCTGCAGATTCTGGATCTTGCTCTTGATCAGGTCGCTGATTTCAGAGGGATTGAGTTGCATGTGATGACTCCTGGTGTCTTAGCTCTGTAGCGCCGTGGCCATGGAAGCGAGCTTGCCGCGCACGGAAGCGTCGATGACCTGATCGCCGACGGCGATCCGCACCCCGCCGATGAGCTCGGGGTCGAGGCTGACCTTCGCCTGGATGCGGCACTTGAAGCGGGATTCAAGGTCGGCGACGAGGTTCTTCAGCGTGGCATCGTCGAGCGGGAAGGCGGAGGCGATGTCGGCCTCCTGCACGCCCTCCTGCCCGTTCTTCAGTTCGACGTAAAGTTCGCGGATCTCGGGGAGAACCTGCAGGCGCTCGTTGTCGACGAGGAGGCGGACGAAGTTCTGCTGTTCGGCAGAGACCGATCCGACGACGTCGAGGAACAACTGCGCGACCTGCGCCGGCAGCAGGCGGGGATTCGTGATGCATTCCACCATCTGCGCGTCGGCGGCGACGGCCGCCATGCGGTCGAGCGCCTGCTGCCATGGACCCAGCGCATTGGTCGCCCGCGCCAGCTGGAAAGCGGCATCGGCGTAGGGGCGTGCGAGGGTGATGTTCTCGGCCATGGCTTACTTGAGTTCCTGTTTCAGGTTGGCCAGCAGATCGGCGTGGACTTGGGCGTTGATTTCCTTGCGCAGGATGCGCTCGGCGCCGGCGACGGCGAGGGCGGCGACCTGCTCGCGCAGGGCCTCCTTGGCGCGCTGGGCGGCGACGGCGGCTTCACCTTCGGCGGCCTTGCGGGCCTGCGCGACGATGTTCGCCGCTTCCTGGCGGGCTTCCTCGATCAGCTGAGCGCCCTGCTTCTCGGCACCGGCACGCAGCTCGGTGGCGGATTCGCGGGCCTTCTTCAGCTCATCGACGACCTTCTTCTCGGCGAGTTGCAGGTCGGATTTCGCCTTGTCCGCAGCCGATAGCCCGTCGGCGATCTTCTTCGCGCGCTCGTCGAGTGCCTTCATGATGGGCGGCCACACGAATTTCATCGTGAACCACGCCAGAATGAAGAACACAACGAGCTGGGCAAACAGCGTTGCGTTCAGATTCATGTCGATCGTTCCTTAGATGGACGGGAGCCGATTACTTGGGCAGGAACGGGTTGGCGGTGGTGTACCAGAGGGCAATACCGGTGCCGATGATGAACGCGGCGTCGATCAGGCCGACCAGCAGGAACATCTTGGTCTGCAGGGTGTTCATCAGCTCGGGCTGGCGGGCCGACGACTCGAGGAAGCGGCTGCCCATGATGCCGATGCCGATACAGGCGCCGGCAGCGCCCAGACCGATGATCAGGCCGGCGGCCAGAGCAACGAAGCCAATGATTTGTTCCATGACAACTCCTTTGGTTACGAGGTTTAAGACAAAAACGGGTTGGGGGTTAGTGACTTTCGTGCGCCTGACCGATGTACACCAGGGTCAGCATCATGAAGATGAAGGCCTGGAGGGTGATGATCAGGATGTGGAAAATGGCCCAGATCGTGCCGGCGAAAACACCGCCGATCCAGAGCATCCCCGAGCCGGCGGTGCCGGCCCAGGCCGCGGTCATCAGCGCGATCAGCATGAAGATCAGCTCGCCGGCGTACATGTTGCCGAACAGACGCATTCCGTGCGAGACGGTTTTGGCGACGAACTCGATCATCTGCATGCCGAAATTGATCGGGTAGAGCAGCGGATGGCTGCCGAAAGGCGCGGTGAATAGCTCGTGGATCCAGTGGCCAAGGCCCTTGATCTTGACGCTGTAATAAAGGCAGAGCAGCAGCACGCCCAATGACATGCCGAGCGTGGCATTCAGGTCGGCGGTCGGCACCTGGCGCAGGTAGGCGTGGTGCGGATCGTGGCCGGCGGCACCATAGAGGGCGGCCCAGATGTTCGGCAGCAGGTCGAGCGGCAGCAGATCCATGGCGTTCATGAGGAAGATCCAGAGGAACACGGTGAGCGCCAGCGGGGCGACGAATTCGCGCGATTTCGGCGAATGCACGATGCCCTTGGTCTGGTCGGCGACCATCTCGACGACGATCTCGACGGCGGCCTGGAAGCGGCCGGGCACACCGGAAGTGGCGCGGGCGGCGAGGCGGGCGAGGACGAATACGGTCAGCAGGCCGATGGCAATGGAGACGAACAGGGTATCGAGGTGAAGGACGGACCAGTCGACCAGGGCTTCCTGCTTCTTGCTGGCAAGGAAGGTCAGGTGGTGAACGATGTATTCGGAAGCGGTGGGGGCGTGCTCGGTAGCCATGTTCAGAACTTTTTGCTCAAGAGTGCCAGTAGATTCGCTTTTAGGGCCACCACCAGACCGGCGATCAATGCGAGCCAGTGCATCTCGCGGTACAGGCTTGCGGCCGCCGCCAGCAACACGATGGTCGCGGCGACTTTCATGAATTCCCCAATAAAGAACGCGGCGGGTGAAGCGCCGCCCGGTTTTCGGCTTTCCGCGAACAGGCGCAGGGCGAAAAGCGAATTGGGCAGGACAATCGCGGCACCACCGAGTGCCGCCGAAACCGCGCCATGCTTTCCTGCGAGGAGCCCCGCAATGACCGCCACCACCAGGGTTGCGATGACTTGCAGGAGAATCGCCCGGAACATCAGCATGCCGGCTTCACCACGCTGGTCGACCGAGATTTTGCGCGCTGCAAAAATTGGCTCTGCGCAATAACCGGCCGCCGCTTACAAAGACTATAATTTTATAGTCTTATAAAAGATCTGTCAAACCGGAATGCCGCGTGGTTGCTGGCATGCAAGCTAATTAAATCTTCAGTTATCAAATAGATCGACTCAATAGCCGGATTGGTGCAGTGCAGCAAGTCTGCTTGCTGCGGAATCCGTCGGCCAAGCGATAATGGCCCTATGAGCCGTCGCCGCTTTCTCATTGTCACGGGCACTGCCGGTCTTGGACTGGCCTGCCTCGCCGTCTGGCGCTACTGGCCCGAGCAGGGTCTGCTCAACCCATGCCTGGCGGCCCTTCCACACGAAGTGGCCAATCACGAACTGGTGAAAACGGCCTGGGAAGGCCTCGATCCGGCCCGGGTCTGGGACTGCCATGCCCACCTCGTCGGCACCGGGGATTCGGGCAGTGGCATCTGGCTCAACCCGGCGCTGGACTCGGTGGTACATCCGGTTCAGTTCGCCCAGCGTCTGTTCTTTCTCAATGCCGGCTGCGCCCACAACGCCCCCGGACGCATCGACCAGAGCTACATCGCGCGCATGCACAACCTGCTCGAAGGTTTGCGGCCGGGCGTAAAACTGATGCTGTTCGCCTTCGACTTCAACCACCGCGAGGATGGCACGCCCGACCGCGACAACAGCGCGTTCTTCGTGCCGAACGATTATGCGCGGGAGATAGCGCGTAGGCATCCTCAGTTTTTCGAGTGGGTGGCCTCGATCCACCCCTACCGCCGGGACTGCGTCGAGGCGCTGGAGCGCGCCGCCGCTGAGGGCGCCCGCGCCGTCAAATGGCTGCCGGCGGCGCAGGGCATGGATCCGGCTTCCTCCTTGTGCGACCGTTTCTTCGAAGCGCTGGCGAAGCTCGATTTGCCACTCATCAGCCACGCCGGCGAGGAGCGTGCGGTACAGGGCGGCAACACCCAGCACTATGGCAACCCGCTGCTGCTGCGCCGCGCGCTCGACCACGGCGTGCGCGTAGTCGTCGCCCACTGCGGCTCGATGGGTCAGGACCGCGACATCGACAAGGGGGAAAACGGGCCCTACGTGGACAGCTTCGATCTCTTCGCCCGTCTGATGGACGACCCGGTGTACGGGCCGAAACTGCATGGCGATATCTCCGCCATGACCCAACTGAACCGTGCCGGCCCGGCGCTGGAGACGGTGCTCATGCGCGAGGACTGGCACCCGCGCCTGCTCAACGGCTCGGACTATCCCCTGCCCGGGGTGATGCCGCTTTTCTCGGTTGCTTATATGGTGCTGCTCGGCCTGATCCCCGAATCGGCCGCACCGGTGCTGACCGAGATCCGCAGGCACAACCCGCTGCTGTTCGACTTCGTGCTGAAGCGCCATCTTTCGCGCAAGGGCCGGCGCTTTGCAAAGTCAGTCTTCGAAACACGGCGTGTCTTCGAACCGAAACGTCCTTTCTAGCGCAGCTTCTCGAGCAGGCCGTCGAGCTGGTCAAGATTGGCGAAGCCGATGACGATCTGGCCGGTACCCCTGGCACTCATCCTGATCTTGACCTGGGTGCCAAACGAGTCAGCAAGCTCTTCTTCGAGGCGCGCCACATCGCGGTCCTCTCTCTTCGCGGCAACGGCCTTCTGCCTGGGCGGGTTGAGCTCGTGCTGCACCATGCGCTCGGCCTCGCGCACGGAATAGCCCTTGGCGGAAATGCGGTGGGCAAGCTGCACCTGGCTGGCCTTGGCGAGCGGCAGCAGGGCTCGGGCGTGGCCCATGTCGATCTCGCCCGCCATGAGCAGGTCCTGCACCGGCTTGGCGAGGTGCAGCAGGCGCAGCAGGTTGCTCGCCGCCGGACGCGAGCGGCCGACTGCATCGGCCGCCAACTGGTGCGTCATGCCGAATTCGTCGATGAGGCGCTGGATGCCCATCGCCTCTTCCAGCGGGTTGAGGTTCTCGCGCTGGATGTTCTCGATGAGCGACATGGCGAGCGCCGCGTCGTCGGGGATGTCGCGCACCAGTACCGGCACTTCGTGCAGGCCGGCGAGTTGCGAAGCGCGCCAGCGCCGCTCGCCGGCGATGATCTCGTAGCGGCCGCCGTCGACCGGACGCACCAGGATCGGCTGCATGACGCCTTGCGCCTTGATGGAAGCGGCCAGCTCGTTCAAGGACTCCTGGTCCATGTGCGTGCGCGGCTGGTACTTGCCGGGCTGCAGGTAGTCGACGCGCAGGGTGTCCTGGCGCGTCGGTTCGCTGCTGTTGCCGGCTAGGAGGGCGTCGAGCCCGCGGCCGAGGCCTTTCGGTTTGGTAGCCATGTATTTTGTCTCCCTTAAAACGTCTTGACGCGTTCGATCATCTCGGCGGCGAAGGCGAGGTAGGCCTGCGCGCCCTTGGCGGCGCGGTCGAACACCACGCCGGGCATGCCGTAGCTGGGCGCCTCGGCCAGGCGCACGTTGCGCGGCACGATGGACTTGAAGACCTTGTCACCGAAATGCTGCTCGAGCTGGGCGCTCACCTGGTTGGACAGCGTGCTGCGCGTATCGAACATGACACGCAGCAGGCCGATGATCTTGAGATCCGGATTCAGGTTGGCGTGCACCTTCTTGATGGTGTTCACCAGGTCGGAGAGGCCTTCCAGCGCGTAGTACTCGCACTGCATCGGGATGATGACGCCGTTGGCGGCACACAGGCCGTTCAACGTCAGCATGCTGAGCGAGGGCGGACAGTCGATGAGGACGAAATCGTAGTCCTTGTCGTGCATCGCCAGGGCGTGCTTCAGGCGCGTCTCGCGGTTGTCGAGGTCGACCATCTCGACCTCGGCGCCGGCGAGGTCGCGATTGGCCGGCAGGGTGTCGTACTTGCCGGTCTCGGAGGCCTGGCGCGCCTCGGCCAGCGAGGCGAGGCCGAGCAGCACATGATAGACCGAGGTCTTCAGCGTGCGCTTGTCGACGCCGCTGCCCATGGTGGCGTTGCCCTGCGGGTCGAGATCGACCAGCAGCACGCGCTGGCCCTGGGCGGCAAGCGCCGCGGCAAGATTCACCGTGGTGGTGGTCTTGCCGACCCCGCCCTTCTGGTTGGCGACTGCGAATATGTACGACATGTTGTTATGGCTCCCTTTCCACGCGCACCAGGTGGCGCGCGCCCTCCACGCCCGGCACTTGCCATGGCGTCACCTCCGCCACGCGCCAGCCGGCCGGCAGCTGGGCGATTTCCTCATAGGGGTGCACCCCCTTCATGGCCAGCAGCGCGCCGCCTTGGGCGAGCAGATGGCCGGACAGCCTGACGAACTCGGCCAGGTCGGAGAAGGCGCGCGAGATCACCGCGTCGAACTTCTCCGCCGGCTGCCAAATCTCGACGCGCGTGCAGTACACGCTGACGTTGGCGAGGCCCAGCTCGATCTTCGCCTGCTGCTGGAAGGCCGATTTCTTCTGGCTCGTTTCCACCAGCGCCACCTGCAGGTCCGGCCGCGCGATGGCGAGCGGAATGCCCGGCAGGCCGCCGCCGCTGCCAATGTCGGCCAGCCGCTTCGCCGCACCCAGATGCGGCAGCACGGCCAGCGAATCCAGCAGGTGATGGCTGATCACCTGCTGCTCGTCGCGCAGCGCGGTGAGGTTGTACACCTTGTTCCACTTGCCCAGCAGCGCGGCGAAGGCCAGCAGCTTCTCCTGCGCGGTAGGCGGCAAATCCAGGCCCAGCGCGGCCAGGCCGCGCAACAACTGCTCCGCCCTGCTCATGCGCGCCTGCGGGATTCCCGCACCGGCGAGCCGCGCCGCTTGAGGTGCACCAGCAACAGCGAGATGGCCGCAGGCGTTATCCCTTGTATCCGCGAAGCCTGGCCAAGGGTTTCCGGCCTGTGCTGGTTGAGCTTCTGCTGCACTTCGATCGAGAGGCCGCGTACCGTGTGGTAGTCGAGGTCGTCCGGCAGCGGCGTGTCTTCCTGCTCGCGGCTCCTGGCGATCTCCTCGGCCTGGCGGTCGATGTAGCCCTGGTACTTGGCCTGGATCTCCAGCTGCTCGACGGCCTGCAGATCGACAATCGGCTCGCCCGCGCCGGGCAGGGTCATCAGGCCGGCGTAGCTCACGTCGGGCCGGCGCAGCAGCTCGGCCAGGCTGTATTCGTGCTCGAGCGGCTTGCCGAGGACGCAGGAGGCGGCAGCAGCGTCGATGGTCTTCGGATTCACCCAGGTCGTCTTCAGGCGTTCCTGCTCGCGGGCGATGGCGTCACGCTTGCGGCTGAACGCTTCCCAGCGCGCGTCGTCGACAAGGCCAAGACGGCGGCCGGTCTCGGTCAGGCGCAGGTCGGCGTTGTCCTCCCTAAGGCTCAAGCGGTACTCGGCGCGGCTGGTGAACATGCGATAGGGCTCGGAGACGCCGCGCGTGATGAGGTCGTCGGTCAGCACGCCGAGATAGGCCTCGTCGCGGCGCGGACACCACGGCGCTTCGCCTTTCGTGCGCAGGGCGGCATTGAGACCGGCGAGCAGACCCTGCGCAGCCGCTTCCTCGTAGCCGGTGGTGCCGTTGATCTGTCCGGCGAAGAAGAGATTGCGGATGGCCCGGGTTTCCAGTGAGGAATGCAGGCCGCGCGGATCGAAGTAGTCGTACTCGATGGCGTAGCCGGGCCGCAGGATGTGGGCGTGCTCCAGGCCGGGGATGGAGTGCACCAGTTCGAGCTGCACGTCGAAGGGCAGGCTGGTGGAGATGCCGTTCGGGTAGATCTCGTGCGTCGTCAGGCCTTCCGGCTCGAGGAAGATCTGGTGGCTCGTCTTGTCGGCGAAGCGGTGGATCTTGTCCTCGATGGAGGGGCAGTAGCGCGGGCCGACGCCCTCGATGACGCCGGTGAACATCGGGGAGCGGTCGAGGCCGCCGCGGATGATGTCGTGCGTGCGCGGGTTGGTATGGGTGATCCAGCACGGCAGCTGGCGCGGATGCTGCTCGGCATCGCCGAGGAAGGAGAACACCGGCGCCGGGTCGTCGCCCGGCTGCACGGTCATGATCGAGAAATCGATGCTGCGGCCGTCGAGGCGCG
Organism: Rhodocyclaceae bacterium; assembly: GCA_039807535.1. Classification (GTDB taxonomy): domain Bacteria; phylum Pseudomonadota; class Gammaproteobacteria; order Burkholderiales; family Rhodocyclaceae; genus Desulfobacillus. The sequence goes on from JBDHRL010000012.1 coordinate 8,171, forward strand.
GCGGCGTGCCGGTCTTCAGGCGGCCGGCCGGCAGCTTCAGCTCGCGCAGGCGCGCTGCCAGGCTCAGCGCCGGGGGATCACCCATGCGACCGGCCTGGTAGTGGTCAAGCCCTACGTGGATCAGGCCGGAGAGAAAAGTACCTGCCGTCAGCACCACGGTTTCAGCCTCGAAGCGCAGGCCAAACTGGGTGACGACGCCGGTGACGCGGTCGCCGGCAATGGCGAGGTCATCGACGGCCGCCTGGAACAGCGTCAGGTTGGGCTGGTTTTCCAGCCGGCGGCGGATCGCCGCCCGGTACAGTACGCGGTCGGCCTGCGCGCGCGTGGCGCGCACCGCCGGGCCCTTGCTGGAATTGAGGATGCGGAACTGGATGCCGGCCTCGTCGGTGGCGGCGGCCATGGCGCCGCCCAGCGCATCGACTTCCTTGACCAGATGTCCCTTGCCGATGCCGCCGATGGAGGGGTTGCAGGACATCGCCCCCAGCGTCTCGATGTTGTGCGTCAGCAGCAGCGTGCGGCAGCCCGCGCGCGCCGAGGCGAGCGCCGCCTCGGCGCCGGCATGGCCGCCGCCGATGATGATGACATCATAATGCGTGGGGAACAGCATGATCTGGTGAGCGCTACAGGGAGGCGCCATGATACGCGAGGCGCGGGTAAAAAAACAGGGAAATGTTTCACGTGAAACATTTCCCTGTTTAATCTTTAACTTACAGCGGCTTACTGTTTCTTGCCGCCGAGTCCTAGATAGGTTTCGACAACGCGCGAATCGTCCGCCAAAGCGCGGCTTTCGCCCTCCAGGGCGATGCTGCCAGTCTCCAGCACATAGCCGTAATCGGCAATCTGCAGCGCGGCGCGGGCGTTCTGTTCGACCAGCAGGATGGCCACGCCAGTCTGCTTGAGATCCGCGATGATATGGAAGATTTCGCGCACGATGAGGGGCGCGAGACCCAGGCTCGGTTCGTCGAGCATGAGGAGCTTCGGCTTGGCCATCAGCGCACGGCCCACCGCCAGCATCTGCCGCTCGCCGCCGGAAAGCGTGCCGGCCAGCTGGGTGCGGCGCTCGCGCAGACGCGGGAAAGTGCCGAAGACCTGGTCCATGGTCTTGCCTTCGTCGCGATCGCCGGCGCGGTAGCGCTGGAAAGCGCCGAGCAGCAGGTTGTCCTCGACGCTCATTTCGCCGAACAGCTCGCGCTTTTCCGGTACCAGGGTCATGCCCATGGCAACGAGATGCTCGACCTCGATGTCGCGCTGCATCTCGCCCTGGAACTGGATTTCACCCTTGGAGGGCAACAGGCCCATGATGGCGCCCAGCATGGTGGTCTTGCCGGCGCCGTTGGGGCCGATCACGGTGACGATCTTGCCCGCCTCGACCTTGAGGTTGATGTGATGCAAGGCTTCCACCTTGCCGTAGGAGACGCAGAGATCATTGACTTCGAGAATCGGCGTGGCCATCACTCCACCCCCCCGAGGTAGGCTTCAAGCACCACCGGATCCTTCTGCACTTCCTCGGGCAGGCCCTCGGCGATCTTCTCGCCGAACTCCATCACCACGACGCGATCGGCCAGACCCATGACGAAGTCCATGTCGTGTTCCACCAGCAGAATGCCCATGCCCTGGGTGCGCAGCTTGCGCAGGAGTTCCGCCAGCGCCTGCTTCTCCAGGTAGCGCAGGCCGGCCGCCGGCTCGTCGAGCAGCAGCAGGCAGGGATCGACGGCAAGCGCGCGCGCAATCTCCAGAATGCGCTGTTGGCCGAGCGGCAGGCTGCCGGCCTCGTCAAAGAGGTGCCCGCCCAGGCCGACACGCTCCAGCTGCCGCCTGGCCTCGTCCAGCAGGCGTGCCTCCTCGGCACGCTCGAGATGCAGTGAGGCCGCCAGCACGCCCTTGCCGCCGCGCAAATGGGCGCCGATGGCAACGTTCTCCAGCACGCTCATGGTCGGCAGCAGGCGCACGTGCTGGAAAGTGCGGCCCATGCCGCGCCGCGCGAGCTCGCGCGACTCCAGCCTATCGGTCCGCTCGCCGAGAAAATGGATCTCGCCGGAGGTGACGGGGTCAACTCCGGAGATGCAGTTGAACATGGTGCTCTTGCCGGCGCCGTTCGGTCCGATGAGGGCCATCACTTCGCCGGCCTTCACGGTCAGGTTCATGTTGTTGTTGGCAATCAGGCCACCGAACTGCTTGCGGGCGTCCTTCACTTCCAGCAGCAGCGTGCCGGCCACGGGCATCTGCCGAGCCGGCAGCGGCTCGGCTTCCGCCACTCTGCGCTGGGCGTCCTTGACCGGCACCAGGCGGGCCAGCCACGGCCAGATGCCTTCACGCGCCCGCTGCAGCACGATCGTCAGACCGATTCCGAAGAAAATCACTTCGAAGTTGCCGCTCTGGCCGAAAATCTTCGGCAGGATGTCCTGCAACCACTGCTTCAGGACGGTGATCAGGCTGGCGCCGACCAGGGCTCCCCAGACATGACCCGCGCCGCCCACCACGGCCATGAAGAGATATTCGATGCCCATGTGCAGGCCGAAGGGCGTCGGGTTCACGAAACGCTGCAGGTGGGCATACAGCCAGCCTGAAACGCAGGCAAACAGGGCAGCGATCAGGAAGATGACGACCTTGGCGCGGGCCGTGTTCACGCCCATGCTCTCGGCCATCAGGCTGCCACCCTTGAGCGCGCGGATGGCGCGCCCCTCGCGGGAATCAAGCAGATTCTGCGTGGCCAGGATGGCACCGAGCAAAACCGCCCAGATGAGGTAGTAGAATTCGCGACCGCTATCCAGCTTGTAGCCAAACAGCTCGAGGATCGGGATGCCGGTCAGGCCGCTGTGGCCGCCTAGGAACTCCATGTTGCCAAACAGAAAATACAAGCTAATGCCCCAGGCAATGGTGCCCAGCGGCAGGTAATGGCCCGATAGGCGCAGCGTCAGGAGACCCAGTATCAATGCCACCAGGGCGGTCAGCGCCAGGCCGACCAGCAAAGCCAGCCAAGGAGACACGGCGTAGGCGGTGGAAAGATAGCCCGTAGCATAGGCGCCGAGCCCGACGAAGGCCGCCTGGCCAAAGGAAGTCAGCCCACCGACTCCGGTAAGCAGCACCAGGCCCAGCGCGACGATGGAATACAGGCCGATATAGTTGAGCAGTGTGACATAGAATTCCGACAGCATCAGCGGGCCGACGGCAAGCAGTCCCAGGAACACCAGCAGAGGGAGACGCTGCTTCATTCCTCTTCCTCCACGTGATGCGAGGTCAGCGAACGCCACACCAGGACAGGAATGATCAGGGTAAACACGATGACTTCCTTGTAGGCGCTGGCCCAGAAGGAGGAGAAAGACTCCAGCAGGCCGACCAGGATGGCGCCAGCCGCCGCAAGCGGGTAGCTCACCAGGCCGGCAATGATGGCGCCGACGAAGCCCTTCAGGCCGACGAGGAAGCCGGTGTCATAGTAGACCGTGGTGATCGGCGCTATGAGAATTCCGGAGAAGGCGCCAATGCCAGCGGCCAGCGTGAAGGAGAGCTTGCCGGCCATGGTGGTGGAAATGCCCATCAGACGCGCACCGGTGCGATTGATGGCGGTGGCGCGCAGCGCCTTGCCGTACAGCGTGCGACCGAAGAATTGGTAGAGGGCGACGATCAGCACGGCACTGGCACCAAGCACCCAGAGGGTCTGGCCATTCACGGACAGCGTGCCCAGCTGAAACTGCGCCTCGCTGAAAGGCGTCGTGCGCGAGCCTTCGGCGCCGAAGAAGAGCAGCCCCAGACCGACCATGGTCCAATGCACGGCCACCGAGACAATCAGCAGCACCAGCACCGAGGCTTCCGCCAGCGGCTGGAACGCCAGCCGATAGACCATCGGACCGAGCGGCACGACGATGGCCAGCGACAAAACGACCTGAGCCATCAGCGGCAGCGTGCCCGGATCCAGCCAGAGCACCAGCCCCGCCACCACCGCAGGCAAGGCCAGATTCCACAAGACAATGCGTTTCAGCCGCCCCAACGCGCCGGCACGCACGGCTATGATGGTGTCGATCAATGCCACCAGTACGCCGGCGCCCAGCAGAAACCAGAGTGTGCCCGGCGTCTTGCCGGCCTGGAACGCCGCCAGCGTCAGTGCCCCGTAGGAGACGAACTCGCCTTGCGGAATATAGATGACCCGGGTGATGGCAAACACCAGCACCAGGGCCAGCGCCAGCAGCGCATAGATCGCGCCATTGACTATGCCGTCTTGACCGAGCAGCAATGCGATTTGCAGATCCATCGTTTTTTATCTTCTATGAGCATAAAAAAAGGCGCCGCGCGAACGGAGATTGTACGTCACCGCTCTCGCCTTGCGCCCTCTCCCATACTGCATTCAATCCGGCGCACCCTCACGCGCCGGCTGCCGCCCCGAAACGGGGCGGCACCTCAAACTGCCTGGCTTACTTCTGCAACACCCACTTGCCGCCCACGATCTTCACCATGACGCGACCGCGCTGATCGAGCCCAAGGTGATCCTTCGGCGACATGTTGAACACGCCGTGGGCACCGGACAGATCTTTCACGCCCTCGAGCGCATCGCGCAGTGCGGCGCGAAATTCGGCCGTACCGGGCTTGGCTTTCTTGAGCGCCACCGGAATCGCCTTTTGCAGCAGCAGCCCGGCATCCCAGGCATGCCCGCCGAACGTGGAGACGCTGCCGGCCCCATGCACCTTCTCGTATTTGCCGACATATTCAAGCGCAGATTTCTTCACCGGATTGGAGTCCGGCAGTTGCGCGGCCACCAACATCGGACCCGCAGGCAGGAAGGTATCTTCGCAATCCTTGCCGCAGACACGCAGGAAATCGGTGTTGCCGACACCATGCGTCTGATAATACTTGCCCTTGTAGCCCTTCTCTTTCAACGCCTTCTGCGGCAGCGCTGAGGGTGTGCCGGCTCCGGCAGTCAGGATGGCGTCCGGATTGGCCGACATGAGCTTGAGAATCTGACCGGTCACCGAGGTATCGGTGCGGTTGTAGCGTTCGTTCCCAACCAGTTTGATTTTGCGCAGTTCGGCGATCTTGCTGAACTCCTGCCACCAGCTCTCGCCGTAGGCGTCTGAAAATCCGATGAAGCCTGCCGATTTCACGCCGTTGTTGACCATGTGTTCGACGATGGCCGTGGCCATCAGTATGTCGTTTTGCGGCGTCTTGAAAACCCAGTACCGTTTGGCGTCCACCGGATCGACGATGGCGGCGGAGGCCGCAAGCGAAATCGTCGGCGTCTTGCCTTCGGCCACGACATCAATCATGGCCATCGAGTTCGGCGTAATGCTCGAACCGATAATGACATCCACCTTGTCCTCGGAAATCAGCTTGCGTGTGTTCTTGACTGCCGTGGTGGTGTCGGAAGCATCGTCGAGGAAGATGTAGTTGATCTTTTCGCCACCGATATTCGTCGGCAACAGGGCAAGGGTGTTCTTCTCGGGAATGCCGAGCGAAGCCGCCGGGCCCGTGGCCGAAACCGTCACGCCGACATTGATATCAGCGTAGGCAAACGTGACCGCACCGACGGATAGCAGCGCGGCAGCAAGGGACTTGATCCTCATTGACTCCTCCTATAGAAAACAATGTGCGGCACCTTCTTGGACAGGCGCCTTGCAACAATAATACAAGCTATGTATCGGTAAGCAAAATTTCTTGCTCCGGCCACGGTAGTTTTTGTTTTACCGTTCAAATAATTGGCGGAGCGTCGACAATGATACAAGAAGGGATGTATACGTGTCCATGTATGAATCGCTAATTTCGGCAAGGATTATGCGAAGGTGTCCCAGGCGAACTTAAGGATGAAAAAACCAGCCACGCTCAGGAATACGCGCCGCACGAAAGCGACACCATAGCGTATCGCCAATTGGGATCCCACCAAGGAACCACCGATATTAAACACGGCCATCATCAAGCCGGTCGTCAGCAATAGATGCCCCTTCAAACCAAAAAAGATCAGTGCCGCGAGGTTGGTAGCGGCATTCACGATCTTCGCCGAAACGGAGGCACGCAGGAAATCCAGGCCGAACAGCCGGACAAACAAGAAGACCAGAAAACTACCCGTGCCCGGGCCGAAAAAGCCGTCATAAAAGCCGATGAGTCCACCAAGCAAAAGCGCCACAGCCATGTCCCGGCGCCCGTGCTGCCGACGTTGATCGATTGCCCCCAGATCTTTTCGCACATAGGTATAAGCGGTAACAACGATCAGAAGAACCAAGACCAACGGCCGCAGCCATTCTCTGGGCATGAGCGCCACAGTCATCGCACCAAAATAGGAAAGGACGAAGGCCGCCAAGGCCGCAGGCAGAGCTGCCCGCCAAGGTATGTCAATACGCCTTGCATAGCGAATCGCCGCGCTGCTCGTACCGAAAACGCTGGCCAGTTTGTTGGTACCAAAGATGGTGGCAGGTGGCGTCTGTGAGGGCAGAACGCTGAAAAGCGCGGGAATTTGAATCAACCCGCCCCCACCGACAACAGCATCAATCAATCCGGCAATAAATGCGGCGGTGCACAAAAAAATAAGGCCACTTAGTTCCACGTGGAACAGTCCGCCGGTTGAAGGATTTCGTTATTTGCCAATACAGAACCGGGAGAAAATTTTCCCAAGAAGGTCATCCGAAGTAAATTCCCCGGTGATGCTGCCAAGGGCTTCTTGGGCCAGGCGCAACTCTTCCGCGAGCAACTCGTGTTTCACCTTCCGTTCTTGTGCCTGATACAGATGCTTTTCGACAAGCCGCAGTGCCAAGAGGTGGCGCTCCCGCGCGAGGAAGACATCTTCGATTCCCGCCTGCCAGCCTGCTATGCGCAGCAGCTCCTGCTCCAACAAGCGCATCCCCTCCCCCGTTCTGACGGACAGCCGGATCATGACCCGCCCCTCCTGCATTTCGCAACTTGCCGCCCGGTGCACCAAATCGACTTTGTTATACAGGGTGATCCGCTCGATTCCGCCAGGCAACTGCGCTGCAATTGCCTTATCCGCTGGCGTCATTCCCATCTGGGCATCCAGCATGTGCAGCACCACGTCGGCACGCTCTATTTCCTGCCAGCTCCGCGCAATGCCGAGTTGCTCGATTTCATCCTTGGTCTCGCGCAAGCCGGCAGTATCCACGATATGCAGCGGAATGCCATGCACCTGGATGGTTTCCCGCAAGGCATCCCGCGTCGTGCCAGGGACCGCGGAAACGATGGCTCGCTCCTCGCCGGCAAGGCGATTGAGCAGGCTGGATTTTCCGACATTTGGTTGGCCCGCCAGAACGACGTGCAGGCCGCTGCGCAACAGGCTGCCCTGGCGCGCACGCTCCTGCAGCTGCCCAACCCTCTCCGTCAGGTTCGACAGCTTGCTATCCGCGTCTGCCTGCCGCAGAAAATCCTCCTCCTCTTCCGGAAAATCCAGGGACGACTCGACCAGCATGCGCAAGTCGATCAAATCAGCCACGAGATCTTGCACCGCTTTTGAGAATTCGCCCGATAGCGAGCGAACGGCAGAGCGGGCTGCGGCTGCGGTGGAAGCCTCGATCAAGTCCGCCACCGCTTCGGCCTGGGCCAGATCGAGTTTGCCGTTGAGGTAGGCGCGGCGGGTGAATTCACCCGGTTCGGCCAGACGCGCGCCCAATTCCAAACAGCGCCGCAACAGTAATTGCATGACTACCGGACCGCCATGCCCCTGCAGTTCAAGGACATCCTCGCCAGTATAGGAATGCGGCATTGGGAAAAAAAGGATGATGCCCTCATCGATTTCCTTTCCCGCCGCATCCAGAAAACAGGCCAAAGTGGCCATGCGGGGCTTGGGAAGGAGGCCCGTCAATTGACGGGCAAGGGGGGCCAGTTCCAGGCCGGACAGTCGAACAACGCCAATGCCACCACGACCTGGCGCAGTCGCAACGGCGGCTATGGTGTCAGCTGGCTTTTTGCTTGCCACCCTCGATCAGACGCGTGATCTGCCACTGCTGGGCGATCGACAGGATGTTGTTGATAGTCCAGTACAGCACCAAGCCGGATGGAAACCAGAGGAACATGAAGGTAAACACGATCGGCATGGCCATCATGACCTTGGCCTGGATAGGATCGGGCGGTGTCGGATTCAGTTTGGTTTGAACCACCATCGATATGCCCATGATGATCGGCAGTACGTAATAGGGATCTTTGGAGGATAAATCTTCGATCCATAGCATCCAGGGTGCATGCCGCATCTCGACGCTGCCGAGCAGAACCCAGTAGAGCGCTATAAAGACCGGGATCTGCACCATGATGGGCAGGCAGCCACCCAAAGGATTGATCTTTTCCTTGCGATAAAGCTCCATCATCTCCTGATTCATTCGGTTGCGATCAGATGAGAATTGCTCTTTTATTTTCATTAACTTAGGAGTTACCAACTTCATTTTGGCCATGGATCGATAGCTGGCCGCCGAAAGCGGAAAAAACATACCCTTGATCAGCACCGTGAGAAGAATGATCGACCAACCCCAATTGCCGACAATACGGTGAATCAGTTCGAGCAGCCAATAGATGGGTGCTGCGATCACCGTCAGCCAGCCATAATCCACCACCAGCCCGAAACCCGGAGCAACTTTCTCCAGCTTTGCCTGTTCTTGCGGCCCGGCATATAGCGGCATATCTATTCTTGCGGTTTGTCCGGGCGGAATCTGCGCAACCGGCAGGATGATGCCCGCCGAAAACAAATTGTCATCCACCTTCCGGATAAAAAACTCACGTTCTTCCTTGCCCTTTGGGGTCCATCCGGCGACAAAATAATGCTGCACCATGGCCAGCCAGCCGTTATTGGCTATGTGTACGAACTTGGCCTTGCCGTTGCCAACATCGGCAAATTCGACTTTCTGGAATTTGCCCTCATCCGTATAGACAGCCGGTCCGGTAAACGTAGCGATATTGGTTATGCCGGCCTTCGGGACGATACCGTCTCTCGTAAATTGGTAATACGCGTGAGCCAACAGGGCCGCCTTGCTCTGGTTGGCGATCTCGTACCCTATATCTATCTGATAGCTGCCTCGGTGGAATGAGTAGATCTTGGTGATCTTCAAGCCGTTCTTTTCGGGCGCTTCAAGACGGACTTCCAGCTTGTCGGCACCCGGCTTCATTTCATAGCTGTCAGCAGCCAGCTTGAATTCGGTTTTGTGATTGGGCAGGCCCTCCCCGATCAGTCCGGTTTGTGCCACATAGGTTCGGTCTTTTGAAATCTCCATCAGCACAAAATGTTGCGCCTGGTCTTCCGTTGCCTTGTGTTCGGTTAGCTCTAGGCGAATCAGGTCTCCACCCATCGCAGAAATCTCTGCCACATACAGATCGGTCTTGACCAGGGCCACGGGGCCAGTTGCGGCAACAGCAGCCTGCTCTGCGGAAAGCACGGCAGACGGTGTGGCGCCCTGTTTTGAAGACGGTGTGGGGGTTGGGGTCGGCGTTGCTCCGGGCGCCTGAGGTGAGCCCCCTGGAGCCGGTGTGTTCTGATTGACGCCTGCCGCTGCTTGATGTTGCCTCTGCCAGCCGTCCCATAGCATGAACAGTGAGAACATGAAAACCAGCAGAAGGATCAGGCGTTGATTGTCCACAATCGGCTCTTTGCTTCAGGAAAAATCAGGGAACGGGGTCGTAGCCGCCCGGATGCCATGGGTGGCAACGTAAAATGCGCTTGGCGGCAAGCCAGGAACCTTTGCAGCCACCATGCTTTTCGAGTGCTTCGATAGTGTATTCCGAACAGCTCGGGTAAAACCGGCAACTTCTTCCCATCAGCGGACTGAGGACCAGGCGATAAGCGCGAACGATAAGAATAAGCAACGATTTCATTGAGCCAGGTGTGCAAACAGCCCATCAATGTCACGTCGCAAGGCACGCCGATCCGGCGTGTCAATGCGAACAATGATGCGCACAACGATATCCCGCTGCGGTAGCTCGTTGCGGAACTGGCGGAACGATTCTCGCACAATGCGTCTGATCAGATTGCGGTTAACCGCGGAGCGGATGAATTTTTTTGCGATGACCATTCCGATTCGTGCGGTATCGGAGGAACTGGGTCGTTGCAAAAGCTCGAAGAATTGTCCGCGATTTGCCTTGCGAAAAGCAAAAACGGATGAATATTCATCCGTTTTGCATAACCGGTGTTCCTTGCGGAAGCCTAGATCGACAACCGCTGCCGACACTTCACACGCCGAGACGGATGCGTCCCTTGGCCCGACGCGCACGGATGACAGCTCGACCACCGCGCGTACGCATGCGAACGAGAAAACCATGGTTGCGTTTACGCCGAACTACGGAAGGTTGATATGTGCGTTTCATGGCTGCCATCTATACAAAAAAGAGAACTCGTGATTACAGCTTTTCACTATTAATTTGTCAATATCAATTTTTTTGCCGCCCTGTGGATAACTCGGGCGGATTGGCGCTAAAATTCGCTGCTTGTTAATTGGCTCCGGATTCTTTCCAGACTGCCAATTTTACCATAATAACAAATATAATCAAACAATTACATTATTTCTGCAATTAACTGACGATCATCATGCTCATGCATGCTGGCAACCGCTGATAATGAATGCTTTTTGGTCATCCTGTCTCCGGCAACTCGAACAGGAACTCCCTCCCCAGCAATTCAATACCTGGATCAAGGCATTACGCCTCGAAGATATTGAGGAGTCAGGTCACGACCTAAAGCTGGTCGCCCCCAATCGATTTGTTTTGCAATGGGTACGCGAGCGTTATCTGCGCAGGCTGGAAGACATGGCAAAACAGTTTTTTGCCGAGCCCGTGCAAATTTCCATCAATCTTTCAGACGCAACGGATCTCGAACGTACGGAAATCTCTCGTCCCATATCGTCGAATCAAGTTGATGCGGCAGATCGAGCCGTACCTTCATCCGCTTATTCTCCGCCCGGCTTGGATGCCGTATACGAAAAAACCCGACTCAACCCATCCTTCACCTTCGACACGCTGGTAACGGGCCGTGCCAATGACTTGGCGCGTGCCGCCGCTTTTCAAGTGGCATTGAATCCGGGCATTTCTTATAACCCGCTTTTTGTCTATGGCGGCGTGGGCCTTGGCAAGACCCATTTGATTCATGCGCTTGGCAATGAAGTCTATCGCCAAAATCCCGGCAAAGTTATTCGCTATGTCCATGCCGAGGATTATTACGCCGACGTTGTACGTGCCTATCAGCAAAAGTCCTTCGATATCTTCAAACGCTACTACCGCTCGCTGGATTTGCTGTTGATTGATGACATCCAGTTCTTCAATAACAAAAACCGTACTCAGGAAGAGTTTTTTTATGCCTTTAATGCGTTGATCGAGGCCAAGAAACAAATCGTCATTACTTGCGACACTTATCCGAAAGATATTACTGGCCTTGAAGACCGTTTGATCTCCAGGTTCGATTGGGGGCTCACCGTAGCCATCGAGCCGCCCGAGCTGGAAATGCGCGTTGCCATCCTGAACAAAAAAGCCGAGGCAGAACATATCGGAATTAATGAAGATGTTGCTTTTTTGATTGCCAAGCATCTTCGTTCCAATGTTCGCGAACTCGAAGGTGCCTTGAAAAAAGTGCTGGCCTTCGCTCGCTTCCATGGTCGGGAAATCAATCTCGAAGTCGCCAAGGAGGCGCTGAAGGACTTGCTGGGAGCACATAATCGCCAGATCACTTTCGAATCCATCCAGAAGACCGTTGCCGAGTATTACAAGATCAAGGTTTCCGACATGCACTCAAAAAAGCGAACACGAATTGTGGCTCGTCCCCGTCAAGTCGCCATGTGGCTTGCCAAGGAACTCACACCGGCCAGCCTGCCCGCCATAGGGGAGGCCTTTGGTGGACGTGATCACACAACCGTCCTCCATGCGTATCGAACCATATCGGATCTTCGCTTGAAGGACACATCAATCAATCATGATCTGTTGGTGCTGACCCAGGTTTTGAAAAGTTGAATAACATGATGATGATTTGTGGATAAGAGAAAAAAACATCTTGTGGATTATTTTTCTCAACAATTTCCACACAACAATCTAATTTCTTATACCAATCTTTACCAACAATTCATTTATCTGTTTTTAGATAAAGAATTTGTGTTTTCCACAATATTCTCCGGTGTACTAATAACTAGTTGGAGATTTATATATGCTCCTTATTAAAACAAACCGTGAAAACATCTTGGCACCGCTTCAAGCAGTTTGCGGAATTGTCGAGAAGCGCCATACCCTACCGATTCTCTCGAATGTTCTGATAGAGAAAAACGGAGATCAATTGACCTTGTTAGCAACAGATATCGAGATACAAATCCGGACACATACGACCGGTGCTTCAGGCGTTGATAAAACCGCGGCCACCGTAGGGGCAAGAAAGCTCCAGGACATTTTGCGTTCTCTTCCCGATAGTGCCGAGATCAGTCTCGAATTGTTGGATAAACGGATGCAGGTACGAGCCGGCAAAAGTCGTTTCAATTTGCAGACGCTGCCTGCCGAGGACTATCCACGCATGTCGCAGGGTGGTAGCGAACAGGCCAGGCTGCAATTGACCCAAAAGCAGTTCAAGCGGCTGATTGGTCTAGTGCAGTACGCTATGGCGCAACAGGATATTCGTTACTACCTGAATGGGCTGCTTCTGGTGCTATTGGGAAAAGAAATCCGGGTGGTCGCAACGGATGGACATCGTTTGGCCTATGCAAGCGAGCAGTTGTCTGAAAATTTGCCGCGAACGGAAGTAATTCTGCCGCGAAAGACGGTTCTTGAGCTTTCTCGTTTGCTGGCTGACAACGACGAGACTGTGGAAATCAGCCTATCGCCAAACCAGGCGGTCTTCCGTTTTGGTGAAATTGAACTGGTTTCAAAATTGATTGACGGCAAGTTTCCGGATTACGAACGCGTGATTCCGCAAAACCATAACAAGATCATCCTCCTCTCCAGAACAACATTGCTGCAATCGCTGCACCGCGTAGCTATCCTTACCAATGAAAAATTTCGTGGCGTCCGGGTGGTGTTGGCTGCAGGCGTTCTGAAAATTATCAGCAGCAACGCTGACCAGGAAGAAGCCCAGGAGGAACTTGAAATCACCTATGATGACGAAGCCTTGGACATCGGCTTCAATGTCACCTATTTGCTTGACGTGCTCAACAACGTTTCCAACGAGGCAGTCGAGATTCGTCTGGCCGATGCCAACTCGAGTGCACTCATCACCCTGCCCGGCAACGACAGCTTTAAATACGTCGTCATGCCAATGCGAATCTGAAAAAGTCTAGGAGCAATTGTTAGATGGCCGGACACAGCCACGAGATCGACGGCAACCAGGGTATCAACGGTGGTTACGACGAAGATTCCATCCAGCAATTGGAGGGCCTTGAAGCGGTGCGCAAGCGCCCCGGCATGTATATCGGCGACACCTCCGATGGTACCGGTCTGCACCACATGGTGTTCGAAGTCGTGGATAACGCCATCGATGAAGCGCTTGCCGGCTACTGTGACGATATCGTCATAACCATTCATCCGGATAACTCTATCTCGGTGGCCGATAACGGCCGCGGCATTCCCACTGGAATCAAGTTCGACGACAAGAACGAGCCCAAGAGATCGGCTGCGGAAATTGCGCTGACGGGCTTGCATGCCGGTGGCAAGTTCAGCCAGAATTCCTACAAGGTATCCGGTGGCCTGCACGGCGTCGGCGTCTCCTGCGTCAATGCCTTGTCGAAATGGCTGCGCCTGACGGTGCGCCGCGATGGCAAGAAACACCATATGGAATTTCAGCGCGGCCATGCCGTCGACCGCGTCATCGACATCATCAATGGCGTGGAGACGAGCCCATTGAAAATCGTCGGCGAAGCGCATGGAACCGGAACCGAGGTACATTTTCTCGCCGACGACGAAATATTCGGCAGCATCGAGTTCCACTACGATATCCTCGCCAAACGCTTACGCGAACTCTCCTTTCTCAATAACGGTGTCCGTATCAAGCTCGCCGATCAACGAACAGGCAAGGAGGAGGATTTCGCCTTCTCCGGCGGAGTCAAAGGCTTCGTCGAATACATCAACCGCTCAAAGACCATATTGCACCCGACGGTGTTTTATTCCAACGGTGAATCGATACTGCCCAACGGAGGCGTCATCGGTGTCGAAGTGGCGATGCAGTGGAACGACTCCTACGCCGAGCAGGTGCTCTGCTTCACCAACAACATTCCTCAGGCCGACGGCGGCACCCATCTTACTGGCCTGCGCCAGGCGATGACACGGGTCATCAACAAATACATCGAGGAGAATGAAATCGCCAAGAAGGCCAAGGTCGACATCTCTGGCGACGACATGCGCGAGGGTCTTGCTTGTGTGCTTTCGGTGAAAATGCCAGATCCGAAATTCGCTTCGCAGACAAAAATGAAACTGGTGTCGTCGGAAGCGCAGCCGGCGGTGCAGGAGGTTATTGCGACCAAACTTGCCGAGTTCCTCCTTGAAAAGCCGGGGGATGCGAAGGTCATCACCGGCAAGATCGTCGAAGCCGCGCGCGCGCGGGAAGCGGCACGCAAGGCACGCGAAATGACGCGGCGCAAGGGTGTGCTCGACGGCATCGGTTTGCCCGGCAAGCTGGCCGACTGCCAGGAGAAGGATCCGGCTCTGTGCGAGCTGTACCTGGTCGAGGGTGATTCCGCCGGCGGCTCCGCCAAGCAGGGTCGCGATCGCAAGTTCCAGGCTATCCTGCCGCTGAAGGGCAAGATCCTCAACGTCGAGAAGGCGCGCTTCGACAAGCTGCTTTCCTCACAGGAGATCGCGACCCTGATCACGGCGCTCGGTACCGGCATCGGCAAGGGCGAGGATTACAAGCCGGAGAAGCTTCGCTACCACCGAATCATCATCATGACCGACGCGGATGTCGATGGTGCCCACATTCGCACCTTGCTGCTGACTTTCTTTTATCGGCAGATGCCCGAACTGGTCGAGCGTGGCCACATCTATATCGCGCAGCCGCCGCTCTACAAGATCAAGCACGGCAAGAACGAGCGCTACATCAAGGATGATCATGAACTGAACCAGCATCTCCTGCGGCTCGCCCTGGAAGAGGCCGAACTGAAGCCTCAGGAGGCTGCAGAGCCCATTCGCGGCGAGGCGCTGGCGGAATTGGCGCGCGCCTACCTGCTCGCCGAGGCGGTGATTAGCCGACTTGGCGGTTTCATTGACAAAGACGTCCTTCACGCGCTGCTCGCCCATGGCATTGCCATCGATCTGGCAAATGAGGTCGTAGCGCGCGCCTCCGCAGAACGTCTGTCTGCGCATTTACCGGCTGCCGTCAAGGTTGCGGCGCAGTTCGATGACAAGACCGAGCGCTGGCAGCTGAAGGTCGAGAAGATGCTCCATGGCAATCTTAAGATCGGCACGATCGATGAAGAATTCCTCCTTTCCGGCGATTACCAGCAGATTCGCCACACTTCGCAATTGATGTCGGGACTGATTGGCAAGAATGCGGTGATGCGGCGCGGCGAGAAATCGCTGGCGGTGAAGAGTTTCGCCCAGGCAATGGCATGGCTGTTGGCGGAGGTCGAGCGCGGCCTTTCCAAGCAGCGCTACAAGGGTCTCGGCGAAATGAATCCCGAGCAGCTCTGGGAGACGACAATGGATCCGGCGACACGGCGCCTGCTCAAGGTGCAGATCGACGATGCCATCGCAGCCGACGAGATTTTCACCACGCTGATGGGAGACAACGTCGAGCCGCGACGCGCTTTCATCGAGGGCAATGCGCTCTATGCACGCAACATAGACGTCTAGAACTGCGGCTTATAGAGGCAGGCTCAAATGCAGTTCCGCGTCATTTCCGTCACGCCGTTTCAGCAGAACTGCTCTTTGCTGTGGTGCGGGAAGACCCTGAAGGGAGCGATCGTCGACCCGGGCGGTGATCTGGACATGATTCAGGCGGCGGTCGCGCGCTTCGGCGTGTCGATCGAGAAGATTCTCCTCACACACGGCCATATCGATCATGCCGGCGCCGCAGCCGAGCTCAAGCGTCGGCTGGGTGTCGTCATCGAGGGGCCGCAGCGCGAGGAATCATTCTGGATTGATCAACTGCCTCAGCAAAGCCGGATGTTCGGGTTTCCGAGCGCCGAGGCCTTCGTGCCGGATCGCTGGCTGGAGGACGGGGATACGGTGGATTTCGGCGAGGTGACGCTGGAAGTGATCCATACCCCGGGCCATACGCCGGGGCACGTTGTTTTTTTCGACCGTCAGTCGCGAATCGCCGTGGTCGGCGACGTGCTGTTCCAGGGATCGATCGGTCGCACGGACTTCCCGCGCGGTGATTACGACATGCTGATCCGCTCCATTCGGGAAAAACTGTGGCCGCTCGGCAATGACGTAACCTTCATACCCGGCCATGGACCCTTGTCGACCTTTGGCGAGGAACGGGAAAGCAACCCTTTCGTCGGTGATTTCGTCTGAGCCGCTACTTCTTTGCGGCTTTCTTCCTGGCGGGCTTTTTTGCCGCTGCAGACTTCATTTTGACGGCTCTGGCCGGTTCTTCCGCCGTCTTCTTGGCGCCGGTCTTGGACGCGCGCGGCTCGAACTCGAAGCCGATCTTGCCGTCGCTGCCCCGCACAAGATAGGCGGAGAACTTTCTCCTGGTCTTGTTCGAGATGAAGCCCTTGAGGAGATCGGTGCGACCGTCCTTCAGCAGCCTGGTCATCTGCTCCCGTTCCACGGGCTGCTGCAGAATGATCTTGCCGGAACGAAAGTCGCATGTCTTTTCGGCGCCCGCGGCCTTCTCGCACACATAGGCCATGCCGTGCTCGTAGACCGAACTGCCGCATTTCGGGCATTTGCCGAGCATTTCCTGGCCGGTGAAGTCCACCGCGCCAGACACCCCTTCACCTCCGTTGCCCTGCCCGAAATCGAATTCGGGCAGCTTGTCCGCGTTGAGACGGATCATGGCGGCGAAGGGTCGCCCCATCTTGCTCCGGAAGCCCTGTAGCGGGCCGACGACACCCTTGGCAAGCAGCTCGTCGACCTCCTCCGGCTCGTACTGACGGCCGGCGACGACCTTCCAAAGCGCATAGTCGCATTTCTTGCATTGGAATTTCTTGTAGTTCTCCTGCATCACGCCGCCGCACTTCGGGCAAGGACTGGACAGTGTGCTGAAAACCTCTTCGGGGATCTCGCCATGCTTGATGCGATCCACCATCTCGCGCGTCTGCTCGATGATGTGATCCATGAACTCGCCGCGTTCAAGCCCACCCTGCTCCATTTGCTTCAGCTTGTATTCCCAATCGCCGGTCAGTTCCGGGGAATGCAGTTCGTCGATGCCGAGGGTAGACAGCGCCACCATCAGCGAAAAGGCCTTGGCCGTCGGTTGCAGCTCGCGGCCGTTGCGGTGTACATATTCCTCCTGGATGAGCCCCTCGATGGTGGCGGCGCGCGTGGCCGGCGTGCCGAGACCCCGTGCCGACATGGCCTCGCGCAGTTCCTCTTCCTCGATCAGCTTGCCGGCGCCTTCCATGGCCGTCAGCAACGTCGCTTCGGTGAAGCGCGCCGGCGGCCTGGTCTGGTTGGCCTTGACTTCGACATCGTTGGCCCAGATGCGCTCCTTCGGTTTGATCGGCACCAGGCTGGGCGTCTCGTCCTCGCCCTGTGCCTCCTTGCCGTAGACGGCCAGCCAGCCGGGGGCGACCAGCACCTTGCCTTCCGACTTGAAGGCCTCGCCCTCGACACGCGTGATGCGCGTCGTCACGTTGTATTCCGCCGCCGGAAAGAAGATCGCCAGGAAACGCTTGGTGACGAGGTCGTAGAGTTTCTGTTCGGCCTCTGAGAGGTGCTTGGGCTCAGTGCCAGTCGGGATGATGGCGAAGTGGTCGGACACTTTGGTGTTGTTGAAGATGCGCTTGTTCGGATGTGCCCAGCCGCCCTTGAGGATTTGCCCGGCGAAGATGGCGTAGGGCGTTCCTGAAAAACTCTTCAACGTTTCCTTAACGGTGCCGATGTAATCTTCCGGCAGGTAGCGCGAATCGGTTCGCGGATAGGTCAGCGCCTTGTGTTTTTCGTAGAGTGCCTGCGCCAGCGCGAGAGTGGTCTTGGCGGAGAAGCCGAAGCGACCGTTGGCCTCTCGCTGCAGCGAGGTGAGATCGAACAGCAGCGGTGACAACTGGGTCGTCGGCTTGCTTTCCTCCTCTACCGCACCATGCTTGCCGAGGCATTTCTTTCGCAGGGCCTCGGCCTTCTTGACGTCCCACAGGCGCTCGGGTTTGACGTGTTCGTCATCGGACTTGACGAACTTCTCGTCGAACCAGCGGCCGCGGTAAGTGCCGGCGACGGCGGTGAATTCCGCTTCCACCTCCCAGAAGTCCCGCGGCCGGAAGGCGCGGATGCGTTCCTCGCGTTCGACCAGAATGGCCAGGGTCGGTGTCTGCACGCGGCCGACGGGCGTCTTGTGGAAGCCCCCTTCCTGTGAATTGAAGGCCGTCATGGCGCGCGTGCCGTTGATGCCGATCAGCCAGTCCGCTTCGGAGCGGCAGCGTGCGGCATCCGCCAGGGGCCGCATCTCCTTGTCCGTGCGCAGGTGAGCGAAACCTTCGCGGATGGCGTTCTGGGTCATCGATTGCAGCCAGAGGCGTCGCACCGGCTTGTCGGTCTTGGCGTGCTGGGTCAGGTAGCGGAAGATCAGTTCGCCCTCGCGTCCCGCGTCACAGGCGTTGATGAGGCCGCCGACATCCTTGCGCTTTATCAGTCGCGTCAGCAGTTTGAGGCGATCTTCGGTTTTCTCGATCGGATTCAGTGCGAAATGCGGTGGAATCACCGGCAGGTGGGCGAACGACCACTTGCCGCGCTTGACCTCGTATTCCTCGGGTACGGCCAGTTCAAGCAGGTGTCCGATGGCCGACGACAGGATAAAGTCGTCACTCTCGAAATAGTCGCCCTGCTTGGCGAAGCCGCCCAGCGCCCGGGCGATATCCTGGGCGACGGAAGGTTTCTCGGCGATGATCAGTTGTTTCATGCGGTCCGGCGGTGCGCGGCGGCGCTGCCGTCATGGCGTGGAAAGGGCGGGATGATAAGGACTGTGCCGCTGGCTGGCAAGCGGGAACGAGATGCGCTCAATGGAGATAACGCGTATCGTTGCCGGACAGCAGCTCTTCCAGGATCAGGGTATCCATCGCCTGATGCTGGTTCCACAGAACGATCAGCACAATGATCTTCAGCTTCGACAGCGATACCGCAGGACCGGACAGAGCCATGGCGCGCTCGAGGATCAGTTCGCGCGTCAATGCATTCAGCACGCCGGCATTCTCGAGGAAAGCGAGAAAACTGCGGCATTCGGTGTCGAGCCTGGATATTTCCTCGGCGCTGTAGCAGCGCACCGAGTCGTTGTCGGCCGCGATCGCCGGGAAGCTGTCGGCGCCGGGTGCCTGCAGGCCGTCCAGCCACTGCAGGGCTTCGCTGATTTCTTCGTTCTCGAAGCCGGCGGCGGAGAGCTTCAGGGCGAGTTGCTCGGAATCGGGATAGGCATCGGCTTGGAAAAAATTTTCGAAAAGATAGACAAGTATGTCGAACATGGCGGCGGCGTGTCGTCAGTTCATGGGCCGATGCGCTGGAACCTTCCTCCTGGCAGGCTGGCAATCCTGCCGTCCAGTTCCATTTGCAACAGAATGGCGTATAGCTTGTCGGCCGTCAAGCCGGAACGCGAAACCAGCGTGTCAACATCGCAGGAATCATAGCCTAGGCAATCAAGCAGCTTTGCCGCCTCGGCGTCCTGTGGCGGCGGCGAGGCGGCTTGCCCCCCGCCGATAGCCGGGCAGAGGCCGAGCTCGTCCAGGATGTCGCGGGCGTCGTCCACCAGCTTGGCGCCCTGCTTGATCAGCTTGTGGCAGCCCTTCGACAGCGGAGAGTGGATCGAGCCGGGAATGGCGAAGACATCGCGCCCCTGTTCGCCGGCCAGTCTGGCCGTGATGAGCGACCCGCTGCGTTCCGCCGCCTCGACTACCAGGCAGCCGAGCGCCAAGCCTGAAATAATGCGGTTGCGGCGCGGAAAGTTTTCCTTGAGTGCCGGCGTGCCCAAGGGAAACTCGCTGACGATAGCGCCATGTTCGGCGATTTTGCGTGTCAGCGCCTGGTTGCGCGCAGGATAGATGCGGTCGATGCCGGTGCCGATCACGGCGACGGTCGAACCCGGGCCATGCAATCCGCCGCGATGCGCAGCCGCGTCGATGCCGAGCGCCAGACCGCTGACAATGGTGAGTCCTGCTTCGGACAAGGCGGCGGCGAAGGCTTCCGCGTTCGATTCACCCTGCGGTGAGGCGTTGCGCGAGCCGACGATGGCCAGGGCGGGGGCATTGAGCAGATCCGCGCGCCCTTTCACGTAAAGGACGCTAGGCGGATCCGCCGTGTCAAGGAGTTTCCGGGGGTAGGCCGCATCGGCCAGCGTCAGTATGGCGTTGCCGGGTTCGGCCGCCCAGGACAGCGCTGCGGCGACTTCGCCATCGGAATCGTGGGAAAGAAGCTGTTCAGCCTGCTTGAGCGGAATGATGCCCGCCAAGGCGGCGGGGCCGGAGTCGAAGATTCTGTCGGGAAGACCGAAGGCGGCAAGCAGCTTGCGCTGAGACTCGCCGCCGATGCCCGGCGCAAGCGTCAGGCGCAGCCAGGCGGCGAGTTCGGGGTTTTCCTGCACTTATGGGGTGCGCACGATATCGGAAACCACCACCGGACGCGAAACGTCCATCACCAGCGCATAGGAAATGCGCTCGAACACACGGAAGACGAATACCAGGCCATAGCGCTCGGGCGGCAGCTTGATGCTGGTTGTTTCGTTGCCTTCGCGGTAGGACCGTTCGCCGCCATTCCGGTAAATGGCCAGCACGTGGCCGCTTTCGAGGCCGTCACGTTGGCCGCGGTTGAGCGTGACGATGGAATGGCGTCCGGTTTCCTTGACGCCGCCGTAGATGGCTGCGACCTGACCCTGGATCTGCCTGGCGGGAACGTGGGGCGCGTAACTGATGCTCTCCGTGCGAGATGCCGGAACCAGGCGGTCATTGACGCCGATTTCCTGCACCGCGCTGACGATATCCACCGTGGCCGGTTCGCCTTCGGCAACCTGCCTGGCTGTGCCGAGATAGAAGGCTTCGTGTCCGATCGGCTCACTGGTTTCAGGATCGATAATGGGTTTGGTCGGGCGGAAGACCTGCCACAGCTTGACATCCGCTTTCATGCCGCTCACGTAGGCGCGGCCGCCGGGACCGATATAGACGCGATCTTCCTGCGTCGCGACGATTTTTGGTGCAGCCTTCAAGCCATCTTCTTCCAGCACCTGGGGACGCGACAGAAACGGCTCGATGGCGTTTTGCGGAATGCTCGGGATGGCCTGGGAGAGTTGCTCGGCATGTACCTTGGGTTCGAGCTGTATGGTCTCGATGCGCAATTGCGGATCGGTGCCGCTGCGATCAAGTACCAGCACCTGGCCTGGGTAGATGCGGTGCGGATTCTTGATTTGTTCCTTGTTCATCCGCCACAGTTCGGGCCAGCGATAGGGTTCCTTGAGGAACTTGCCGGAAATTCCCCACAGCGTGTCGCCCTTCACCACGGTGTGGCGGTCGGGTGCGTTATCGGCGAGCTGGAGCGGCTTGGCATCCTGTGCCAGGACGCCGGCGATTGAAAAACTCAGAAGCAGCGCAGATATAATGCGAATCATCGTCTTGGCCTCGCGCAAGGTTTCCGAGCCGGAAACCGGTTTCTCGTCGAAGTCTAGCACGCTAGCCCCGATTTATACAGGATTGCATTAATTGTTGCACCTAATTACCTAAATCCGCAAGCTTTTTATGGCCCTTTTGCCGATTCTTCGCTATCCCGATCCGCGCCTGCACAAGAAGGCCCTGCCGGTGGAACGGGTCGATGACGCCGTCCGCAAGCTGGTCGCTGACATGGCGGAGACCATGTACGAGGCGCCCGGCATCGGTTTGGCCGCCACGCAGGTGGATGTACACAAGCGGGTCGTCGTCATCGATGTCTCTGAGGACAAGTCGAAACTTATGGCCTTCATCAACCCGGAAATCCTCGAGCGCTCCGGCGAGCAGGTCTGCGAGGAAGGCTGCCTGTCGGTGCCTGGCATCTACGAGAAGGTGATGCGCAGCGAGCGCGTCAAGGTGCGCGCGCTCGATGCACGGGGCGAGCCGTTTGCCCTGGAGGTCGACGGCCTGCTTGCGGTGTGCGTCCAGCACGAGATCGATCATCTCGACGGCAAGGTCTTCGTCGAGCACCTCTCCCAGCTCAAGCAGGGCCGCATCAAAGCCAAGCTCGCCAAGCAGGCGCGCATCACGGCCTGATGCGCATCGTCTTTGCCGGCACGCCTGACTTTGCCGCAGCGGCATTGCAAGCCATCCTGGCTGCCGGCCACACCGTGCCGTTAGTGCTTACTCAGCCTGATCGTCCCGCCGGACGGGGAATGTCCATGCAAGCCAGCGCCGTCAAACAGCTTGCCCAGAAGCATGGCCTGGCCTTGCATCAACCGGCTTCCCTGAAGTCCGATGAGGCACGCCTGCCGATCATCGAGGCCTGTCCGGACGTCATGGTGGTGGCCGCCTACGGCCTCCTCCTGCCGCAGGCGGTGCTCGACATCCCGCGCCTTGGCTGCGTGAACATCCACGCCTCCCTGCTGCCGCGCTGGCGCGGTGCGGCGCCGATCCAGCGCGCGATCCTGGCGGGCGATGCCGAGACCGGCGTCACCCTCATGCGCATGGAGGCCGGGCTCGACACCGGGCCGATGCTGCTCAGGGAACGCCTGCCCATCGCCGCCAGCGACAACGCCGGCAGCCTGCACGACAGGCTGGCGGCGCTCGGCGCGCGCCTGATCGTCGATGCCCTGCCCCGTCTGGAGCGCGGTGGGCTCGCCGACGAGCCCCAGCCGGCCGAGGGCGCCACCTACGCCGCCAAGCTGGACAAGGCCGAAGCCGTGCTCGACTGGCGGCAGCCGGCCGCGCAACTGGATCGGACGGTACGCGCCTTCAATCCCTTTCCCGGCGCGACGGCGCAGCTCGACGGCCAGGCCATCAAGGTGTGGGCGGCGGAGCTGGTTGCCGCAAGCGGAGAAGTCGGTCGCATCCTGGACGTCGGCAGAGGCGGCATCGTCGTCGCTTGCGGCGAAGGCGCGCTGCGCCTGATTGAGTTGCAGAAAGCCGGCGGCAAGCGCCTGCCGGCAGCCGATTTCCTGCGCGGGTTCACCCTCAAGCCCGGGCAGCGGTTCGCCCTGGCGGCGGATTGAATTTTTCCGCGCCTGCCCCATCTAATCTTCGCGTTTCTTAACTGGAGACAAGAACCCATGTTCGGCAACTGGCTGAAAACCGCGATCCTCATGGCCGGCATCCTGGTGCTGTTCGCTGCCGTCGGCGGCGCGATCGGCGACGCCCAGGGCATGCTCATCGCCTTCCTGCTCGGCGCGGGGATGAATTTCTTTGCCTACTGGTTCTCCGACAAGATGGTGCTGCGCATGTACAACGCGCAGGAAGTGGACGAGGCCTCCTCGCCCTACCTCTACAACATGGTGAAGGAGCTCGCCCAGCGCGCGCAGATCCCGATGCCGCGCGTCTACCTCATCGACGAGGCGCAGCCCAACGCCTTCGCCACCGGCCGCAATCCGGATCATGCCGCCGTGGCGGCCACCACCGGCATCCTGCAGATGCTCTCGGCGCGCGAGCTGCGCGGCGTCATGGCGCACGAGCTGTCGCACGTCAAGCACCGCGACATCCTCATCTCGACGATCTCCGCCACCATCGCCGGCGCGATTTCCTCGCTGGCCCAGTTCGGCATGCTGTTCGGCGGCTCGCGCGACGGCGAGCGCGCCAACCCCATTGTTTCGATCATCGTCATGATCCTGGCGCCGATCGCCGCCATGCTGATCCAGATGGCCATCTCGCGCGCCCGCGAGTTCGAAGCCGACCGCGGCGGTGCCGAGGTCTCCGGCGACCCCAACGCGCTGGCCGATGCGCTGGCGAAGATCGACGCCTACGCCCGCGGCATCCCGATGCAGACGGCGGAGGCGCATCCCGAGACGGCGCAGATGATGATCATGAACCCGCTGTCCGGCGGCGGCCTGCGCGGCCTGTTCAGCACGCATCCGGCGACGGAAGAGCGCATCGGGCGCCTGCGCGCGATGGCGTAACCGTCATTCCGGACGCGCGAAACGCGAGCCGGAATCCATGAAACGGCTGGATTCCCGCTAGCGCGGGAATGACGCGGCGGGGCTGAAGGTTTATTTGCCCAGTTTCGCCTTCAGGTAATCGAGCACGTCGCCCAGCGTGACCAGCTTGGCGTAGTCGGCCTCGGGAATCTCCACCTTCAGCTTCTCGTGCAGGCCGATGAGGAAGTTGAGCCAGTCCATCGAATCGAGGTCGACCTGGTTGCGCAGCGGCTTGTCGGGGCGCAGGTCGCCTTCTTCCACCTCCGGGGCGATGGTCTTCAGGGTCGCGATCACCACGCTGCGCAATTCCTGTTCGTTCATTACAAGTTCTCCGGTTGTTGCAAGAGGTCGCGCAGTTCGGCGAGGAACAGCGCGCCGCGATGGCCATCGGATACGCGGTGGTCGGCGGCGAGACTCGCCGTCACCACCGGCATCACCGTCAGCGCGCCGTTCTCTGCCCAGGGCTGCCCGACGATGCGGCCGAAGCCGACCAGCGCCACCTGCGGCGGATAGATGACGCCGTACACCGCCGCCGCGCCCTGCTCGCCGAGGTTGGTCACGGTGATCGTCGGATCGGACATTTCCGAACTGCGCAAGCTGCCTGAACGCGCGCGTTTCACCAGGTCGGTCAGGTCGAGCATGAGCTGCTCCAGCGCCTTCCCGCCGACATCGTGGATGGCCGGTGCGATCAGCCCGCCCTGCCGCAGCGAGATCGCCACGCCGATGTGCGCCGCCGCGGCGGGCTGGAAGGCGCCGTCGCGGAAGAGGCCGTTCATCTCGGGAAATTTCCTCAGCGCCAACGCTACCGCCTTGAGCTGCAGCACCGCCATCAGCAAGCGCGCCGTGATCGGCCGGCCTTCGTTGACCCGCGCCAGCCAGTCCTGCGCACGGCGCATCGGCACCGGCTCGGACAGGTAATAGTGCGGGATCTCCCGCTTCGAGCGGCTCATCGCCGCGGCGATGGCCTTGCGCATTTCCGCTGCCTTGTCCGGCGCAGCCGCCGTCCTGGCGGGACTGACTTTTGCGGTGACGGCCTGCTCGACGTCCGCCAGCGTGACGGCGCCCTCCGGTCCCGTACCGGAGATCGTGTCGACATCGACGCCGAGCTCCTCGGCATGCTTGCGTGCCGCGGGCGAGATGCGGCGGCGGCCCGGGGCGGCGGGAGCGGCATGCAATGCCGCCGCAGGTGCGGGGATCGGCGCTGCCGGCTTGGCCGCGGGTACTTCGCGCTTTCTGCGCCGGGCGGTTTCCGCCGTTTCCCCGGCCTCGAGAAGCGTCGCCATCACCGTGCCGACGGGAATGGTCTCGCCCGGCGCGACCAGCAGTTCGAAGACGGTGCCCTCATTCCAGCTCTCGACGTCCACCGCCGCCTTCGAGGTGTCGACGATGGCCACCACCTGGCCCTTCTTCACCGTGTCGCCGGGACTGACTTTCCATTCGAGGAGCTTGCCCTCGTCCATGTCGGCGCCGAGGGA
>JBDHRL010000013.1:0-33600 GCA_039807535.1 Rhodocyclaceae bacterium
CGGCACGGCGCGCGCCCCGCGCACGAGCGCCTCGCGGTCGATGGCGTCGATGCGCGGGCCGCGCCCGAGCGGCGGGAAGGCCAGGCCGACCGAGCATTCGGCGAGTCCGTACACCGGCGTGATCGCCTCCGGCTGCAGCCCGTGGGGCACGAAGCGCTCGATGAAGGCCTCCAGCGTCGCCGGGCTGACCGGCTCGGCACCGTTCAGCGCCAGGCGCAGCGAGCGCAGGTCGAGGCCGGCGAGTTCGGCGCCGTCGAGCTTTTTCGCACAGAGCTCGTAGGCGAAGTTGGGCGCCGCCGTGAGCGTGCCGCGATGGCGCGAGATCGCCTGCAGCCAGCGGGCGGGACGCGCGAGGAAGGCGAGCGGCGACATCAGCACCAGCGGCATGGCGAAGTAGAGCGAGCCGAGCCAGGCGCCGATCAGGCCCATGTCGTGGTAGAGCGGCAGCCAGGACACGAAGACATCCTCGCTCGTCACCCGGAAGGCCGACCCCATGGCGCGCAGGTTGGCGAGCAGGTTGGCATGGGTCAGCACGACGCCCTTCGGGTCGCCGGTGCTGCCCGAGGTGTATTGCAGGAAGGCGATGTCGTCCGGCCGCGCGCGGTAGAGGAGCGGCAGCGCCTCGGCGTCGATCTCCTGCGGCGTGACGATCTCGGCGAGGCTCGGCACGCGGGCAGCGAGCTGCGCCGCCACGCCCTTCGCCTGCGGCACGGTGACGATGAAGACGGCCCGGGCGTTGTCGAGGAGGCGCGCGTGGCGGCGCAGGTGGTCCTCGATCTGCGCCAGGCGCGCCGGCGGGTAGATCGGCACGGGAATGCCGCCGGCGACGAGGATGCCGAAGAAGGTGGCGAGGTAGTCGCGTCCGGTCGGCAGCATCAGCGCCACCGCCTGCTGCGGCTTCAGGCCGCGCGAAACGAGGCCTCCGGCGATGCGGTGCGCGGCGGCGAGCAGGTCGGCATAGGTGATCGGCTCCGCCCGCTCGCCTTCGCCGCAGAGCAGGACATGGGTGCGGTGCGGCGTGCGCGCGACATGCCACTCGAGCGCCTCGACCAGGGTGGCGGCGGCATCCGGCGCCGGCAGGATCGTCCCGCGCGGCAGATCGATGGCCGCCTGCGGCACGGCGGCGGGCGCGGCATGGCCGAGGAAGCGCAGCAGGTCGCGCGGCGTTTCCGCCTCGGCGAGCGCGGCATCGGGGAAGGCGGCGCCGAACTCGCGGCCGAGGCGCAGCAGCAATTCGACGCGCGCCAGGGAATCGAGGCCGAGCTCGCGCTCGAGCGGGCTGTCCAGCGTCACCGGCGCCTGCCGGCCCGGATGGGTTTCCCGCACCAGTTGTTCAGTCACGCGCAGCAGGCGCTGCGCGGCATCGCCGGTCGCGTCAGCCGGGCAACTCATCGAGCGCCTCGGCGAGATGGCTGCACCCGGCCCAGGACAGCAGCGTCCACTTGTCCCGCTCGACTTCCAGCCAGTTCAGGCCGGCATTGGGAATCTCGAAATCGCGCGGCACCGCCAGCGGCCGGCGGCTGGCGCGGCGATGCACGATGTCGAGGACGCCGCCATGGGTGACGACGAGCACCTGCCCGCCCGGATGCGCCGCCACGATCTCGTCGACGCAGCGGTTCACGCGGTCGGCGAACCGGCGCAGGCTCTCGCCGCCGCCCGGCAGGGCGAAGGCTTCCTCGCGCGCCAGAAAGCGTGCATGGGCCTCCGGGTGGCGCTGCCCGAATTCCGCATAAGTCAGCGCCTGCAGCACGCCGTAGTGCCGCTCGCGCAGCGCGGCGCGGCGGCGGACCGGCAGCCCGAGCATTTGCGCCGCCGCTTCCGCCGTATGCAGGGCGCGGGCGAGGTCGCTCGAGTAGATCGCGGCGAAGGCCTCGCCGGCGAGGCTGCGGGCGGTGGCGCGCGCCTGGGCGCGGCCCACGGCGGAGAGCGGCACATCGAGCTGGCCCTGGATGCGGCGCTCGGCATTCCAGGCGGTCTCGCCATGGCGGACAAGGCAAAGGCGGGTAGCGGTCACGGAATCGGCATCGGCTACGACAAGGTGCGAATGTTAGCGTGAAACGCCTTGCGTGCCGACCGCCGCCATCGCAACCATCGGAAGGGTGCCAGCGATTTGCGCCGGACGTGGGCAAAAACGACTGGAATCGCGCGGCATTCCGGTTTACCCTTACGCGCTTCCTGCGGGAAGAGGCCCAAAACAACGGGAAACGGCCACCGCCGCGCCCCCTACGCGAAATTGCCATGAACTCTCTGCTCAAGACCTCCCGGCTGATCGACGCCCTCAACGAGCGCATCGGCGCAGCGCTCATCTGGCTGGTGCTCGCCGCCGCCGCCATCTCGGCCGTCAATGCCACGGTGCGCAAGGTGTTCAACACCAGCTCGAACGCCTACCTCGAGATCCAGTGGTATCTGTTCGCCGCCGTCTTCCTGCTCGGCGCCGGCTACACCATGCTGCGCCAGGGCCACGTCAAGATCGACGTGGTCCTCGGCCGCTTTTCCAGACGCACGCAGGTTCTCGTCGAGTGCTTCGGCATCGTCTTCTTCCTCATGCCCTTCGTTTTCGCCGTCATCGACCTGGCCTGGCCGCTGGTCACGCAGGCCTACCGCTCCGGCGAGATGTCGGAGAGCGCCGGCGGCCTGATCCGCTGGCCGGCCTATGCCCTG
Source organism: Rhodocyclaceae bacterium (assembly GCA_039807535.1). GTDB lineage: Bacteria > Pseudomonadota > Gammaproteobacteria > Burkholderiales > Rhodocyclaceae > Desulfobacillus. The sequence continues at coordinate 2,662 of JBDHRL010000013.1, forward strand.
GTGCCGCTCGGCTTCGCCCTGCTCGGCCTGCAGGGCGTGTCCGAGCTGATCAAGCGCATCGGCTTTCTCAGGGGCCTGTGCCCCGACCCGAGCCGGCTGGCGGCGACGAAGACGGCCGAGGAGGAGCTGGCCGAGGAGATCAGGAAACACCAGGTCGCGCCGGAGGCGGTTCGTGACGTCGGGGACGCAATCGGCATGCTCGGCAAGGGGGGGCGGAAATGATCGAGTTCCTTCAGGCCAACATGGCCCCGATCATGTTCGTGGGGCTGATCTTCTTCCTGCTGCTCGGTTTTTCCGTCGCCTTCTCGCTCGCCGCCTGCGGCCTGTTCTTCGGTTACCTCGGTGTCGAGCTGGGCCTGCTGCCGGCCTCGCTCATGCAGGCGCTGCCGCTGCGCATCTTCGGCATCATGAAGAACGAGACCCTGCTGGCGATCCCCTTCTTCACCTTCATGGGCCTGATCCTGGAACGCTCGGGCATGGCCGAGGATCTCCTCGACACCGTCGGCCAGCTCTTCGGGCCGGTGCGCGGCGGCCTGGCCTATGCGGTGATCCTGGTCGGCGCCATGCTGGCCGCCACCACCGGCGTCGTCGCCGCTTCGGTGATCTCGATGGGCCTGATCTCGCTGCCCATTATGCTGCGCTACGGCTACGACCGGCGGCTGGCGGCGGGTGTCATCGCCGCTTCCGGCACGCTGGCGCAGATCATCCCGCCCTCGCTGGTGCTGATCGTCATCGCCGACCAGCTCGGCCGCAGCGTCGGCGACCTCTACGCCGGCGCCTTCATCCCGGGCTTCGTGCTCACCGGCCTTTATGCGCTGTGGGTGTTTGCCGTCAGCATGATCCGGCCCGCCGCCGCGCCGGCCCTGCCGCCGGAGGCGCGCACCATCCGCGAGGACGACGGCAGCGCCGGCCTGCGCTCGGTGCTGGCGCTGTTCGTCCTCTCGGTGGCCGCGGCCATCCTCTTCGCCAAAACGCGGCCGGCGGAAACCCCCACCGACGAGCTGATCGTGGTGTCCATGTGCGTCGGCGTCGGCGTCGCTTTCGCCCTGGCGGTGATCAACCGGGTGGCGAAGCTGAATCTCCTCTCGCGCATGGCCGAGCGCGTCACCTTCGTGCTGATTCCGCCGCTGGCCCTGATCTTCCTGGTGCTGGGCACCATCTTCCTCGGCATCGCCACGCCGACCGAGGGCGGCGCCATGGGCGCCATGGGCGCGCTGATCATGGCCGTCGCGCGCCGCCGCCTGGGCCTCAAGCTGTTGCAGCAGGCCATGGAGGCGACCCTCAAGCTGTCCTCCTTCGTCGTCTTCATCCTGCTCGGCGCCACCGTCTTCAGCCTGAGCTTCCAGGGCGTGGATGGTCCCCGCTGGGTGGAGCACCTGCTCACCAGCCTGCCCGGCGGCCAGCTCGGCTTCCTCATCGTGGTGAACATCCTGGTGTTCGTGCTGGCCTTCTTCCTCGATTTCTTCGAGCTGGCCTTCATCATCATCCCCCTGCTCGGACCGGTCGCCGAGAAGATGGGCATCGATCTCGTCTGGTTCGGCGTCGTCCTGGCGGTGAACATGCAGACTTCCTTCATGCACCCGCCCTTCGGCTTCGCCCTCTTCTATCTGCGCAGCGTGGCGCCGCACGAGGATTACGAGGACCGCGTGACGAAAAAGAGGATCGGCAAGGTCACCACCGGCCAGATCTACTGGGGCGCCGTGCCCTTCGTCGTCGTCCAGGTCATCATGGTCTGTCTCGTCATCGCCTTCCCGGCGCTGGTCACCGGCGGCCTGGAAAAAACGAAGAAAATCGATATCGACCAGATCCGGCTCGAGGTCGAGCCGGGCGGCTACGGCGACGAGCAGAAGGACGGCGCGGAAAAGGAGGGCGAGGGCCGGGAGGACGCCGCCGGCGACCGGGAGGAAGACCCGGCCGCCGCGCTGCGCCGGGAAATGGCCGCGGAAGCCGGGAAAAAACCGGCCAGATAGCCCCCCGCGTGCCGACAAAAAAACCCCGCCGCGGCGGGGTTTTTCGTTGCTGCCGGAACGGCTAGTATTTCAGCGACTGCATGTAGCTGTCGAAGCTGCCTTCGGCGAAGCGGAACCACTGGTGTTCCTCGCGGCCGAACGCGGCGTAGTCCTCGTAGATCTTCTTCCAGTTGGGATTCTTGGCGGAGAGTTCGGCGTACACCTCCTGGGTGGCCTTGTAGGCCGCATCCATCGCGTCCTTCGGCATGCGGTGCAAGTTCACGCCGTTGCCGACCAGCTCCTTCAGCGCCTTGGGGTTCTTGGCGTCGTACTTGGCCTGCATGTCGGTGTGGGCGATCGCCGCGGCGCATTCGAGCATGGCCTTGTACTCCGGCGTCAGGGCGTCGTAGGCCTTGTTGTTCACGTACAGCGACAACTGCGGGCCGCCTTCCCACCAGGCCGGATACAGATAGTTCTTCGCCACCTTGTAGAAGCCGAGCTTCAGGTCGTCGTAGGGGCCGACCCACTCGGCGGCGTCGATGGTGCCCTTCTCCAGCGCCTGGTACACCTCGCCGCCGGGCAGGGACTGCGGCACGACGCCGAGACGGGAAGCCACCGCGCCGGCCAGGTTGGAAATGCGCATCTTCAGGCCCTTCATGTCCTTGAGGGACTTGATCGGCTTGCGGAACCAGCCGCCCATCTGGGCGCCGGTGTTGCCCATCGGAAAATTGACGATGTTGTAGTTCTTGTAGAACTCGCGCAGCAGCTTCATGCCGTTGCCTTCGTACATCCACGCCGTCATCTGGCGCGAGTTGAGGCCGAAGGGGATGGCGCAGTCCAGGGAAAAGGCCTCGTCCTTGCCGTAGAAATAGTAGGCCGCGGTATGCGCGCACTCGACGGTGCCCTGCTGCACGCCGTCCACCACGCCGAAGGCCGGCATCAGTTCGCCGCCGGCATGCACCGAGATCTCGAACTTGCCGCCCGACATTTCCTTGACCTTCCGGGCAAAGACTTCGGACGCGCCGAAGATGGTGTCGAGCGCCTTGGGAAAGCTGGAGGCGAGGCGCCAGCGGATGCTGGCGCCCTGGGCGTGGGCGGCGGGCGCCACGCCCGCGGCGAGAATGCCGGCGAGGCCGGCATGCTTGATGAATTTGCGGCGTTCCATTGTGGTGTGTCTCCTTAGAGGTTCTTGTCTGTGCCGTTGTGCGGCGGACTGGGTTCAACCCCCCTCTGTGCGGGGATCGCCGCGTGATACTACACCAATCCCGCGCGCCGAATCACGTGCCCGTGAAAGGGGGAAATCGTACGGCCGGCTTACGCTCCGGCGATGGTCATCCGGTCGACCAGGATCGAGCCGACCTGCTTGGAGCCGCGCACCAGCACGTCGTTGCCGACGGCGATGATGCCGCGCAGCATGTCCCTGAGGTTGCCGGCAATGGTGATTTCCTGCACCGGATGGCAGATCTCGCCGTTCTCGACCCAGTAGCCGGAGGCGCCGCGCGAGTAGTCGCCGGTGACGTAATTCACGCCCTGGCCGAGCAGTTCGGTGACGAGCAGGCCGCGCCCCATCAGGGCGGCGAGCCCCACGAGGTCGCGCTTTCCCGGCCGCACGACCAGGTTGTGCGAGCCGCCGGCATTCCCGGTGGTGCGCAGGCCCAGCTTGCGCGCCGAATAGGTCGACAGGAAATAGCCCCGCAGCACGCCGGCCTCGACCACCTCGCGGTCACATGTGGCGACGCCGTCGTCGTCGAAGGGGCTGCTGGCCAGCCCGCGCGGCAGGTGCGGGCGTTCGCTGATATGCACCTGCGGCGAGAAGACCTGCGTGCCGAGGCTGTCGAGCAGGAAGGAGGATTTGCGATACAGGCTGCCGCCCGAGACGGCGTACACGAAATTGCCGATCAGGGTCGATGCCAGCGGCGCCTCGAACAGGACGGGCACCTCGCACGTGGCGATCCTGCGCGCCCCCAGGCGCGACAGCGCGCGGCGCGCGGCGTACTCGCCGACCAGTTCGGGCTCGGCCAGGTCGGCCGCATCGCGGTGGGTGCTGTACCAGTCGTCGCGCTGCATGGCGCCGCCCTTGCCGGCGATCGCCGAGCAGGACAGGTAGTGGCGCGAGGAGGCGTAGCCGCCCATGAAGCCGAGGCTGTTGGCGGAGACGAAGTGGGATTGCTGGGCGGAGACGCTGGCGCCTTCGGAGTTCTTCACCAGCGGGCTGACGGCGAAGGCCGCCGCCTCGCAGCGGCGGGCGATGTCGATGGCCTCGTCCACCGGCAACTCCCGGGGATGATACAGATCGAGATCCATTTCGCCGCGTGCCAGCAATTCCGCCTCGGGCAGGCCGGCCGCCTCGTCCGGCGCGGTGAAGCGGGCGATGGAGAGCGCCGCATCCACCGTGGCCTGCAGGGCGGCGCGCGAGAAGTCCGAGGTCGAGGCATGGCCGCGCCGCTGGCCGAGATAGACGGTGACGCCGAGGCCCTTGTCGCGGTTGTATTCGATGGTCTCGACGGCGCCCATGCGCACCGTCACCGACTGGCCGAAGCCCTCGGAGACGTCGGTCTCGCAGGCGCTGGCGCCGCGCGATTTGGCGTAGTCGAGGATGTCCTGCGCCATGGCGCGCAAGGTGTCCTGCGGAAAACTGAAGTCCTGGGAAGACATCGCGGAGGCGGAGAAGGCAAAGATATAATCATACCAAGATGAAAGATCTGGAAGACTTCGAAACCGGAGACGCCCGGGAACGCCCCAGCAAGTCGCAGAAGAAGCGCGACATGCACGCCCTGCAGGGCATGGGCGAGGAACTGGTCGCGCTGCCCCCCGATCGCCTCGCGCGCATCGAGATGCCGGACGCCCTGCGCGGCGCCGTCCTCGAGGCGCGGCGGCTGACGAAGCACGAGGCGCGCCGCCGCCAGATGCAATACATCGGCCGCCTGATGCGCGACGCCGACCCGGCACCGATCCGCGAGGCGCTCGATGCCGTGAAGGGCGTCTCCGCCCGGGAAACCGCCCGCCAGCATCGCCTGGAAGGGCTGCGCGCGCGCGTGCTGGAAGACGAAACGGCGCTGGCGGAGATCGGCGCGGCGCATCCCGGCGCCGACCTCGCCCGGTTGCGCCAGCTGCGCCGCAATGCCCTCAGGGAGCGCGACGAAGACCGCCCGCCGCGCGCCTTCCGCGAACTGTTCCGAATCCTGCGGGAGCTCGAAAATGAGTGATGAACTGCTGATCGGCCTGGTGTCGATCTCCGACCGCGCCTCCAGCGGTGCCTACGAGGATCAGGGATTGCCCGCGCTGCGCGAGTGGTTCGGCGCGGCGCTGGCCTCCCCCTGGCGCATGGAGAACCGGCTGATTCCCGACGAGCAGCCGGTCATTGAAAAAACCCTGATCGAACTGGCCGATCAGGCCGGCTGCCACCTCGTCATGACCACCGGCGGCACCGGCCCGGCGCCGCGCGACGTGACGCCGGAAGCGACACTCGCCGTGGCGCACAGGGTGCTGCCCGGCTTCGGCGAACAGATGCGCCAGGTGAGCCTGAAATACGTGCCCACCGCGATCCTCTCGCGCCAGGTCGGTGCGGTGCGGGGGAGGACGCTGATCCTCAACCTGCCCGGCCAGCCGAAGGCGATCAAGGAAACCCTCGACGGCATTTTCGCCGCCGTGCCCTACTGCATCGACCTCATCGGCGGGCCGTACATCGAGACGGACGAGGCCGTGATCAAGGCCTTCCGGCCGAAGTCGGCGATCCGGCCGAAATAACGCTCAGCCCGGCGGGGCGACGCGGTAGAGGCCGAGGTCGAAGTCGACGCCGGTCTCGAGTTGCTCGATCGGGTCGAGCCGGGCCGAGCGGCCCTGCCAGGCGAACACCAGCGGGATCGCCGGTTCGAAGGCGGCCCTGGGCAGGACCACCCGCACGGTGTCGCCGGTATGCAGCGTGTCGAGCAGGATGGCGCTGCAATCCATGCCGCCAAGATCGCCGGTGACGGCCTGCGGCGATTTCGACAGCGTTTCGATGCCGACCGAGCCCTGCACCGGCGTCTCGCGGCTGAAACGGCGGACGACGCCGACCAGCCAGTTGCTGCCGCCTTCCGGCTGCATGCCGAGCAAGGCGCCGATGCGCACCCAGTCGGAGGCCGAGAGCGGCACTTGCGCACCCATGCCGCCGAGGCTGACGTCCTCGACCACCCAGGCCTCGCTCTGCTCGCCGCCCTGGTTCGAGAGGCGGGCATGCACGCTGGCCAGCCCGTTCACGGCCGTCAGACGCGATTTCACGCGATGGCGGTCATGCGAGCGCATCGGCGGCTTCGGCGCCCAGTACATGGCCAGATGCCTGAGCACCGGCAGGATGATGCGGGGCGAATACTGCGCTCCCAGATTGACCTCGGCGGGCGCTTCGCCGCGCTCGACCTGGCGCAGCATGTCCTCCAGCCGCGCCAGCGCCGCGCCGGCGCTGAAGAAGCGCAGGCCGGGCGCGATCTGCGGCAGCACGGCCAGGCGTTTCGGCGGCGCCGGCTTGTCGGCATCCACCCAGTACACATTGTCCGGCCGCACCTCGGCGGTGAACACGAACTGGGGCAGAAAGTGCGCGATGAAGCGCTCGGCGATCTCGATCTCCAGCGGCAGCAGGCTGTCCATGCTGGAGGCCTGGAACATGAGCGCCTTGAGATATTCCTGCTCGACCGTGCTCTCGCCGGGCACGTTCGCATAGGCCGCCACCGCCTGGCGGGAGAACCTGCCCTGCTCGGCGAAGAGAAAGGCGCGGCCCATGCGCTGCCACAGCTCGGCATTCACCGGCCCGTAACGGAACTGATCCCACTTCAGTTGGGCCGAGTAGGCGCGCAACATGCGGACGAGCAATTGCGGCAGTTCGGACTTGATGGCGTCGCCGCCTTTTTCCTGGGCGCGGTAGCGGGCCAGGCAGGCGTCGTAGGCATTGCCCAGCTGCTGCCAGAAATCGTGATTCGCCTGCCACAACTTGTATTCCTGCTGGCGGCCGAGGCGCGGCGAGGTCAGGTAGTCGCGGCCGAGCTTGCGCGCGTGGGCCTGGGCGGCCTCGTCCAACTGGAAGACCAGGGACAGGCGGTCGGCCGGCTTGAGCAGTTCGTCGGCGGCGACCGATTCCAGCCAGCCGGCCGCTTCGTCGAGCGCCGCTGCGGCATCGCGCACGGCCAGTTCGCCGAGCACGCGCCGGGCTTCCTTGGCATCGGCAAGCGGGTGACCGGATTTCGCTGAAAACAGTCCGAGCATGATGCGCCCTGTCGGGAGTTCTTCGGGGGCCGCCGGCAACGCGCCTGCGGCCGTCGATTTCACGCCTGAAGAATAGCGTATGCCACGTGCAATGTCATCCGCGCGCGCCCCCCCGCTTTCGCGGTGCCGGCGAGGCGGCATGCGCCGCCAGCCATTGCTCGACGAATTCCACCCCCCAGGCGACACCGAAGCCGGTGAGATCGGTGCCGACGGCGCCCAGCCCGCCGCTGCAACTGGAGGCCGACAGGTCCATGTGCACCCAGGGCCGTTCGCCGGTGAAGCGCTTGAGGAAGCGTGCGGCGAGGATGTGGTCGGCTTCGCCGTCGAGGGTGCATTGCTTGATGTCGGCCACCTTGCTCTCCAGGCCTGCCTCGTAGTCGGCGTCGAGCGGGAAGACGCAGACGCGCTCGCCGCTCGCCTCGCCGGCCGCCACCGCCAGATGCGCCAGCTCCGACGAGGTGGCGAAGATGCCCGAGTAGCGGCTGCCGAGGGCGTACCCCATGCTGCCGGTCAGCGTGGCGAAATCGAGGATGAGGTCCGGCCTGGCGCCGGTCTTGCCGCTCTTGCCTCGCCTGCCGCTGGCCAGCGCCAGCGTGTCGGCCAGGACCATGCGCCCCTCGGCGTCGGTATGCACCACCTCGATGGTGGTGCCGTCCAGCGCCGTGACGATGTCGTTCTGCTTGTAGGCCTCCGGCGAGAGATGATTCTGCGCGATCGGCAGCCAGGCGTCGATGGCGAGCGGCATGTCGCGCTCGATCAGCGCCTGCATCAGGCCGAGCGCCACGGCCGAGCCGTTCATGTCCTCGTGCATGCCGGCCATGTATTTGGCCGGCTTGAGGTTGTGCCCCCCGGTATCGAAGCAGATGCCCTTGCCGACGAGCGCCAGCCGCCCCTGCGGCTTCTTCGGCCGCCAGGAAAGGTGCGCGATGGCGGCGTCTTCCGGCGCGCTGCCCTGGGCCACGGCGACGAAGGCGCCCGCCCCCAGGCGGCGCAGCCGGCGCATGTCGAGTTCCTCGAATTGCCAGCGGCGGCCGCGCGCGAGCTGGCGCAGGCGCTGGCGATAGGCCGCCGGCGTCAGCTCGTTGGGCGGCAGCGCCGTCAGGGCGCGCGCAAGCGTATTGGCTTCGGCCACCGCGGCGATCTCGGCGAAGCCCCCGGCGTCGCGCGCGCCGTGGAGATGAATGCGCGCCAGCGGCCGCGGCGGCGGCTTCTTGCGGCGCGTCGGCAGGCGCGCGCCGTTCACCCAGGCGACATAGAGCGCCTCGCGCGCGTTCTCGCGCCGCGCCTCGGCGCTGCCGAAGAGCGCCAGCACCAGATCCCGCGGCTGCTCCTCCATCAGCGGCGCCATCGCCCGGCGCAGCAGGCTCTGGCGGTCGAAGGCGCTCTTGCCGCCGTCGAGCATGACGAAGCTCGCCAGGCCGCCGCCGGAGAGGTTGACGGTGACCGGCGTCTTGGCCAGTTCCTCGGCCTTCATGTCGCGGCGCCTGAGCGCGGCACGCAGGCGCTCGACGGCCGGCACGTCGCGCAGGCCGTCGAGTTTCTTCGCAAAGGGCAGCACCAGCACGGCGTGAGTCGCCCGCTCGAGGGCGCCGGCGCCGAGCGGCGCGGCGGTTTGGGTGAGTTTGGCCAGCATTTTTCGGTTTCCAAACCGGACGGATACAATAGCGGCCATTATATCGCCGCATCGACCACCCTCCCCATGCAGCAATACCTCGACCTGATGCGCCACGTGCTCGAGCACGGGCACGAGAAAAGCGACCGCACCGGCACCGGCACGCTCTCCGTCTTCGGCTGGCAGATGCGCTTCGACCTGGCGCGGGGCTTTCCGCTGCTCACCACCAAGAAGCTGCACACGAAATCCATCATCCACGAGCTGCTGTGGTTTCTCAAGGGCGACACCAACATCCGCTATCTCAAGGAGAACGGCGTCTCCATCTGGGACGACTGGGCCGACGCCAACGGCGACCTCGGACCGGTGTACGGCTACCAGTGGCGCTCCTGGCATGCGCCCGACGGCCGCGTCATCGACCAGATCGCCCAGCTCGTCGACGGCCTGAAGAAGAACCCGGACTCGCGCCGCCACATCGTCACCGCCTGGAATCCGGCCGACATCGGGCGCATGAAGCTGCCGCCCTGCCACGCGCTGTTCCAGTTCTACGTCGCCGATGGGAAGCTCAGCTGCCAGCTCTATCAGAGGAGCGCCGACATCTTCCTCGGCGTGCCCTTCAACATCGCCTCCTACGCCCTGCTCACGCTGATGCTGGCGCAGGTGTGCGGCTACCGGCCGGGCGACTTCGTGCACACGCTCGGCGATGCCCACCTCTACGCCAACCACCTCGATCAGGCGCGCCTGCAGCTCGCACGCACGCCGCGCGCCCTGCCGCGGCTGCGCATCGATCCGGCCGTGCGCGAGCTCTTCGCCTTCCGCTTCGAGGATTTCGCGCTGGAAGGCTACGATCCGCATCCGCACATTGCCGCGCCGGTGGCGGTGTGAGCGGCGCGCCGCGATGATCCTCGGCGCAGACATCGGCGGCACCAAGACCCTGCTGGCGCTGGCCGGCGATGCGGGCATCGTCCGCGAGCGCCGCTACGCCAGCCGCGAGTGGGGCGATTTCCCCTCCCTCCTGCGCGCTTTCCTCGACGAGGCCGGCGCCCGGAATGTCGCCGCGGCCTGCATCGGCGTCGCCGGCCCGGCGGAGAACGACCGCGCCAAGGTCACCCACCTGCCCTGGACGGTCGACGGCCCGGCGCTCGCCGAAGCGTTATCGATCGGCCGGGTCTCGGTGATCAACGATTTCGCGGCGGCGGCACAGGGGGTGGCCGCCCTGCGCCCCGAACAGCTCGCCACGCTGCAGGAAGGCCGCCCGCTCGACCGGGCGCCGCGCCTGCTCATCGGCGCCGGCACCGGCCTCGGTGTCGCCGCGCTGCTGCCCGAAGGCGAGGGCTGGCGCACGGTCGGCGGGGAAGGCGGCCACATCGGCTTTTCTCCGGCCGACGCGGACCAGCTCGCCGTGTGGCGGCATCTGGCACGGCCGGGCGGGCGCGTCACGGCGGAAAACGTCATCTCCGGGCCGGGCCTCGCCGCCATTTACGCCAGCCTCGCAAAAGTCAGTCCCGGCCGCACGGCGCCGGACGATCCGGCGGTGATCGCCGCGGCCGCCGGCACGGACGCGCTGGCCGGACGCGCCCTCGATCTGTTCATGGCCGCCTACGGCGCCTTCGCCGGCGATCTGGCGCTTCTCTTCATGGCGCGCGGCGGCGTCTATCTCGGTGGCGGCATCGCGCCGAAAATCCTGCCGCGCCTGCGGTCCGGCGGTTTCGTGCACGCCTTCGCCGCGCGCGGCGCGCACGCCGGACTGATGGCGGACTTCCCCATCCGGGTCATCCTCGAGGAGCGGCTCGGCCTGCTCGGCGCCCTCTCGATTGCTGCGGCGCACACCCGTCGGCCGGGAAAAAATCCACAAAACCCGCCCCGGCCGGAGTAGGATGACGGCATAGCAACAAGAAGAAACCCGCCATCCTATGCCGCAGGAGGTTGCTATGACACTGCGCAAGACTGCGTCGCCCGCCAAAACCGCCAAGGTCCCCGCCAAGCTCCCCGCCAAGGCGCCGGCCGCCAGGGGCGCCGCTGCGAAAACCGGCGCCCCGCGCGCGCCTGCGAAGAAGGCCGGCCATGTCTTGCCGGAAGAGCGCCGGCGCTTCATTGCCGAAGCCGCCTACTTCAGGGCCGAGCGGCGCGGCTTCGCCGACGGCGGCGACCTCGGCGACTGGGTCGAGGCGGAGGCCGAGATCGACGCCCTGCTCAACACGCGCGGAGCCGGCTAGTCCGGCACCAGGATCACCGCCGCCAGCGGCGGCAGGACGAGTTCGAGCGAGGCGGGAAAACCCAGATGCGTCCGGGCGCGCGCGGCGATGCCGCCGCCGTTGCCGAGATCGCTGCCGCCGTAGTAGCTCGAATCGCTGTTGAACACCTCGCGCCAGACGCCGGCGCGCGGTACGCCGATGCGGTAATTGCGCCGCGGCACCGGCGTGAAGTTCAGCGCGACGAGGACGCAGGAACCATCCCGCGCGAAGCGCAGATAGCCGAGCACCGACTGATCCGCATCATGGCAATCGCTCCAGGCAAAGCCGCCGGCCTCGAAATCCAGTTCGTGCAGGGCCGGCGAGTCGCGATACAGCCGGTTGAGGTCCCGCACCAGGCGCTGCACGCCGGCATGCGGCGCGTGCTGCAGCAGCCACCAGTCAAGCTCGCCGCCGGCCTGCCACTCGCTGCGCTGCCCCAACTCGCTGCCCATGAAGTTGAGTTTCTTGCCCGGCGTGGTCATCTGACAGGCCAGCAGCAGGCGCACGTTGGCGAACTTCTGCCAGTCGTCGCCGGGCATCTTGCCGATCAGCGAGCCCTTGCCGTGCACCACTTCGTCGTGCGACAGCGGCAGAACGAAGTTCTCGGTGTAGGCGTACAGCTGGCCGAAGGTCAGCTGCTGGTGATGGTAGCGGCGATGCACCGGGTCGTGCGCGAAATAGGCCAGCGTGTCGTTCATCCAGCCCATGTTCCATTTCATCGAGAAGCCCAGCCCGCCCAGGTGCGTCGGCCGCGAGACCATCGGCCAGGCGGTGGACTCCTCGGCGACGGTGAGCGCGCCCGGGAACTCGCCATGCACCATGACGTTCAACTGGCGCAGGAAATCGATGGCCTCGAGGTTCTCGCGGCCGCCGTAGCGGTTGGGCAGCCACTCGCCGGCCCGGCGCGAATAATCCAGGTAGAGCATGGAGGCGACGGCATCGACGCGCAGGCCGTCGAAGTGGAACTCCGACAGCCAGTAGTGGGCGCTGGACAGCAGGAAGCTGCGCACCTCGTTGCGGCCGTAGTTGAAGACGTGGGTGCCCCAGTCGGGGTGGCGCTTCAGGCGCGGATCCTCGTGCTCGTAGAGCGAACTGCCGTCGAAGTGGGCGAGGGCGAAATCGTCCTCCGGAAAATGCCCGGGCGCCCAGTCGAGCAGGACGCCGATGCCGGTGCGGTGGCAGGCATCGACGAAAAGGCGCAGGTCGTCGGCGCTGCCGAAGCGGCTCGTCGCGGCGAAATAGCCGGTGGTCTGGTAGCCCCAGGATTCGTCGAGCGGATGTTCGGACACCGGCAGCAGCTCGATATGCGTGTAGCCCATGTCGAGCACGTAGGGGACGAGATGCTCGGCCAGCTCGCGGTAGCCGTAGAAGCGGCCGCCGGGATGGCGCTTCCAGGAACCGGCGTGCAGCTCGTAGATCGACAGCGGCGCGTGCAGCCAGTCCCATTGCGCACGCCGCGCCAGCCAGTCGGCATCGCCCCAGGCGTGCGCCGGCGGCGGCGGCACGCGGGCGGCGGTGGCCGGCCGCAGCTCGAAGCGCTGGCCGTAGGGATCGGTCTTGGCGAACACCCTGCCGCTGGCACGGTTGCGGATCTCGTACTTGTAGAGCGCGCCGGCCTCGAGGCCCGGCACGAACAGCTCCCATACGCCGGAGGCGCCGAGCGAGGCCATCGGGTGTGCGCGGCCGTCCCAGCGGTTGAATTCGCCGACGACGGACACGCGCTCGGCGTTCGGCGCCCAGACGCGGAAACAGGCGCCGGCGACGCCCCGGCGCGATTCGCCGCGGGCGCCGAGCAGACGATAGGCTTGATAATTCCGGCCTTCGCTGAAAAGATAGAGGTCGTGGGAGGTCGCCGCCGGCGGAAAGGCATAGGCATCGTGCTCGCGCCGCGTGGCGTCCGCCGCCGAGACGAGCAGGACATAGGGTTCGGCGGGCGGTTCGCCGCCGCGCCACTCGAAGACGCCGGCCGCGTCGACGCGTTCGAACGCCTGCGGGCCGGCCGGCGTTTCCAGGGCCACGGCCGCGGCTTCGGGGCGGAACACGCGAATGCGCCAGCCGCATTCGTCGCCGGCCGGCCCGAGGCAGGCGAAGGGGTCGTGTTCGCGCGCCTGCAGCAGGCGGCTCCAGGGCCTGGCGGCGTTGCGGCGGTGGGCAGCGGATTTGGCATTCATGGACAATCGCACCTGAAAGAAAGGGCAAGCTCATGCAGGAAAGCACGGAAGCGCTGCACCGGGTCTTCGGCACCACGCGCAGCGGCCAGGGGCCGCGCTTCATCAGCCAGCTTACCCGCGAATCCTTCGCCATCGTGCTGGCGGGCGGGCGCGGCAGCCGCCTCAAGCAGCTCACCGACTGGCGCTCCAAGCCGGCCGTCCCCTTCGCCGGCAAGTTCCGCATCATCGATTTTACGCTATCCAACTGCGTGAATTCGGGCCTGCGCCGCATCGGCGTCGCCACGCAGTACAAGTCGCAGAGCCTGATCCATCACCTGCAGCGCGGCTGGAGCTTCCTCGACGGCCGCCTCAACGAGTTCATCGACCTGCTGCCGGCCCAGCAGCAGATGGGCGAGGAATGGTACAAGGGCACCGCCGACGCGGTGTTCCAGAACCTCGACATGCTGCGCCGCAACCATCCGAAGTACGTTTTCGTCCTCTCCGGCGACCATGTCTACAAGATGGACTACGGCCGCATGCTGGCCTTTCACGTCGCCGAACAGGCCGACCTGACCGTCGCCTGCATGGAAGTGCCGCGCGAGGAAGCCGGCGCCTTCGGCGTCATGAGCGTGGACGAAAACCGGCGCGTCACCCGCTTCACGGAAAAGCCGAAGGAGCCGGAGCCGCTGCCCGGCAAGCCGGACCGCGCGCTGGCCAGCATGGGCGTGTATGTCTTCAACGCCGGCTTCCTCTTCGAACAGCTGATCCGCGACAGCGACGAGGCGGCCTCCTCGCACGATTTCGGCAAGGACCTGATTCCGCACATCGTGCAGCGCCACCGCGTCTTCGCCCACGACTTCGCCGGAAGTTGCGTCGGCAGCCCGGAGGACGCGCCCTACTGGCGCGACGTCGGCACGGTCGACGCCTACTGGGAAGCCAACATGGACGTCATCCGCGTCACGCCGGAACTGAACCTCTACGACGAGGACTGGCCGATCTGGACCTACCAGGAACAGCTGCCGCCGGCCAAGTTCGTCTTCGACGACGAGGATCGCCGCGGCATGGCCGTCGACTCGATGGTTTCGGGCAACTGCATCATCAGCGGCGCCGCCGTGCGCCGCTCGCTGCTCTTCTCCGGCGTGCGCGTCGAGGAGCGCAGCCTGATCGAGGATTCGGTGATCCTGCCCAAGGTGAGCATCGGCCGCAACGCGACGATACGCCGCGCCGTCATCGACAAGCGCTGCCGCATCCCCGACGGCATGCAGATCGGCGTCGACCGCGAGGAGGACGCGCGCCGCTTCCACGTCACCGCGAAGGGCGTCGCCCTGGTCACGCCGGAGATGCTCGGCCAGCAGGTGCACCGCTTCAGGTAATGCCATGACCGATCCGCGCAGGCTCGAGCTGGTCTTTCTCTGGCACATGCACCAGCCGGATTACCGCGACCACGCCACGGGCGAATTCCGCCGGCCGTGGGCCTACCTGCACGCCCTCAAGGACTACACCGACATGGCGGCGCACCTGGAGCGCCACCCGCAAGTGCGCGCCGTGGTGAACTTCGTGCCGGTGCTGCTCGACCAGATCGAGGACTACGTCGACCAGTTCGCTTCCGGCCGCTTCCGCGATCCGCTGCTGCGCCTGCTGGCGCGGGAGCGCCTCGACGACCTGGACGCGGCGGAGCGCGAGCGGGTGCTGGCCTCCTGCTTTCCCGGCAACCACCTGCGCATGGTGGCGCCCTATCCGCGCTTCGAGCGCCTGCAGAAGCTCCATCAACTGCTCGATGGCCAGGGCGGCGCGCCGCGCTACCTCTCGGGCGCCTATTTCGCCGACGTCCTGGTCTGGTACCACGTGGTCTGGGCGGGCGAGACCGAGATGCGCCGGCAGCCGCTGCTCGCCGAACTGATGTCCAAGGGCGAAGGCTTCGATCTCGAGGACCGGCGCCGCCTGCTGGCGCTGATGGGCGACATCCTGCGCGGCCTGGTCCCGCGCTACCGGGCGCTCGCGGCGCGCGGCCAGATCGAGCTGTCCGCCACGCCCTACAGCCATCCGCTCGCGCCGCTGCTGCTCGACCTGGCTTGCGCGCGCGAATCCCAGCCCGACCTGCCGCTGCCGCATGCGCACTACTACCCCGGCGGGCGTTCGCGCGTCGAGGCGCAGATCGCCACGGCCGCCGACAGCCATGCGCGGCGCTTCGGCGCGCCGCCGGCCGGCATGTGGCCGGCGGAAGGCGCGGTCTCCGCGGCCTTCCTCGAACTGCTCGCCTCGGGCGGCTGCCGCTGGGCCGCCTCCAGCCAGGGCGTGCTCGCCAACAGCGGCGTCGATGCGGCGGACTGCTACCGCCCGTGGCGGCTCGCCGCCCTGCCGGAACTGACTTTGTTCTTCCGCGACGAGCGGCTCTCCGACCTGATCGGCTTCGAGTATGCCAAATGGCACGGCCGCGACGCCGCGCAGCATTTCGTCGACCAGCTCGCCCGCATCCGCGACGCCGCGCCGGCCGGCGAGACGCCGCTGGCCTGCGTCATCCTCGACGGCGAGAACGCCTGGGAGCACTATCCCTACAATGCCTACTATTTCTTCGACGACCTCTACGGGCTGATCGCCGCGCAGGACTGGATCGGAACCACCACCTTCTCGGACTGGCTCGCGCGCCATCCGCAGCGGGCCGGCGCGCTGCCGAAACTGACGGCCGGCAGCTGGGTCTATGGCACCTTCTCGACCTGGATCGGCGAAGCCGACAAGAACCGCGCCTGGGACCTGTTGTGCATGGCCAAGCAGGCCTGCGATTTCGTCATGGAAAGCGGACGCCTCGACGCGGCCGCGCGCAGCGCCGTCGAGGCGCAGCTGGCGGTATGCGAGAGCTCGGACTGGTTCTGGTGGTTCGGCGACTACAATCCGCGCGAAGCGGTGGCGAGCTTCGACGCGCTGTTCCGCGCCAACCTCGCCCGGCTCTATCGCCTGCTCGGCCTCGCCGAGCCGCCCGAGCTGTCCATTCCCGTCTCGCGCGGCGGCGGCACGCCCGAGGGCGGCGGCACGATGCGCCGCGCCAGCCAGACCGAGTGACCCCATGACCCAGCCCGTTTCCCTGCTCCTTGGCGTGCACGCCCACCAGCCCGTCGGCAACTTCACCGCCGTGCTGGAGGAAGCGCACGAGCGCTGCTACCGTCCCTTCCTGCGGGTCGTGCACCGCTACCCGGATTTCCGCTTCGCCGCCCACTTCTCCGGCTGGCTGCTCGACTGGCTGCTCGAACACCACCCGCGGGACATGGCCCTGCTGCGGGAAATGGTCGAACGCGGCCAGGTCGAGCTGTTCGGCGCCGGCGACTGCGAACCGGTGCTGGCGGCCATCCCGCACCGCGACCGCATCGGCCAGATCCAGGCCCTGACGGAGAAGCTGCAGCGCAAATTCGGCGCCCGGGCCGAGGGCGCCTGGCTCACCGAGCGGGTCTACATCCCGACCGTGGTGCCGGCGCTGGCCGGCTGCGGCATGAAATACCTCACCGTGGACGACTACCACTTCCTGTGCACCGGCAAGGAAGCGGACGAGCTCGACGGCTTCTACACCACCGAGGAGGACGGCCGCACCATCGACCTCTTCCCCATCTCCGAGCAGTTGCGCTACCGCCTGCCCTTCTCCCCCGCCGCGGAGGCGGTTGCCTATCTGGAAGGCCTGGCCCGCAGCGGCCATCGCGCCGCGGTGTATTTCGACGACATCGAGAAGTTCGGCATCTGGCCGGAAACCCACGAGTGGGTCTACGAGAAACGCTGGCTGGAACAGTTCATCGAGGGCGTGCTCGCATCCGGGCTGATCCGCGCCGAAACCTACCGCGACTTCCATGCCCGCGGCACGACGCGCGGCATCGTCTACCTGCCGACCACCTCCTACATCGAGATGAACGAATGGACGCTGCCGCCGCGCGCGGCGGCGGTCTACGACGAACTGGTCGCGCGCGAGAAGCGCGAGGGCCGCTACGAGCGCAGCAAGCCCTTCGTGCGCGGCGGCATCTGGAAGAACTTCTTCACGCGCTTCCCCGAGGCGAACTGGATGCACAAGCGCATGCTCGGCCTGTCCGAGCGGCTGGCGGCGCTGCCCGCGGGCGCGCGCCGCGCCGCGCTCACCGAACTGCTCTACCGCGCGCAGGCCAACGACGCCTACTGGCACGGCCTGTTCGGCGGCCTCTACCTGCCGCACCTGCGGCGCGAGGTCTGGCGCAACCTGCTGGCGCTGGAGGCGGCGCTCGACGCCCTGGCACCGCGTCCGCCGCTCGCCGTCGCCGACGTCGATTTCGACGGCGCGCGCGAGCTCTTCCTCGGCAACGCCGGCTTGCAGGCGGTGGTCAAGCTCGACGCGCACGCGGCCGTGTGCGAATTCGACGCCTACGGCCTGGCGCAGAACTTCGGCGACGTGCTGACGCAGCGCACCGAGCACTACTACCGCGCGCTCGAAGCGGCGGCGCAGCCCCCCGCCGGCAACCAGGGCGAGGGGGGCGGCATCGCCTCGGCCCACGACCGCATCGCCCTCAAGGGCAAAGTCAGCCTCGCCGACACGGCGCCGGACGCCCGGCCGCGCCGGCTCTTCCTCGACGCCTGGCTGCGCGCGGACGGCGACGCGCTGTGGCCGGCGTATGCGGCGGGGGCCTTCAGGGCGCCGCTGGCGAGCGCCGCCTTCGCCGCGCCCCTCGACGGCGGCGAGGTGAGCAAAACCTACACGCTGGCCGGGCGCGCGCTGCAGGTCGCCTACCGGCTGCAAAACGTGCCCGGCGGCCGCTTCGCGGTCGAACTCAACCTCGCCATGCCCAGCTGCGACGGCTACTCCGGCCGCTACCTCCTCCCCGACGGCAGCATCCCCTGCGGCTTCGGCCAGCCGCTCGACCTCGCCGCAGCGCGGGAACTGACTTTGGACGACCGCCACCTGCGCGGCGGCCTGCGGCTGGCGGCCAGCCGCCCCGTCGACATCGCGGCGCGGCCGCACCACACCGTCTCGCAATCGGAAGCCGGCTTCGAGAAGATCATGCAGGGCGCCTGCCTCACGCTCTCCTGGCCGGTCGACGCCGTCCTGCAGGAACTGACTTTCACCCTGGAAATCCTCGCCGACGGATAGGCCGCCGCCATGCGCCTGCTCGGCATCCTCCTCGCCGGCCTCGCGCTCGGCTACGCCGCGCTCGCCGCCCTGCTCTACGTCTTTCAGTCGCGCTTCCTCTACTTCCCCGAGACGGGGCGCGCGGACCACGCCACGCCGGCGCTGCTGCGCCTGCCCTTCGAGGAGGTGCGCATCCGCACCCGCGACGGCGAGACCCTGCACGGCTGGTTCGTGCCGGCGCCGCAGGCGCGCGCAACGGTGCTGTTCCTGCACGGCAACGCCGGCAGCATCGTCCACCGGCTCGGCTGGCTGCCGATGTTCCAGCGGCTGCGCCTGTCGGTGCTGATGGTCGACTACCGCGGCTACGGCGCCTCGAGCGGCCATCCCTCCGAGGCCGGCACCCATGCCGATGCCGAGGCGGCCTGGCGGCACCTGACCGCCGCGCGCGGCCTGCCGCCCGGGCGCATCGTCGTGTTCGGCGAATCGCTGGGCGGCGCCGTCGCCGCGCAGCTGGCCGCCCGCACCGAACCGGCCGCGCTGGTACTGCACTCGGCTTTCACCTCGGCGCCCGACCTCGCCGCCGACCTCTACCCCTTCCTGCCGGCGCGGCGGCTGACACGCTTCGCCTATGACACGCTCGCCGCGGTGAAGGCCCTGCGCTGCCCGCTGCTGGTGGCGCACAGCCCGCAGGACGAGATCGTCCCGGTGGCCCATGGCCGCCGGCTCCATGCGGCGGCTGCCGGCCCGAAGCAGTGGCTCGAACTGGCCGGCACGCACAACGACGGCTTCATTTTCATGCGCCCGGAGTGGGAGCGGGCGTTCGCGGATTTCCTGGACGCTGCCCTCGCCGCCGGTCGGGTGTAACATTGGCCGTCGCCGGAGAGAATCGGCGCGGTTGAACAATCGCGCAGCGCCATGACCGGCCTGCAAGGCGCTCGCGCCATCGTGAAAGGGAGGATGTGCCATGACCGACATCGTCAAGCTGCTCGGCGACGAAGCCGACAAGCTCCTCAAGCATGAATGCCGCGGCATTCCGAAGGCGCGGCTGCACCTGCCCGGCGCGGATTTCATCGACCGCGTCGTCGCCCAGTCCGACCGCAAGCCGGCGGTGCTGAAGAACCTCGCCGCGCTGTTCAACCACGGCCGCCTGGCCGGCAGCGGCTACCTGTCGCTGCTGCCGGTGGACCAGGGCATCGAGCATTCGGCCGGCGCCTCCTTCGCGCCCAACCCGGACTTCTTCGATCCCGAGCACATCGTGCGGCTGGCCATCGAGGGCGGCTGCAACGGCGTCGCCTCGACGCTCGGCGTGCTGGGCGCCGTGTCGCGCAAGTACGCCCACAGGATTCCCTTCATCGTGAAGTTCAACCACAACGAGTTCCTCTCCTACCCGAACACCTACGACCAGACGCTGTTCGCCGACGTCGAGCAGGCCTTCGAGCTGGGCGCCTGTGCGGTCGGTGCGACGGTGTACTTCGGCTCGGCCGAGTCGCGCCGGCAAATCCGGGAGGTCTCGCAGATGTTCAAGCGCGCCCACGAACTCGGCATGGCGACCATCCTCTGGTGCTACCTGCGCAACGGCGCCTTCAAGCAGGGCGACACGGACTATCACGTCTCGGCCGACATGTCCGGCCAGGCCAACCATCTCGGCGTCACCATCGAGGCGGACATCATCAAGCAGAAGATGGCCGAGAACAACGGCGGCTTCAACGCCCTGAAGTTCAGCAAGACCAGTTCCAAGGTTTACTCGGAGCTGACCACGGACCATCCGATCGACCTGGTGCGCTACCAGGTGGCCTGCTGCTACATGGGCCGCGCCGGCATGATCAACTCCGGCGGCGAATCGAAGGGCGCCGGCGACCTCGCCCAGGCGGTGCGCACGGCGGTGATCAACAAGCGCGCCGGCGGCATGGGCCTGATCTCCGGCCGCAAGGCCTTCCAGAAGCCGATGCGCGAGGGCATCGGGCTGCTGAATGCCATACAGGACGTGTATCTCTCCCGCGACGTGACCATCGCTTGAGAATTTCGAGTCTCGAGTATCGGGTTTCGCGTTGGCGCCGGCATCCGGCCGCATGCGGATTCCCACCCGAAACCTGAAACGCGGAACCCGAAACGCGAAACCCTGAACGCGAAACCTGGAAAAACCATGCCCGGCACCCCCTTCCAACTCGAAGTCAACCCGCAGGTTCCGTCCCGCCTGGCGCGGCTGGAGGAACTCGCCAGCAACCTCTGGTACAGCTGGGACCGGCCGACGCGCAGCCTCTTCGCGCGCCTGCATCCGAGCCTGTGGGGCTCGGTCGGCCACAGTCCGAAGGCCTTCCTCAAGCGCGTCGACCAGCAGCGCCTGCAGGACGCCGCCGACGATCCGGTCTTTCTCGGCAACTACGCGCGCGTACTCTCGGCCTACGACACCTATCACAACGAGCCGGTGCGCTCGAACGGCGCACAGCACCTGCGGCACAACGACCTCGTCGCCTATTTCTGCTTCGAGTTCGGCTTCAGCGAGAGCCTGCCGATCTATTCGGGCGGGCTGGGCATCCTCGCCGGCGATCACTGCAAGGCGGCGAGCGACCTGCGCCTGCCCTTCGTCGCCGTCGGCCTGCTCTACCGCCAGGGCTACTTCCAGCAGACCATCGACGGCGAGGGCGGCCAGCACGCCCTCTACCAGGACGCCGACTTCGACGACCTGCCGATCGCGCCGGTCCTGCGCGGGGACGGCTCGGAGCTGCGCGTCCAGGTGGAAATGCCGGACCGCAACATCATCATCAAGGTCTGGCAGGCGCGCGTCGGCCACGTCACGCTGTACCTGCTCGACACCGATCTCGAGGAAAACAGCGAGCATGACCGCGACATTGCGCATACCCTCTACGGCGGCGACCGCACCACCCGCATCGAGCAGGAGATCGTGCTCGGCATTGGCGGCGTGCGGGCGCTGGTCGCCCTGGACCTCAAGCCGACGGTCTGGCACATCAACGAAGGCCATTCCGCCTTCATGATCCTGGAACGGGTGCGCCACCTCACCGTCCAGGGCATCGACATCGCCGCCGCCCTCGAAGCGGTGGCCGCGCACACGGTGTTCACCACCCACACCGCGGTGCCGGCCGGACACGACCATTTCAGCGAGGAGATGATCAGCCACTACTTCGAGCACGCCTGCAAGGAGCTGGGCGTGTCGACGGAGCTGCTGCTGGGTCTCGGCCGCGTGCCCGGTGGGCACGCGTTCAACATGACCGCCCTGGCGGTGCACGGCTCGCGCTTCCACAACGGCGTCTCGCGCATCCACGGCGGCGTTTCCGCGCGCATCCTCTCCAGCCTGTGGCCGCAGATCGAGGCGGGCGACAACCCGACCACCTACGTCACCAACGGCGTGCACGTGCCGACCTTCCTCTCCAACGAATGGAACGAGCTGTTCGACCGCTTCCTCGGGCCCGGCTGGAGCCAGCGCGTCACGGACAAGGGCTGCTGGGACGGCATCCACACCATTCCCGACCACCAGTTCTGGAGCGTGCACCAGTCGCTCAAGGCGCAGATGCTGCACCTCGTGCGCCATCGCGTCGCCGCCCAGCACGCGCGCAATCACGGTTCCGAGGCGCACCTCGACCGCATGTTCCGCCTCGCCAACCCGGTCAATCCCAACGTGCTGACCATCGGCTTCGCCCGCCGCTTCGCCACCTACAAGCGCGCCGCGCTGCTGTTCGAGGACCTCGACTGGCTGCGCGAGATCCTCGCCGATCCGCAGCGGCCGGTGCTGTTCATCTTCGCCGGCAAGGCCCATCCGGCCGACCTGCCCGGCCAGGCGCTGATCCGCCGCATCATGGAAATGGCGCGCAAGCCCGAATTCGAAGGCAAGATCCTGCTGGTGGAAGGCTACGACCTTCGCCTGGCGCGGCGCCTCGTGTCCGGCGTCGACGTCTGGCTGAACAATCCGCAGTTCCCGCTGGAGGCCTGCGGCACCTCGGGCATGAAGGCTGCCATCAACGGCGTGCCCAACCTCTCCGTGCTGGACGGCTGGTGGGGCGAAGGCTACGACGGCCGCAACGGCTGGGCCATCAAGCCGGCCTCCGACGCGCTGGACGAGGCGCGCCGCAACCAGGAGGAAGCGCGCACGCTCTACGAAATCCTGCAGGACAGCGTGATCCCGCTCTACTACGACCGCGGCACGATAGGCTATTCGCCCGGCTGGGTGGCGATGGCCAAGCATTCGATCGCCTCCCTGCTGCCACGCTTCAACTCGACGCGGATGCTCTCCGACTACCTGGCGCGCTTCTATGTGCCGGCCGCGCACCAGCATCGCCGTTATTCCCAGGACAACTACGCCGGCGCCCGTGCCGTGGCGGCGTGGAAGGCCCGTGTGCGCACCGCCTGGCCGCAGGTCGCCCTGCGCCGGCTCGACACTCCGGCGCGGCGCATCCTCTTCGGCAACGGCCTGCGCATCGAGGTCGCGGCCAGCCTGCGCGGCCTCAGGCCCGACGACGTGGTGGTGGAGATGCTGCTCGGTCGCCCGGCCGGCGGCAACCTGCCGAAGAAGGCGCGCAGCCACCGCTTCCGCCACGAACGCCAGCTGGAAACCGGCGAGCAGCTCTATTCGCTCGAGCTGACCCCCGAATACTGCGGCAAGATCGAGTACCGCATCCGCGTCTATCCCCATCACGAAATGCTCACGCACCCCTTCGAAATGGGCATGATGGTCTGGCTGTGAGGCGGCTGCCGGAACCCCGGCCTGCCGGCAAGCGGATGAAAGTCCTTTTCGCCTCGCCCGAGCTCGCCCCCTGGATGAAAAGCGGCGGGCTCGGGGAAATTTCCTGGTCCCTGCCCGCTGCCCTGCTGGAGGCCGGCGTCGATGTCCGCATCCTGGTGCCCGCCTACCCGCCCCTGCTGGCGGCCTTTCCGGATGCGGCCACGGCGGCCGATCTGCCTGCCGCCGGAGGCATGCTGCCGCCCTCCCGCCTGCTCGAAGCGCGGACCCGGCACGGCGTGACCCTGTATTTGCTCGACTGCCCCGAGTATTTCCGGCGCGAGGGCAGCGCCTACCTCGATGCCGACGGGAACGATTTCGGCGACAACCACCTGCGCTTCGGCCTGCTCTCGAAAATCGCGGCCGTGCTGAGCGGCGAGGCCAGCCCCTTGCGCTGGCGCCCCGACATCCTGCATTGCAACGATTGGCCCTGCGGGCTGGCACCGGCCTACCTGCATTTTGAGGAGGGCGACAAGGCGGCCACCGTGATGTCGATCCACAACCTCGCCTTCCAGGGCATCTTTCCGGCCGAGACGCTTGCCGCGCTCGGCCTGCCGCCCGAGGCCTACGCCATGGACGGAGTGGAATACTGGGGCCGGCTCTCCTTCATGAAGGCCGGACTGCATTACGCCGGCAAGCTCACCACCGTCAGCCCGCGCTATGCGCAGGAAATCCAGACGGAAGCCTTCGGTTACGGATTCGCCGGACTGCTGCGCTGGCGCCAGCACGACCTCACCGGCATCCTCAACGGCATCGACACCGCGGTCTGGAATCCGGCGACGGACCCGCATCTGCCGCGGCGCTATGAATTCGCCCACCTGAAAGGCAAGGAAGCCAACAAGGCGGCGCTGCGCCAGCGCCTTGGCCTGTGGGAAGACGCGTCGCTGCCCGTGCTCGGCGCGGTCTGCCGCATCACTCAGCAGAAGGGACTGGATCTCCTGCCCGGCATCGGCGACGAGATCGCCCGCCTGCCGGCGCAAATCGCCATCCTCGGCACGGGAGACAAGTCGCTGGAAGCCGCGCTGGCGGGCATGGCGGCGCGCCATCCCGGCCAGTTCGCCGTGCGCATCGGCTTCGACGACGGCCTGGCGCACTTGCTGGAAGCCGGCGCCGACCTGTTCCTCATGCCCTCGCGCTTCGAGCCCTGCGGCCTGAACCAGATGTACAGCCTGCGCTACGGCACGCCGCCCATCGTGCGGGAAACCGGCGGACTGGCCGATACGGTGGTCGACTGCAACGACGCGACACTGGCCGACGGCACGGCGAACGGCTTCGTCTTCCAGGACGCGACCCCGGATGCCTTGCTGCAGGCCATCCGCCGGGCGACGTCCGCCTGGCACGACAGGACGCTCTGGCGCAAGCTGCAGAGGAACGGGATGGCGCTGGACTTCAGCTGGTCGAAGGCGGCCGACGCCTACAAGGCGATCTACGCCGGCCTGACCCTGGAAAAAAAACGGCAGGGGCGCGCGGGCCCTAGCCGATAACGGTGCGAACGCCCTGGAGGAGCACGACGAAGCCGCCCAGGCCGACCGCACCGAGGAGGAGATTGTTCAGCGCGGCGACATGCGAATAGCGGTCGAGCAGGCGCTTGAATGCCGACAGCGCGCCGATCGTCACCAGCAAGGCGACCAGCGCGGACAGGGTCGGGTCGAAGAACGCCACGCGAACCTTGTCGACCAGCCAGCCTTCCGGCCCGAGCGTGTAGAAGGCCGCGCCGCCGATCCCGGCGGCAAGGCAGGAGGCGACCAACAGGGCCATCAAGGTTTCCCTGCTTTCGTGGATCAGACGTTCCATATCGTCTCCTCAGGCATAAAAAGAAGCCGGCGCAAACAGGGCGCGATCGGTTGGCTCAGGACCGATCCCCGAAGGTAGAGGCATCCTGTCTTACGGGCGGCCGGCATTCGTGAAATCGTTTGCTTGCAGTTCCGCCAAGCTCGCTGGCTTATGAGCAAGCCGTGTGCCAACCGGGATTTTTCCTTCAATTACATCGAGATGCGAAAAGTCAGCGGCTGCGGGACGGCGCGATGGGCGCGACGTAACGTCGGGCGTCGACGACAAGCTGCCCCATGGGGCGGGCCAAGTTGTTGAACGGCAGGGATTTTCGTCTGTCGCCGAGCGGCGACAGGCGCGCTATGCCTTTTCGGCCTTGAACAGGGACGGCGTCAGGTTGTGCCGCTGCAGCAGCTTGTAGAACTCGGTGCGGTTGCGCTGGGCCATGCGCGCGGCCTGGCTGACATTCCCTTCGGTCGAGCGCAGCAGACGCACCAGATAGTCGTGCTCGAAGGCGCGGCGCGCCTCGTCGAGGGAGACCATCATGGTGTTGTCGTCGTGCAGGGCCTGCTGCACCAGCGAGGCGGGCACGACGGGGGAGGTGGACAGGGCGACCGTCTGCTCGACCACGTTGAGCAGCTGGCGCACGTTGCCGGGCCAGGAGGCATTCACCAGCAGTTCCATCGCGTCCGGCGCGAAGGTGCGCGCCGGCTTGCCGTAGCGCGCCGCCAGCTGCTCGACGAAATGGGCGCACAGCAGCGGGATGTCCTCGCGCCGCTCCGCCAGGGGCGGCAGCGTCAGCGAGACGACGTTGAGCCGGTAGAAAAGATCGGGGCGGAAGGCGCCTCCCCGGATGCTCTCGGAGAGATCCCGGTGCGTGGCCGAGATGATGCGCACGTCGATCGCCACCGACTCGGTCGAGCCGACCGGCCGGACGCTGCGGTCCTGCAGGGCACGCAGCAGCTTGGCCTGCAGCGCCAGCGGCATGTCGCCGATCTCGTCGAGGAACAGCGTGCCGCCCTGCGCCGCCTGGAACAGGCCGCGGTGCGCGTAGATCGCGCCGGAAAAGGCGCCCTTGGCGTGGCCGAACAGCTCGCTTTCCAGCAGGTGCTCGGGAATCGCCGCGCAGTTGACGGCCATGAACGGTCCCTTGGCGCGCGCGCCGGCCAGGTGAATGGCCTTGGCGAGCAATTCCTTGCCGCTGCCGGACGCCCCGAAAATCAGCACGCTGGCGTCCGAGCCCGCGACCAGCCTGGCCTGGCGCAGCACCTCCTCCATGCGCTGGCTGCGCGTGACGATGGCCGCGCGCCAGGTCTCGGCCGCGCCGGCGGCCTCGACACCGCCGGAGAATTTCAGGGCCTGCTCGACTTGCGCGAGCAGATCCTTGCCGTCGAAGGGCTTGGTGAGGAAGCTGAAGACGCCGCGCTGGGTGGCCGCCACGGCATCGGGAATGGTGCCGTGCGCGGTCAGGATGATCACCGGCAGCGTCGGCATGACGGCGTGGATGCGGTCGAACAGCGCCATGCCGTCCATGCCTTCCATGCGCAGGTCGGTGATCACCAGCCGGGGGCGCGCCACCGCAAGCTGCGACAGCGCCTGCGCGCCGCTCTCGGCCGTCTGCACGGCATAGCCGGCGGCCGTCAGGCGCAGCGAAATCAGCTTGAGCAGGTCGCGATCGTCGTCGACGAGAAGAATCCGGGCTTTCGTTTCAGTCATGTCTCTTGGGCTGGCGTTCGCGCAGGGCGCGCTCGATGGTCAGCATGGAATCCAGTTTTTGTTGCAGTTCGTCGGCACGCTTCTGCTCCCGCTGGCGCTCGCTCACCAGTTTCTGCAGGAGCACGACAAACTGCCGCCGTGGCGAATCCGGCGGCGCCTTGCGGCTGGCCGCGCCATCCAGCAGCGCCAGCAGCTTCGCATCGTCTCGCCAGGGTGCCCCCGGAACGCACATCAGCAAGGACAGGCGCAGCCTGCCCAGCTCGCTGCGCTCGCGGGAAAAGGACTGGCTGCTTGTCTGGTATTCGCGTTTCAGATCGTCGGCCGGCAGGTCGAGCAGATCCTGATAGTATGCCAGCAAGGCCGACACTTCAGAATTTTCCCTGGCATGGTCCGTGGCGGGCGCGGTTGCCGGAACGGCCGCCGGTTCGGGCGCGGCCGCCTGGAACTGCGCGCAGCCTGCCGCCATCGAGACGGCCGCCGCCAGGGCCCATGATCGCCTCAAGATCACTCCTTCTTTTCCCATTTCAGCGGCAGCGTGGCGCGGAAGTGGCCGCCCCTGCCTTCTTCGATGGCCTCGATCCTGCCGCGATGCGCCAGGACGTATTCCTTGGCGATGGCCAGGCCGAGGCCGCTGCCCTTGACCGTGCCGCGCCGCGCCCGCGTGCCGCGAAAGAACGGCTCGAAGATGCGCTCGCGCTCTTCCGCGGCCACCCCGGCTCCTTCGTCTTCCACGTCGAGCAGCGCATGTTCGCCGTGCTTTTCCAGGCTGATCCGAATCACGCCTTCGCGCGGCGAAAACTTGATGGCGTTCGTGATCAGGTTGTCGATCACCACGCGCAGCTTGTCGGCATCGCCCTCCACCAGCACGGGTGCCAGTTTCCGCTCGAAGCGGATGGCGCGCGCCGCCGCCACCAGGCGATGCGTGCGCAGGACCTGGGTGCACACCACGTCGAGCGCGACCGGCTGGGGATCGATGCTGCCGGCGGCAAAGCCGGCCTGCTGGTAATTGATCAGCTCCTCGATCAGCTGCTGCAGGCGGCGGCTGTTCTGGTCGAGAATGGAAATGATGGTCTTCTGCTGCTCGTTCAGCGGCCCCGGCACGCCTTCGCCGAGCAGCTGCGCGCCCTCGCGGATGGCCGTGAGCGGCGTCTTCAGGTCGTGCGACACGTGGCGCAGAAAGCGGTTTTTCTGCTCCTCCAGCTCCGCCAGGCGGCGGCGCAGCCAGTCGAGGCGGCGGCCCAGATACGCCAGGTCCTGCGGCCCGGATACGGTGACGCCGTCGGTGTATTCCGCCCGGCCGATGGCGCGGATGGCCCGATCCACCTGCTGCAGCTGGCTGGATATGATGGAACGGAACCACAGGGCGATGCCCAGCGTCACCGGCAGCGCCGCAAGCAGTTGCCACGTCAGCGCGCTGCGCGTGTCGAGCGCGGTGATGCGCAAGCGCTCGACCCCGGCATCGATCAGGCGGCTGCTCGCCGCCAGCACGCCGCGCACCTGCCCGGCAATGGCGGAGAATTCCTCCGCGGGCACCGCCTGCCCGGCCTCCAGGGCATGCAGCAGCTTCTGCTCCTGCCCGAGCACGGCAAGCAGCCGGGAGCGCCCCTCCTCGTCCAGCGGCAGGCGGGCATATTCCTGCGTCGCCTGCACGAACTCCCTGTGCAGGCGGCGGTAATCCGCCAGCAGCTCGCCTTCCCGCAGCACCAGGTACTGGCGCAGGGCGCGCTCCATGCCCGTCAGCGTCTCCAGCATCTCGCGGCTGGCGCGCGTTGCGACAGCCGCCTCGCGCACCGCCCGCTCGCTCTGCTCGGCCAGATGCTGCACGTTGATGGCGGCATTGACGAGCGCGAAAACCAGCGGCAGCAAAACCAGCCCGAAGCCGATCAGGATCAGGCGCAGGAAGGATTTCGGATAGAGACGGCTCACTCGGTATAATCTCGCGGCTACCGCACAGCACTTTTTTTACGATAGCACATCGATGCAATCCGCCCGCACGCCGAGACTCTCGCTCATCGCCGCCGTCGCCGCCAACGGCGTCATCGGCAGCGACAACGCCCTGCCGTGGCGCCTGTCCGAGGACCTGAAGCGCTTCAAGGCGCTCACGCTCGGCCATCCCGTCATCATGGGACGCAGGACGTTCGAGTCCCTCGGCCGGCCCCTGCCGGGCCGGCGCAACATCGTCGTTTCACGCAACGCGGCGTACCGGGCGGAGGGCTGCGAGGTGGCCGCTTCGCTGGATGCCGCCGTCGCCGCCTGCCGGGACGCGAGCGAGGAGATCTTCGTCATCGGCGGCGCGCAAGTCTACGCCGAGGCGCTGGCGCAGGCGCATCGCCTCTATCTCACCGAGATCCGGCGCGACTATCCCGGCGATGCCCGCTTCCCGGAATTCGACCGGCGGCTCTGGCGGGAAACATCGCGCGAGCACCGCACCGCGGCCGGGGGGCCGGCTTTCGATTTCGCCGTCTACGACCGCGCCTGAAGGCGCCTGGCCGGCGGGGCCGTTTTCAAGTCCCTAAAGAGGGCCCCACCGAATAGGGCGGCGGGTTGGAGGGCGGGGTCTGCGCCGGAGGAGCCGATGGGGGAGATTGCGGCGGCGGCGTGATGCTTCCGGGGTTGCTCCCGGAAGAAAAACCGGGCGAGGGATTTTCCGGCGGCGCCGTCAGGGGATCGAGCGCATTGCGCCGCGTATAGCTCGGCGGCGTATTGGCATCCGGCACGAAGGCGGACTGGCCGGCCTCCACCAGCAGGCAGCCGCCGGAGTTGCAGACTTCGATCAGGCCGGAGTTCGTCGTCACGGTGATGCTGTTGCCGTAGGCCACCGCGTATTCCGTGCCGCGGATGCCGATGGTCGCCACCGCCGTGTCGAGCCGGTAGGCCTTGCGGTCCGCCTTGCCGATGGCGCCGGTGATGGTGCGCATGGCGCCCTTCAGCAGGCTGAAGAAACCCTTCTCGCTGCCGTCCGGCTGACCCCTGAACTCATAGGAATCGATGCGGAACTGCGTCTGCGGCTGCAATGACACCATGGCGCCGTCGGTGAAGCGCAGCTGCGCCCGCCCGCCGCCGGTGTCCACCGTGTCGCCGGGACTGACTTCCGCCCCGCGGACCAGCGGCCGCCGCGTGCCGTCGGCCTGCACGGCCGCCACTTCGCCAACGGTAAAATCCACCTTCGCGGCGCCGGCGGCATGCGATGCGCCCGCATGCATGCCGAATGTCAGCGAAATGGCGCAGAACGCAATGCGGCAAACGTGGCGGCTCATGTGGCGGCTCATTGCACCCTCCGGGGGAAATTCCACGACAGGACCTCCTTTGCGCAAATCCGGGAAACGGGCGCATTATGACATGATGACACTCTGCAAGTCCGCGCGTGCCATGAACGGGAGGGAGAACAGGGGAGTGATCGTGCTGGGGCCGTTCCGGTCGGGCACTTCGCTCGTCTGCCGGATACTCTCCGGACTGGGGGTGGATTTCGGCCCGGCAAACCGCATGCTCAAGCCCGACCTCTTCAACCCCGGCGGCTACCTGCAGCGCGCCGACGTCAGACTGGCCAACCGCCGCCTGATCCGCTCGGCCGGCTCATGCATTTCCTGGCCCGGGCACCCGGAGCACATCGCCGCGCACGGCGATCTTTCGCTCCTCCGGCAGCCCGACCTGGCGTGGCGCGCGGCAGCCCCGCTCTGGGGCATCAAGGATCCGCGCTTCTGCGCAACGCTGCTGTCCTGGCTGCGCGCGGGCACGCTGCGGCAATCCCGCATCAGGATCGTCCATGTCATGCGGGAGGGCGATGCCTGCGCAAAAAGCATGTTCTCGATGCCCGAACTGGCCCGTCAGCTTCGGCCCCCGACGCTTGCCGGCGCCCGGAAAACCATTGCAAGATACGCCGAACTGGCCGCCTGGCATGCCGCACACCTCGATTGCCCGGTGTTTGCGCTGGCATTCGAGGATCTCGCGGCGCGCCCGCTGGACTGCGTGGCCGGACTGGCGGAATTTGCGGGTTGCGGGGACGGGCTCCGGATAGCGTCAGCCGCCCGGCTGGTCTGAATCCGCCCCCATCCACCGCAGGCTGAACGAGCAAAGCGACATGCAGGCAATCCGGATACGCAAGATGCGCGAGGAAGATGTGCCGGCCTGCATGGCCATCCTGGAAACATGGAACATGGCGCCGCGGCCGCCTTCCGACGACGCGCCCGAGCCGGAACGCACCGGCATCGAGGTCGCCAACGGCTTCGTGGCCGAGGCCGAAGGGCGCATCGTCGGTACCTGCGGCTACATCGTCCACTCCGCCGACCTGGCGGAAACCGCCAGCCTCGCCGTCGATCCCGCATGCAAGGGCGGCGGCGTCGGCCACCTGCTGCAGCAGGCGCGCCTCGACGAAATGCGGGAGCGCGGCATCAGAACCGTGCGCACCGAAACCGACCGGCCTGACACCATCCGCTGGTATGTCGAGAAGTTCGGCTACCGCATCGTCGGCAC
>JBDHRL010000135.1:0-5988 GCA_039807535.1 Rhodocyclaceae bacterium
TGGAAATCCGCGAGCTGCCTTTCGAGGTCACCCTGACCAAATTCGAGTGCGAAGGGCTCGACAAGGCGGCGCTGGCGCAGAAGCTCGATGCGGCCAGCTTCGCCGACCTGGTGGCCGTGGTCGAGGCGCTCGGCTTCTAATCATGCCGAACCTGCTGCAATGGGTGCCGGAGCTCAGCGTGGGCAATGAAACCCTCGACGCGCAGCATCGCGCCCTCTTGGCGCGCTGCGCGGCACTGGCCGCCTGCCTCGCCGACGCCGGTGCAGAAGGCGAGGACAAGTTCCGCCGGGCCTTCGAGGAACTGATGGCCCTCTCCCGCGAGCACTTCGCCGCCGAGGAGGCGCTGCTCGCCCGCGCCGGCTATCCCGATCTCGAGGCGCACCGCAACGAGCGCGACGAGTTCGACTACCTGGCCGCAGAGATCGTCACCACCGAGAATTTCGACCGGCAGGAACTGCAGACCTTTCTTTCCCTCTGGTGGTCCGGCCACATCCTCGGTTCCGCCGCCAGACAGCGCGCCTTCCTGGCGCGGCAGCCCGCCGCCTGAGCGGCGCCGGCCTGCCGTTGAAGCCCGCGCCGCCGTATCGCAGCGACTGACTTTTCATTGGCGTTCGCGTCCGCTCCCCGGATGCATGAAATTCGCGTTCTTTCGTTCTTCCCGAATCGATCCAATCGCCAGATTTCCACACCTTTGATTTGTGTCAAGGGCCAATGGCGGCCGCCCAAGTAGTTTCTGCCTTCTCTTTTTCCGTTTCACTTCAGCGGGGTAAGGCAGATGGCAGCAGTCATGCCGGCGCCGGCGGCGAGCCGGCTTCTGATGTCGGGCAACGAGGCCGTGGCGCGCGCGGTGTGGGAGGCGGGGACGAAGGTCTGCGCCGGTTATCCGGGCACGCCGGCAACCGAGATGCTGGAAGTGCTGTCGACCTATCCCGGCCTGTACACCGAATGGTCGGTGAACGAGAAAGTGTCGCTGGAAGTCGCCATCGGCGCCTCGATGATGGGCTCGCGCGCCTTCAGCGCCATGAAGCACGTCGGCCTCAATGTCGCCTCGGATGCGCTGATGACGCTGACACTGACCGGCGTCCAGGGCGGCCTGGTCATCGCGGTGGCCGACGACGTCGGCCTCTCCTCCTCGCAGAACGAGCAGGACTCGCGCTTCTGGGGCCGCTTCGCCCACGTGCCGATGCTCGAGCCGGCCGACTCGCAGGAAGCCTACGACATGTGCCGCTACGCCTACGAACTCTCGGAGGAGTACCAGGTGCCGGTGATCCTGCGCCTGACTTCGCGCATCTGCCACGTCAAGGGACTGGTCACGGTCGGCAGCCGCGTCGAACACAAGGCCGGCGGCTTCTCCAAGAACGCCGAGCGCTGGGTGATGGTGCCCGGCCACGCCAAACGCCGCATCCCGCTCATGCACCAGCGCGAGCAGGAGCTCAAGCGCCTCTCCGACCGCTCGCCGCTCAACGTCATCGAGCCCGGGGCCGACCGCCGCGTCGCCTTCGTCACCAGCGGCCCGGCTTACATGCACGTGCGCGAGTCCTTTCCCGATGCGCCGGTGCTGAAACTCGGCATGTCCTATCCCTGGCCGCTGGAGAAGGTGGCGCAACTGGCGGAGATGGCGGACACCGTCGTGGTGGTGGAGGAAGTCGAGCCGCTGCTGGAAACCGAACTGAAGGCCGCCGGCTTCGCCGTGCACGGCAAGGACTTCCTGCCGCGCATGGGCGAACTTTCCCCCGAGGTGGTCAAGCCCGCCGTCGAGCGCCTGTTGCGCAAGGAAGCCGCACCCGCGCCCGAATCCGCGCAAGCCCTGCCGCCACTCTTCCCGCGCCCGCCGACCCTGTGCGCCTCCTGCCCGCACATGGGGGTGTACTACACGCTGTCGCAGCTGAAGAACCTCACCATCTCCGGCGACATCGGCTGCTATACGCTGGGCGCGGGGCACCCGTGGAACTCGCTCGACTCGACCATCTGCATGGGCGCCTCGATGGGCATCGCCCTCGGCATGGACAAGGGCCGCGGCGAAGCGGACAAGAACAAGAAGATCCTCGCCGTCATCGGCGACTCGACCTTCATGCACATGGGCATGCAGGGCCTGCTCGACATCACCTGGAACCGCGGCAACGTCACCATCCTGCTGCTCGACAACGGCACGGTGGGCATGACCGGCGGCCAGAACACGCCGGCCAACGGCCGCGACATCCGCGGAGTCGAGGCGCCGCGCATCGATTTCCCCAGGCTGGTCGAGGCGCTCGGCGTGAAGAAGGAGCGCATCCACGTCATCGATCCCTACCAGCTGCCGGTGCTGTTCAAGACCGTGCGCGACGAGACCAAGATCGACGACGTCTCGGTCATCATCACCAACCGCCCCTGCGTGCTGATCGAGGAGTTCAAGCCGTTCAAGCCCTATGTCGTCGAGGAATCGAAGTGCACCGGCTGCGGCAACTGCGTCGAGGTCGGCTGCCCGGCCATCCACGTCACGCGCCGCGAGAAGGTGGTGAAACCCTCCGGCAAGGAAGTCGAACTGGCTTTCACGCGCATCGACAGCGTCGCCTGCACCGGCTGCGGCCTGTGCGTGCAGCCCTGCGCGCCGGAGGCGATCATCCATTACGCACCGGCCGGACGGGTCATTCCCGTCGTGCCGGCCTGAGGAACGCGCCATGTCCGACATCACCAACATTCTCGTCTGCGGCATCGGCGGCCAGGGCGTCATGACGGCCACCGAAATTCTTTCCGAGGCGGCCATCGCCGAGGGCCACGACGTCAAGAAGACCGAAGTCGCCGGCATGAGCCAGCGCGGCGGCGTCGTCACCTCCCACCTGCGCTTCGGCAAGAAGGTGCTCTCGCCGCAGATCGCGCCGGGCACCGCCGACGTGCTGCTCGGCTTCGAGGCGGCCGAGGCGCTGCGCTGGTCGCATTACCTCAAGCCTGGCGCCCTGGCGCTGGTGAACGACGCGCGCATGGTGCCGCCGGTGGTCGAACTCGGCCTGTTTACGTATCCCGATGACCCGATCGGCGAGATGAAGGCGCGCGGCGTGCGCACGGTGTCCTTCGATGCTGCCACCATCGCGCGCGATCTCGGCGACCTGCGCCTGGGCAACACCGTCATGCTCGGCGCCATCGCCGACCAGTTGCCCTTTTCGGCCGAGGTGCTGCTCGAGTGCATCGTCAAGCGCTTCGCGCGCAAGGGCGAGAAGGTGGTCGAGGCGAACCGCAAGGCCTTCGCCGCCGGCCGCGCGGCGGCCTTGCAGGCCACCGCCCCGGCCTAGCATTCGTCATTCCCGCGGAAGCGGGAATCCACGGGCCGCCTGGATCCCCGCTTCCGCGGGGATGACGGTGCAGGTAAAATAGCTTCGTTCCGCGGAGCCTCCGGGCTCCGCAATCATTTCCGACGACCATGACCGCCAAAATTCTCGACGGCAATGCCCTTTCCGCGAAACTGCGCGAATCCCTGCGCCAGCGCGCGGCCGAACTCGCCGCCCAGGGCTTCAAGCCCGGCCTCGCCGTGATCCTGGTCGGCGAGAACCCGGCCTCGCAGGTCTATGTGCGCAACAAGATCAAGGCCTGCGAAGCGGTCGGCGTGCACTCCGAGAAATACGAATTTCCCGCCGACACGCCGCCGGAGAAGGTGCTCAACAAGATCGCCGCGCTCAACGCCGACCCGAAGATCCACGGCATCCTGGTGCAGCTGCCGCTCCCCGCCCAGTTCGACGAGGACGAGGTGCTGGAGGCCATTTCCGCGGAGAAGGACGTCGATGGCTTCCACGCCGAGAACGTCGGCCTGCTCGCGCAGGGCAACCCGCGCTTCATCTCGTGCACGCCCTACGGCGTCATGGAGATGTTGAGCGCGGAGGGCATCTCGCTGCGCGGCAAGGAGGCTGTGGTGGTCGGCCGCAGCAACATCGTCGGCAAGCCGATGACCCTGCTGCTCATCGCCGCCAGCGCCACCGTCACGGTGTGCCACTCGCAGACGAAGGACCTCGCTTTCCACACGCGCCGCGCCGACGTGCTCATCGCGGCGGTGGGCAAGCCGAAGATGATCACCGGCGACATGGTGAAGCCCGGCGCGGTGGTCATCGATGTCGGCATCAACCGCCTGCCGGACGGAAAATTGTGCGGCGACGTGGATTTCGAATCGGCGAAGGAAGTCGCTTCGCTCATCACCCCGGTTCCGGGCGGCGTCGGTCCGATGACCATCACCATGCTGCTCGCCAACACCATCGAGAGCGCGGACCGCGCCGCAGGCAGATAAAAGGAGATCAAAATGGGCAAGCATCCCCTCGTCGGCATCGTCATGGGCTCGGACTCCGACTGGCCGGTCATGAAGGCCTGCGCCGACACGCTGAAGAGCTTCGGCGTGCCGCATGAAGCGAAAGTCCTCTCGGCGCATCGCACGCCGGATGCGGCGCTCGACTACGCCTGCATGGCGCACGACCGCGGCCTCAAGGTGCTGATCGGTGCCGCCGGCGGCGCGGCCCATCTCGCCGGCGTGCTGGCGGCCAAGACCGAGCTGCCGGTGCTGGCGGTGCCGATGCCTTCCAAGCACCTGCAGGGCCTCGATTCCCTGCTTTCCATGGTGCAGATGCCGGGCGGCATTCCCGTTGCCACTTTCGCCATCGGTGAGGCCGGTGCCACCAACGCCGCGCTGTTCGCCGTCGCCATGCTGGCGCTCTCCGACCCGGAGCTGGCGAAGAAGCTCAGCGATTTCCGCATCCGCCAGACCGAGAAGGTGCTGGCGAAAAAGCTACCGGAAGCCTGACCCAGGCACCCGGCGCCGTGCTGCGCAGACTGACTTTTGCGTTCCCGCGCGACGTGCGCGATGGCGACTGAAATCGAGCGCGCCGTCGCGCTGCTGGCGCACGGCGAGCTGGTCGCCTTCCCCACCGAAACCGTCTACGGCCTCGGCGCCGACGCCGCCAACGCGGCGGCCGTGGCGAAGATCTTCGCCGCCAAGGGCCGGCCGGCCGACCACCCGCTGATCGTGCACCTGCCTGCGTCGGCGCATCTTGCGCGCTGGGCGCGCGAGTTGCCGGCCGAAGCCGAAAAGCTTGCCGCCGCCTTCTGGCCCGGCCCGCTCACCCTGATCCTCAGGCGGCAGCCGAACGTCCCCGATGCCGTCACCGGCGGGCAGGACACGGTCGGTCTGCGCGTGCCGGGCCATCCGCTCGCCCTGGAACTGCTCGCCGCTTTCGGCGGCGGCATTGCAGCCCCTTCCGCCAATCGCTTCGGCCGCATCAGTCCGACCACCGCCGCCCATGTGCGCGAGGAACTGGGCGACCGCGTGCCGCTCATCCTCGACGGCGGCGCCTGTTCGGTCGGCATCGAGTCGACCATCCTCGATCTCTCGCGCGGCGCACCCGTGTTGCTGCGCCCCGGAGCCGTCGGTGTGGTGGACCTCGCGCGCGTGCTCGGCCGCGCTCCCGGGGTCGTTGCCTCGCACGCCGATGCGCCGCGCGTGTCCGGCAGCCTGGAAGCGCACTACGCGCCGCGCACGCCGTTGCAGCTCGTATCCTCGGACGGCCTGCTCTTCGCCTTGCGCAGCGCCCTGGTGGCGGGCGAACGGGTGGCCGTGCTGGCGCCGACGGCCCAAGCGATCAGCCACGACCTTGTCGTCTGGAAGCAGTCCCCGGCCGAGCCGGCCGGCTTCGCTCACGACCTCTACGCTAGCCTGCGCGAACTGGATGCGCTGGGCTGCGTGCGCATCCTCGTCCAGCAGCCGCCGGCCGGCGAAGCCTGGGCGGCGGTCAACGATCGCCTGCGTCGCGCCGCCGCCGGCTCGGGAGAGGACGACGAGACCTGACTGGCGGCCGGCCCCCAAAACCGGCTATAATCCGCCCCTCCTTCGGGCCGGTAGCTCAGCTGGGAGAGCGTCGCGTTCGCAATGCGAAGGTCGGGAGTTCGATCCTCCTCCGGTCCACCACTATCCAAAAAACCAGCCGTTCCGGTTTGGTTGCAGCAGTTTGATATACCCTCTCGGCAGGGGATTCGGCA
>JBDHRL010000136.1:0-5867 GCA_039807535.1 Rhodocyclaceae bacterium
TCCATTCCTATGTGCTGATGACGAGTCACGTGCATCTGCTGTTGACGCCACGAGAGGCGAATGCCGCAGGGCACCTGATGAAACTGCTCGGCCAGCGCTATGTGCAGCATGTCAATCGGCTCTATCGGCGCAGCGCACGCTGTGGGAGGGGCGGTTCAGGTCATGCATCGTCGAGGAGGACGCTTATCTTCTGGGATGCTCGCGCTATGTCGAGTTGAATCCTGTCCGGGCGGGCATGGTGATGCAACCGCAGGAATACCGCTGGTCGAGGCGACTGCCGCGTTGGGTCGCCGCGCGATGCCAGGCGAACCCGGCGGCTGCGCAAGCGCATCGAACCGCCAACGACGGATATGTTTCCTGGCAGGGGGGAGTAACGGCGGAATCCGTGGCCTGTCCAATGTTTCCATTTGCCGTGTATGATGTATGTGGGAATATATGTGGAAGGTGATCATATGGGGCAAGTGACAATTTATCTGGATGAAGAAACTCAGTCACTCATGAGGCGGGCGGTAAAAAATGCCGGCATCTCCCAGAGCAGCTGGATCGCGCAGGTCATCCGCGAAAAGGTGCATGGGGAATGGCCTGGTGACGTTGCAGCGCTTGCCGGTGCCTGGCCTGACGCCCTGACGGCCGAGGAAATCAGGGCCGGTTATGCGGTGGATGCGAAACGGGAAGCGCTTTGATGTTCGTGCTGGATACCAACACCCTGATCTACTTCTTCAAGGGGCAGGGCCGGGTCGCCGCGCATCTGCTGGGGGTGTCTCCGCGGGAGATCGGCATTCCGGCCGTGGTGTTGTATGAGTTGGAATTGGGCATCGCGCGCTCCGGCCAGCCACGCAAGCGGCGTGACCAGCTGGATGCCATGCTGAGCGCGGTGTCCATCATTCCCTTCAACAAGGACGCCGCCCGGTTGGCAGCGCAATTGCGCGCGACGCTCGAATCCGCCGGGAAGCCGATCGGTCCGATGGATACCCTGATCGCCGGTACTGCACTTGCCGTCAGCGGTGTGCTGGTCACGCACAACACCGGCGAGTTCGCACGGGTCAGGAGTTTGCGGCTGGCGGATTGGTATTGACGGGATTTCACCCGCCACAGTAATATTAGCCATATTGTTAGCTAACTGGGGGCGTCGTGAAACAGGTAAACATCCACGAAGCCAAGACGCATCTGTCTGAACTGATCGCCGCCGCCGAGGCCGGTGAGGATGTCGTGATTGCCAGGGCCAATCAGCCGGCGGTGAAGCTGGTGGCCGTTGGCCGCAAGCCGGGGGCAGCGGCATTCGGCTGCATGCGGGGGACGATCAGGTTTGTCGGCGACGTGGTCTCGCCTCTTGGCGAGGCCTGGAACGCCGATGCCTGAAACCATATTGCTGGACACGCATGTCTGGCTATGGATCGCGGGCGGCGAACGGATTTCACCAACGGCCCGGCGGCTGATCGAGGCCGCCTCTGGCGGGGAAGGGCTGGTCATGTCGCCGATTTCCATTTGGGAAGTCGGCATGCTCGCCGCAAAGGGCAGAATTGCCGTGCAGCCGGACTGTCTGGGGTGGGTGTCTGTGGCGTTGGCGAAAACGGGTGTCCGGCTATTGCCGATGTCGGCCCAGATCGCAGTAGGCAGCAGTTTCCTGCCGGATGGATTTCAGGGCGATCCGGCCGACAGGATTATTGTTGCCTCGGCAATCGCTGCTCCGGCCACCCTGATCACACGCGATGCGCAGATTCTGGCCTATGCACGCCGTGGTCATTTCAGGGCCGTATCGGCCTGAAATCCTTCTTTCCAGCCTCGACTATCAGCGCAGGACCAGGTTGTCGCGGTGGATGAGCTCGGGCTCGTCCACGTAGCCGAGGATGGCTTCAATCTCCGAGCTCGCCTTGCGCGCGATGCGGCGCGCTTCGCTGCTTGAATAATTGACCAGGCCGCGGGCGACCTCGCGGCCGTCCGGCGTGCGGCAGGCGACCGCCGCGCCGCGCCCGAATTCCCCCTCGACGGCGGTGACGCCGACCGGCAGCAGGCTCTTGCCGACCGCCAGCGCCTGCACGGCGCCTTCATCGAGGACCAGGCTGCCGGCGAGCTGCAGGTGGTCGGCCAGCCATTGCTTGCGCGCCGCCAGCGGCGTGGCGGAGGCATGGAGCAGCGTGCCCAGCGCCTCGCCGCGCGCCAGGCGCGGCAGCACGTCGGCTTCGCGGCCGCTGGCAATCAGGGTATGGGCGCCGCTGCGGGCGGCCCGCTGCGCGGCGCGTACCTTGGTGATCATGCCGCCCCTGGAGATGCCGCTGCCGGCGCCGCCGGCCATGGCTTCCAGCGCCGGGTCGTCGGCGCGGTGCCCGGCCACCAGGGTCGCGGCGGGATTCTTGCGCGGATCGGCGGTGTAGAGGCCCGCCTGGTCGGTGAGGATGAGCAGCGCCTCGGCTTCCACCAGGTTGGCGACGAGGGCGCCGAGCGTGTCGTTGTCGCCGAACTTGATCTCGTCGGTGACGACGGTGTCGTTCTCGTTGATGATGGGAATGACGCCCAGTTCGAGCAGCGCGGTCAGGGTCGAGCGGGCGTTGAGGTAGCGCAGCCGGTCGGCGAGGTCCTCGTGGGTGAGCAGGATCTGCGCGGTCTTCAGCCCGTACTGCGAGAAGCAGGTTTCGTAGACCTGGGCCAGGCCCATCTGGCCGACCGCGGCGGCGGCCTGCAGTTCGTGCATGGCATGCGGGCGCGTCGTCCAGCCGAGGCGCTGCATGCCGGCGGCGATGGCGCCGCTGGAAACCAGCAGCACCTCGCGGCCGTGCCGGCGCAACTCGGCGATCTGCCGCGCCAGCTCGGCGATGAATTCGCCGGAGAGCCCCGTGCCGTTGTCGGTGACCAGCGCGCTGCCGACCTTGACGACCAGCCGGCGCGCCTGGCTAATTTCCCGTCTTGTCATGATCCTGTAGGCCGGCCTTCGGGCCGGCATCGGCGTCCGTTGTCGGGCTGAAGCCCGGCCTGCGTTTCTCTTCTTCGATGTGCGCCATGATAGCGAAAGTCAGCTCGCGGCACCCGGCGCCGCTGATGGCGGAGATGGCGAAGTGCCGCTCGACCGGGCCGTAGCCTTCGAGCAGGGCGGCGAGGCGCGACTCGCGTTCGCCTTCCGGCAGCAGGTCGATCTTGTTGGCGACCAGCCAGCGCGGCTTGGCGTAGAGCGCCGGATCGTACTTCTTCAGTTCTTCGAGGATGGCGCGCGCGTCATGCACCGGGTCGGCGCCCGGGTCGAAGGGGGCGACGTCGACGATGTGCAGCAGCAGGTGGGTGCGGGCGAGGTGGCGCAGGAACCGGTGGCCGAGGCCGGCGCCTTCCGCCGCGCCTTCGATCAGCCCGGGGATGTCGGCGACGACGAAGCTGCGGCTGGCGTCGACGCGCACCACGCCGAGGTTCGGGTGCAGGGTGGTGAACGGGTAGTCGGCGACCTTGGGCCGCGCCGAGGAAACGGCGCGGATGAAGGTGGACTTGCCGGCGTTGGGCAGACCGAGGAGACCGACGTCGGCCAGCACCTTCAGCTCCAGCTTGAGGTCGCGCCGCTCGCCCGGCGTGCCGGGCGTGCATTGCCTGGGCGCGCGGTTGGTGCTCGACTTGAAGTGGATGTTGCCGAGCCCGCCCTGGCCGCCCCGGGCGATGAGCGCCCGCATGCCGTCGTGGTCGAGGTCGGCGATCGGCTCGCCGGTTTCCAGATCGCTGATGACGGTGCCGACCGGCATGCGCAATTCCAGGTCTTCGCCGCCGCGGCCGTAGCAGTCCGAGCCCATGCCGTTCTCGCCGCGTTCGGCGCGGAAGATGCGGGTGTAGCGGAAGTCGATGAGGGTGTTGAGGTTGCGGTCGGCGATGGCGTAAATGCTGCCGCCGCGCCCGCCGTCGCCGCCGGACGGCCCGCCCTTCGGCACGTATTTCTCGCGCCGGAAGGTGGCCGCGCCATTGCCGCCGTCGCCGGCAATGACCTCGATTTTCGCTTCGTCGAAGAACTTCATAATAAAAAAAGCCCTGCCGTCGCGGCAGGGCTTTTTGTCGCGGCGACCGGGTTGCTCAGGCGGCCGGGACGATGTTCACCGTCTTGCGCTTCTCGGCGCCCTTGACGGCGAATTCGACCGTGCCGGCGACCTTGGCGAACAGTGTGTGGTCGCGGCCCATGCCGACGTTGTCGCCGGCGTGGAATTGGGTGCCGCGCTGGCGCACGATGATGCTGCCGGCGTTGATGAGTTGGCCGCCGTAGCGCTTCACGCCGAGGCGCTTCGACTGCGAGTCGCGTCCGTTGCGCGAGCTGCCGCCTGCTTTTTTATGTGCCATGTGTGCTCTCCTTGCTTACGCCGAAATGCCCGAAATCCGGATTTCGGTGTAGTTCTGCCGGTGGCCCTGGTGCTTCTGGTAGTGCTTGCGCCGGCGCATCTTGAAGATCTTCACTTTGTCGTGCCGGCCCTGGGCGAGGACTGTCGCCCGGACGGAAGCGCCTTGCACCAGCGGCGCGCCGATCTTCACCGACTCGCCGTCGCCGACCATGAGAACCTGGTCGAGGGTGATTTCAGCGCCCACATCTGCCGGTATCTGTTCTATTTTCAGTTTTTCGCCGGCCGCGACGCGATATTGCTTGCCGCCGGTTTTTATGACCGCATACATGATGGACTCCGTGGTTCGTGTTGCAACAGAACCGCGCATTATACATAGGCAAGGCGTTCCGGTCAAAGGGGAAACCGCCTTGCTTGACGGCTTCCGGGCCGCCCCCTACCATGCCGCTTTTGCCGCGCCGGCCCTGCCTTGAGCCTCGATATCCTTTATGCGCCGATCGCCGCCGACATGCAGGCGGTGGATGCGGTGATCCGCGCCCGCCTGCATTCCGAGGTGGTGCTGATCCGGCAGGTGGCCGAGTACATCATCGGCGCCGGCGGCAAGCGCCTGCGTCCGGCCCTGGTGCTGTTTTCGGCGGGGGCGCTGGGCTACCGCGGCAGCCACCATCACGAGCTGGCAGCGGTGGTGGAGTTCATCCACACCGCGACGCTGCTGCACGACGACGTGGTGGACGAATCGGACCTGCGCCGCGGCAGCCGTACCGCCAACGCCCTGTTCGGCAACGCCGCCTCGGTATTGGTCGGCGACTTCCTCTATTCGCGCGCCTTCCAGATGATGGTGTCGGTGGGCAGCATGCGCATCCAGCAGGTGCTGGCCGACGCCACCAACACCATCGCCGAGGGCGAGGTGCTGCAACTGTTGAACTGCCACGATGCCGATGTCGACATCCCGCAGTACCTGAGGGTCATCCGCTACAAGACGGCCAAGCTGTTCGAGGCGGCGGCTCGGCTCGGCGCCATTCTCTCCGGCGCGCCGGCGGACATCGAGGAGGGCATGGCCCGCTACGGCATGCATCTGGGCACCGCCTTCCAGCTGGTCGACGACGTGCTGGATTATTCGGGCGACGAGGCGGCCACCGGTAAGCACCTCGGCGACGATCTCGCCGAGGGCAAGCCGACGTTGCCGCTCATCCACGCCATGAGGCATGGCAGCGCCGAGCATTCGGAGTGCGTACGCCATGCCATCGAGGCGGGCGGCCGCGAGTCCTTGCCGGGCGTGCTGGCGGCGATTCGCGCCACCGGCGCGCTGGCGGAGGCGCGCCGCCACGCCGAGGCCGAAGCGCAGCGGGCGCTCGCCGCCGCGGCACCGCTGCCGCCTTCGCCGTTCAGGGATTCTCTGGTACAATTGGCGTCGTTTGCAGTCGCACGCGACTTCTGAAATCCGAAGCCGCGGTCGCGGCTGCATTTGTTTGGCAGGTTCCGGTCTGCCGACGCATCGGGGTGTAGCTCAGCCTGGTAGAGTACTGCGTTCGGGACGCAGGAGTCGGAGGTTCAAATCCTCTCACCCCGACC
>JBDHRL010000137.1:0-5833 GCA_039807535.1 Rhodocyclaceae bacterium
CCCCAAGGAGGGCTGAAGCCAAAAGCACGGATGCCGCGAAGCGGCTGAACCGTTGTCACCCCTTTCCTCGGGAAAGGGGCTGGGGGATAGGTTCTCACTTTAGCGGCGCGCCTTGAGGCGATAGCCGTAGTAGCGATAGCGCGGGGTGCTGGCGCCGAGGTATTCCGGCGCCACCGCCTCCAGCGGCGTCGGCGCCAGGCCGAAGGGCAGCGGCTCGCCCCCCGGGCAGACGCTGTCGACGTCCATCGAGTCGAGGTTGTCCACCGACAGCGGCGGGTCCGGCAACAGTTCGAGCACGCCGGCCTGGATGCGCGCCAGCGCTTCCGGCAAGGGGATGATCGGCCGCGGCCGGCCGATCTGCTCGCCGACGTAACGCACCAGTTCGGCCAGGGTATAGACGCGCGGGCCGCAGCAGCAATAGGCCTGGCCGAAGGCGTCGGCACGATCGAGGCTGGCGACGATGGCCTGCGCCACGTCCTCGACGTACACCGGCTGGAATTTCGCCTGCACATTGCCGAGCGGCATCAGCGGGAACAGCCGCTGCAGGCGAGCGAACAGGTTGAGGAAGGCATCGTCCGGGCCGAAGATCGCCGAGGGCCGGAAGAGGGTCAGGTCGAGCGACTCGCCCGCCGCGCGCAGGGCGGCTTCGCCCTCGCCCTTCGAGCGCAGGTATTGGCTGGGGCCGTTCACATCGGCGTTCAGGGCCGAGGCATGGATCAGCCGGCGCACGCCGGCGGCGCGGCAGGCGGCCGCGATCCGGCGCGGCAGCTCGACATGCGCCCGGGCAAAGTCGGGCCCATAGGGCAGGCCGTAGCGGCTGTGCAGGATGCCGACCAGGTTGATCACCGCATCCTGGCCGGCGACTAGTTCCGCCAGGCGAACGTCGTCGTGCACATTGGTTTCGACCACCTCGACGGTGGGCAGGACGAGCAGGTGGCGGGCCCGCTCGCGGTGCCGGGTCGGCACGGTGAGGCGGTGGCCCTGCGCGGCGAGCCGCCGCGACACATGGCTGCCGAGGAAACCGGACCCGCCGACCAGGAGAATATTCTTTGTTTTCATGGCGTTTTGCTGAACAATCCAAAGGAGCCGAAGGTCGTCCCGGCATTTTAATCTCAAGTCCGACCCGGGCGCGGCGTTATTACAGCTTGCAGTGCCATTGCAGGCCCGTCGACGGGATCATCCGCCGCTTCAAGCTCCCCCTCGGCGGCAGGAAGGACATCTTCGACGTGGCGCTGACGCGCGGCGCCGACATCCTGATTTCGGACATCCGCGATCCGAAGATCAGCGGTCACATCCCGGACTGGTTCGGCAAGGCGGTCGCCGCGGAGACCTTCATTCTCTTCCCGCTGGTGATCAAGAACGCCCCGGTCGGTCTGATCTACGCCGACAAGGCCGGCGCCGGCGAACTGGCGATCCCCGAAAACATCCTCTCCATGCTGCGGGCGCTGCGCAACCAGGCGGTGCTGGCAATCAAGCAAGCGCCTTCCCCCTCGCCCCCTTCCCGCGGAAGGGGGTAACGGTCGTTCGCTGCGCTCCTTGTATTGACTAGCCCCGCCTTGGGACGGCCCGGCGGCGGGACGTCACGGTAGGTCTTCGATCTTCGGCGTATCGTTGCCGTTCTTCGGCGCGATGGTGCCGAGCCGGCTCTTCAGCGACTGCGGCTGGCCGTCGAACAGGGCCGAGTAGTACACCGAATTGCTCATCACCTTCTTGACGTAGTCGCGCGTCTCGTTGAAGGGGATGGTCTCGGCATAGATGGCGCCCTCGATGGGCTTCACGTCGCGCCACTTGCGCGCCCGGCCGGGGCCGGCGTTGTAGGCGGCGGAGGCCAGCACCGGATGGCTGTCCAGCTCGTCGAGCACCATCTTGA
This sequence comes from Rhodocyclaceae bacterium, assembly GCA_039807535.1. Taxonomy (GTDB): domain Bacteria; phylum Pseudomonadota; class Gammaproteobacteria; order Burkholderiales; family Rhodocyclaceae; genus Desulfobacillus. Next base: position 1,871 of record JBDHRL010000137.1, read on the forward strand.
GATAGTTGGTGCCGAGCGTGACGTTGATGTCGGTGTCGACGGTCCGTCCGGGATGATAGTCCTTCAGGCCGATCTTCTTCGCCACCCAGCTGGCGGTCTTCGGCATGAGCTGCATCAGGCCCTTGGCGCCGACCACCGACCTGGCGTTGGTGATGAAGCGGCTCTCCTGGCGCATCAGGCCGTACACCCAGCCCTGGTCGAGCTGCAGCGCCTTCGCCTTCGGCTCGACGTGCTCGCGGAAGGGCGCCAGGTAGCGCATCGAATAGTCGTGGTTGGCCAGCGTGCGGTCGGCGGTGTTGATGGCGCGGTCGAAGATCTCGTTCTGGCGGGCGAACTCCGCCGCCGCCAGCAGCTTCGCGTCGTCCATGCCGCGCAGCGTCCAGTTCCACTCGCGGATGCCCTCGACGCGCATGTCGGTGCGGAACAGCGCCAGGGCGCGGCGGATGCCCGGCAGGGTGGCGACCGCCTTCACCTCCTCGCCGGCCGGTTTTTGCGGCAGCGGCGGCGGCATGATGGGGCGGCCGAGCTCGTCGTCGGCCAGATTGCCGTAGAAGTTCGGCTGGCCGGCGATGCGCGCATAGAGCGCCCGCGCCTCTTCCTTGCGGCCGAGCGCCTCGTGGGCGCGGCCGAGCCAGTAGATCCAGTCCGGCTGCGCCTGCATGGCCGGCGGCATCTGCCCGATGGCGGCCTGCACCACCGGCCAGTTCTGCGCGCGCAGGGCGGCGCGTGCCTTCCAGGCCACCTGCTCGTCCGACAGGGGTGCGTTGCCGGCCTGGGCATACCAGCCGACCGCCTCGGGCAGGTGCTTCAGGGCCGCCTGCCAGCCGAGCTGGCCATAGATGTAGCCGCGATCGGCCGCCGAAAACCTGTCCTTGATACCCTCCCACTGCCGGGCCGCCTGGACGGGATCGATGCGGGCCGTGCGCTCCACGGCGAACAGCGCCATTTCGCGGTCCTGGCGGCTCGCGGCAAAACCGGACGGCAGCATCGCCAGGTGGCGCATCGGCTTGTCGGCGATGGCGTCCAGGGTCCTGGCCGATGGCGCCTGGTTCGCGGGCAGGTAGCCGGCAACCGCCTTGGCTGCCGTGAGCTTCTTCGCTTCAAGCAGGCGGCGCAGACGTTCCCAGATGTCGTCGACGCCGAGGCGCTTGTCGGCGATCAGCTGTCTCATCAGAGGCGTGCAAGAATCCGGCAATTCTGCCCCGATGAACCATAGCGGCCGCGCTTCCTCCAGCGCGCCGAGGTCTGCCAGGCGCAGGCGGTTCTGCAGGGCGTAGCAGGTGATTTCCTGGTCGGGCTGGACGAGCGGCGGATACTCCGCGTCGAAGGCATCCCATTCGCGGCGCTTGCCCAGCACCTTGAGCCATTCGCCGCGCAGCTTGTCGGCAAGATAGCTGCCGTTCTGGCGGGCAAGGAAGTCGCGCAACTCATCGGCGCCGGCCTCTTCCAGGCGCAGGCGCAGCAGCCAGTATTCGACGTAGGGTTCCAGCGCGTGGCCGCGCACCGCCTCGAGCTGCTTGGCCAGCCTGGCGCGGTCGCCGCGCTGGACGGCGTCCTTGGCGGCGAGTATGTGCTCGTCGCCGTTCGCCGCATGGAGGGCCGGCAGGGCAAAAGTCAGGGACAGGGCGCACAGCAGGCGCCGCATTCGATATAGTTGCTTCAAACCGCTCACCATCGTTTTCAGAATAGCACACCGCACATGACGGGCCCTGCCGACGCCGACGCCCTGCGTGCCTACCGCGGCGCATTGCGCAGCCGCCTGATCGCCGCGCGCGAGGCGCTGCCCGCCGGCCTGCATGCACAACGGTCAAACCAGATAGAACGCCAACTGGGCGCGCTGGTTGACGCCCTGAGTCCGGCCGTGCTCGCCTTCTGCTGGCCCTTTCGCGGGGAGTTCGACGCCCGCAGGCTGGTCGCGGCGCGCCTGGCCACGGGCCTGCGCGCCTGCCTTCCGGTTATCGTGGACAACGGTTTGCCCTTGGAATTCCGCGAATGGACGCCGCACAGCGAAATGGTCGAGGACCGCTACGGCATCCACGCCCCGGCGCGAGGGGAAACCCGGCACCCCGACGTCATCCTCATGCCGCTCAATGCCTTCGACGAGGCGGGATATCGGCTCGGCTATGGCGGCGGCTACTTCGACCGCAGCCTGGCGGCGCTGCTGCCCCGCCCGAAGGCCATCGGTGTCGGCTTCGAACTGGCGCGGGTTGATTCCATCCGCCCGCAGCCTTACGACCTGCCGATGGATTTCATCGTCACGGAAGCGGGAACGTTCGAGGTCAGGGACGGCACGCTGCGCCCCTTCAAGGGGAAGCCGCGCAGCGGCTGAACCGGCGTCACCCCTTTCCCGGGGAAAGGGGCCGGGGGAAAGGCCATCACCTCAGCCGAGGAACATCTTGTAGGCCGGATTCTTCGTTTCGTCCCACCAGGCATAGCCGAGGCGCTTGAGGAAGGCGCGGAAGGCCGGCTTCTCGCGCGGCGGCACCTGCATGCCCACCAGCACGCGGCCGTAGTCGGCGCCGTGGTTGCGATAATGGAACAGCGAGATGTTCCAGCTGGCGCTCATGCTGTTGAGGAACTTCATCAGGGCGCCCGGGCGCTCGGGGAACTCGAAGCGGTAGATCAGTTCGTTCTCCACCGGCGCATGGCCGCCGACCATGTGGCGCACGTGCAGCTTGGCCATCTCGTCCTCGGTCAGGTCGAGCGTGTCCAGGCCGTGCCGGCGCAGGGCCTCCACCAGTTTCAGCGACTCCGCCCGGCTGCCGACTTGCACGCCGACGAAGACGTGGGCCTCCCGGGGGTCGGCGAAGCGGTAGTTGAACTCGGTGATGTTGCGCGCGCCGAGCAGGCTGCAGAATTTCCGGAAGCTGCCCGGCGTCTCGGGAATCGTCACCGCCAGCACCGCCTCGCGCTGCTCGCCCACCTCGGCGCGCTCGGCGACGAAGCGCAGGCGGTCGAAGTTGGTGTTGGCGCCGGAGGCCACCGCCACCAGCGTCTCGTTGCGCAGTTTATGTTTCGCCGCCCAGGCCTTGGCGCCGGCGATGGCGAGCGCCCCGGCCGGCTCGAGGATCGAGCGGGTATCCTCGAAGACGTCCTTGATGGCGGCGCAGATGGCGTCGGTGTCGACCAGGATCACGCCGTCCACCACCTCCTTGCACAGGCGGAAGGTCTTCTCGCCGACCTGCTTCACCGCCACGCCGTCGGCGAAGAGGCCGACCTGGCCCAGGCGCACGCGGTGGCCGGCGGCGAGCGAGCGCGCCATGGCGTCGGCCTCGACCGGCTCGACGCCGATCACCTTGATCTCCGGCCGCAGGCGCTTGACGTAGGCGCCGATGCCCGAGATCAGACCGCCGCCGCCGACGGGCACGAAAATGGCGTGGATCGGCCGGGTGTGCTGGCGCAGGATCTCCATGCCGATGGTGCCCTGCCCGGCGATCACCTCGGGATCGTCGTAGGGATGGACGAAGCTCAGCCGGCGCTCCTTCTCCAGTTCCAGCGCGTGGCGGTAGGCCTCGTCGTAGGAGTCGCCCGCCAGCACCACCTCGGCGCCGCGCGCCGCCACGGCATTGATCTTGATCTGCGGCGTCGTCACCGGCATGACGATCGCCGCCTGGCAGCCCATCCGCTGCGCGGCCAGCGCCACGCCCTGGGCATGGTTGCCGGCGGAGGCGGTGATGACGCCGCGCCTGAGCGCCGCCGCCGGCAGGTGCGCCATCTTGTTGTAGGCGCCGCGCAGCTTGAAGGAGAACACTTCCTGCATGTCTTCCCGCTTCAGCAGCAGGGTGTTGTGCAGCCGCGCGGACAGGTTGGGCGCCGGCTCGAGCGGCGACTCGATCGCCACATCGTAGACGCGGGCGTTGAGGATTTTCGTGAGGTAATCGGTCATCATAGGTGGGCAAGGGTAGCAGCGACACAGCGGCAGCGGCAAGCGCGGCTCCCAAGACCACTACGGCCGCAAAGGTT
>JBDHRL010000014.1:0-32491 GCA_039807535.1 Rhodocyclaceae bacterium
GTTCGGCTCGATGGTGCAGAAGGGATAGTTCTCCGCCGCGATGCCGGACTTTGTCAGGGCGTTGAAGAGGGTGGACTTGCCGACGTTGGGCAGTCCGACGATGCCGCACTTGAGGCTCATGGATTTGTCGTGGTATTCAGTTTTTGCATGGCCGCGGGGTATTCGCCGCGTTCGATGAGTTGCCAGTGATCAACGGCACGGTCGAGCGCGGCCTCGATCAGGGAACGTTCATCAGCGCGCGGCTTCATCAGCACGTAGTCCACTACCTGATTACGGTCGCCGGGATGGCCGATGCCGATGCGCAGCCGCCAGAAGTCCTGGGTGCCGAGATGTGCCGCGATGTCCTTCAGGCCGTTGTGCCCGCCGAGCCCGCCGCCGAACTTCAGGCGCAGCGCCCCCGGCGGCAGGTCCAGTTCGTCATGCAAGACCAGCGTCTCCGGCGGCGGAATGCGATAGAAGCGTGCCAGCGCCGCCACGGCCTGGCCGGAGCGGTTCATGAAGGTCTGCGGCATGAGCAGCCAGGCCTGGTCCTGCGTGCGGCCGACGATGCCGTGGAAACGCGCTTCCCGCTTGAGGTTCACCCCGAGTTTCGCCGCCAGTCGCTCGCACAGCCAGAAGCCGGCGTTGTGACGGGTATTCTCGTACTCGCTGCCCGGATTGCCCAGGCCGACGATGAGGCGCGGCGCAGCCACGGAGGACGCGGGGGTTGCGGCGGCGGCGGCCGCCGCGCGCGCGCTTACTTCTTCTCGGGCTGCTTGGCCGGGGCGGCGGCGGCCGGGGCGGCGGTAGAGGCAGCGGCAGCAGCCTGCTCGCCCACCGCCAGTTCGGCCTCGGTGGTGCCGCGCGGCACGGTGATGGTCGCCACCACCGGGTTCTCGTTCCGGTGCAGCACCGTCTCGACGCCCTTCGGCAGCCTGAGGTCCTTGGCGTGCACGGAGTGGCCGACCGATACGTCCTTCATGTCCACCTCGATGAACTCCGGCAGATCGGCCGGCAGGCAACGGACATTCAGTTCGTTCAGGACATGGCTGACCACGCCGCCCTGCAGCTTGACGCCCGGAGCGATGTCGGCATTGACGAAGTGCAGCGGCACCTTCATGTGGATTTTCCTGTCGGCGGCGACACGCTGGAAATCGATGTGCAGCACCTGCCGCTTGTATGCGTGCATCTGGTAGTCGCGCAGCAGCACCTGCTGCTTCTGGCCGTCCAGGTTCATGCTCAGAATCGAGGCATGAAACGCCTCCTGCTTCAGGCTGTGGTACAGGGCGTTGTGATCCAGCTCGATCGGCAGGGCTGCCGTCTCGCCTCCGTACAGGATGCCCGGCACCTTGCCGGCGCGACGCAGGCGGCGGCTCGCTCCGGTGCCCTGCAGTTCGCGCTTGTTCGCGATGATTTCGATCTTCATTGGCTTGCTCCAAAAAATCCCGCCCGCGACCAGGCCGGGGGTTGATAAAACTACTCCATGAACAGCGAGGACACCGACTCCTCGTTGCTGATGCGCAGCATCGTTTCCGCCATCAGTTCGGCAATGGAAATCTGCCGGATGCGCGCGCAGGCACGCGCCTCTTCGCGCAGCGGGATGGTGTCCGTCACCACCAGTTCGTCCAGCACCGAATCGGCCACGCGCTGCACCGCGCCGCCCGACAGCACGGGGTGGGTGCAGTAGGCCAGCACCTTGGCGGCGCCATGATCCTTCAGCGCCTGTGCCGCCTTGCACAGTGTGCCGGCGGTATCCACCATGTCGTCCATGATGACGCAGGTGCGTCCGTCAACCTCGCCGATGATGTTCATCACCTCCGACTGGTTGGCCTTCGGCCGGCGCTTGTCGATGATGGCCAGGTCGGATTCCAGCCGCTTCGCCAGCGCCCGCGCCCGCACCACGCCGCCGACGTCCGGCGACACCACCAGCAGGTCCTTGTGCTGGTTCTTCCAGATGTCGCCGAGCAGGATCGGCGCCGCATAGACGTTGTCCACCGGGATGTCGAAAAAACCCTGGATCTGGTCCGCATGCAGGTCCACCGTCAGGACGCGGTCGACACCCGCCGCCTGCAGCATGTTCGCCACCACCTTGGCCGAGATCGCCACGCGCGCCGAGCGCGGCCGGCGGTCCTGGCGCGAATAGCCCATGTAGGGAATCGCCGCCGTGACGCGCCCGGCCGAGGAGCGCTTCAGCGCGTCGACCATGATGATGAGTTCCATCAGGTTGTCGTTGGTCGGCGCGCAGGTCGATTGCAGGATGAAACAGTCCTTGCCGCGGACGTTCTCCATGATCTCGACGTTGACCTCGCCGTCGGAGAAGCGGCCCACCGAGGCCCGCCCGAGCGAGATGTTCAGGCGCCTGACCACGTCGGCGGCCAGCTTGGGGTTGGCGTTCCCCGTGAATACCATCAGGCTGTCGTAGGCCATGTCTGCCTCTGGGGCGAATCCGTTTCCGCAAACGATGCGGGCAGGTTGATCACCTGCCCGCATTCCCTTGATAGTGGCTGGGGAGGAAGGATTCGAACCTTCGCATGCCGGAATCAAAATCCGGTGCCTTAACCAACTTGGCGACTCCCCAAGAATTCTAGTCAGCGTATGTCCGCAGGGGATGTTCGTCCAAGCCTCGCGCCACCCAGCCGATCATGCCTTCCGGCAATTGTTCCAGCACGCCACGCGCCTCCTGCTCGCCGTCGAAAGCTGCAAAAACACCGGCCCCGGAACCGGTCATGCGCGCCTCGGCATGCTGCCTCAGCCAGGCCAGCGCCCGCGCCACCTCCGGGTAGCGTTCGCACACGACAGACTCGAGATCGTTACGGCCCAGGCGCGCCGCAGGGCCGCCCCAACCCGCTGAAAAGTCCACCATTTTGATGGGTTTCGTATTTCGTGTCAAATTCGGCGCGGCGAAGATTTCAGCGGTCGGCACGGCAACCGGCGGCTCGATGACGAGGTACCAGGCCGCTGGCAGTTCGACCGCCTCCAGGGCCTCGCCGACCCCCTCCGCGAAAGCATTGCGGCCGAAAACAAAAAAAGGCACGTCTGCGCCCAGGCGCAGCCCGAGCGCCTGCAGGCGCTCGCGTGGCCAATCGAGGCCCCAGAGCCGGTTGAGCGCCAGCAGAACGGTCGCCGCATCCGAGCTGCCGCCGCCGAGCCCGCCGCCCATGGGCAGGCGCTTCTCCAGCATGATCTCGACACCCTGCCTGCAACCGGAAGCCTCCTGCAGCAAACGTGCCGCGCGCACGCAAAGGTCGTGCTCTTCCGGCACGCCGGGCAGAGGCCGCGCACGCAGGACAGTGCCGTCGCCGCGCGGCGAAAAGCGCAGTGTGTCGCCGCGCCCGATCAGCCTGAACACCGACTGCAGGAGGTGGTAGCCGTCGGGTCGGCGGCCGATCACATGGAGGAACAGGTTGAGCTTGGCCGGAGCCGGAAAGGCACCCTCCCAGCCGGTCATCGGGACAGGTTCCAGCTGTCGATCTTCAGGCGCACCTCGACATCCTCTCGTTTGGCCTGCAGCAGCTCCGGCAGGGCGTCGGGCGCCTCGCTCTCGTAGCGGAGGTATTCGATCACCCAACCCTGCTCGGCAAGGCTTGCCGGCCGGCCGGCCGCATCCAGCCTGGCCGCGCCGTCGCCGGCCGGACGACCGAGCACCCAGCGGCCCAGCCCCGAAACCGGCAGCGGCGTGCCGAACACCTGCGCGGACAGGCCATCCAGATCGGCTGCCACGTAGCGTTTCCGGTCGGCTGTTTCCAGCAGCGCTGCGCCGCCCCCCGCAGTCAATCGGGCCAGCCCCTGTCCAAGCGGCCCGCTGACGACGATGTCGTCGGATTGCGCATCATGGCGCCACTCGATGCCGGCGGAGAAGCTCTCGTCCACGCGCCGCACGGCAATGCGGCCCTCGATGCGAAAGGCCTCGATCGTGTCGCGCGGCGGGCGCAATGCCGTCGCGCCCGTGTCCAGCGTGGCGCAACCGGCCGTCAGCGCGAGAATGACCGCCGCAAGCAGGGCGCGCAGCATGATTCCTCAGGGGGAGTAACGCTTGATGACCTCGGCCAGAACCTCGTTGCCGGGATGGGCCCTGGCCGCCTCCTGCCAGGTTCGTTTCGCCTCGTCGCGGCGGCCGAGCGTCCAGAGCACCTCGCCGAGGTGGGCGGCGATTTCCGGATCCTGCCGGATCGAATAGGCGCGCTGCAACTGGGTCAGGGCAGCGGCATTGTCGCCCTTGCGATAGAGGACCCACCCCAGGCTGTCGATGATGAAGGGATCGTCGGGCGACAATTGCAGCGCCTTGAGAATCAGCTGCTCCGCCTCCGCCAGCCGCTGGTTGCGCTCGGCGAATGAATAGCCGAGCGCATTGTAGGCATGGGCATGATCGGGCTTGATGCGGATCAGCTTGCGCAGATTGGCTTCCAGTATGTCGTGCCGGCCTAGCTTCTCCGCCAGCAGCGCGGATTCGTAGAGGAGCTCCGGTTGTTCCGGCTGCGCCGCCAGGCCGGTGGCGAGAAGCTCATAGGCTTCCCCGGCCTTGCCGGCGTCCCGCAGGAGCTGACTTTCCGCCAGCAGCAGCGGAATGCGGTCCGCGCCGTCCGTGGAGCGCAACTCGTGCAGGTGGCGGCGCCCGGCGTCGAGCTTGCCCTGTTTGGCGAGCAGCTGGGCAATGCGCAGCTGCGCCGCCAGGTGCTGCTCGCCCGGCGCAACCTCGGCATACCAGCGCAGCGCGTCATCGAACTGCCTGCGCTCCTCCGCGATCTGGCCGAGATAAAGGCGCACCGTGTCGATCTCGGCGAAATCGCGCCCAAGCAGTTTTTTGAAATTCTCCTCCGCCGTCGCCCAGTCGGACAGCTGCATGGAGAGCACTGCCACGGCATACACGACATCGACATTGCCCGGGAAATCGACCAGAAGCCGCTGGAACTGAGCGCGGGCCTGGGGCAACAGGCGGGCGCCGACCAGGCTGCGCGCGTACTGCAGGCGGACTTCGCGCGCCTGCGGATGACTCCCGAGATAGGTGCGCAAGGTCTCGAGTGCGGCGTCGGGCGCCTCCGCGCGCTGCAGTTGTGCCTTCAGCATCGTCGCGGCATCCCAGTCCGGCCGCAAGGCCAGCGCCTTGTCCGCCTCGGCCACGCCGCGCTGCCAGGCGCCGGCATTCAGCGCCGCCTGCGCTCGCGCAAAGTGCGCCTCGGCCATACCGACATACGGCAAGGTGAGCTGCTCGACGATGAGCAGCACCGCCTTCTTGTCCGGATAGCGGGCAAACAGCCGATTCAGCCTCAGCAGCCCGTCGCCCAGATTGTCGCCTTCCTGCGCCAGCAGCTTGGCGACATGCGGCTGCAGCTCCTCCAGCCGATTGGCGCTCACCAGCAGGCCGGCCATCATCTGGCGCGCCTGCGAGGATTCCGGATCGATTTCCACCCACAACCGCGTCGCCTGCAGGGCCGTCTCCAGATCGCGTCCGTGCAGCGCGATTTCGGCGGCACGGCGCGCTACGCGCGGATCGCGCGTAGCGCGGGCCAGATCGAGATAGGCGGAAGCCGACAGGCCGAGGTTGCCGCGCTGGCCGGCTATTTCGGCAAGCAGCGTCTGATAGAGAATCTGCGCGGTCAGCTCCTGCTTGGGCAGCGGCTCGACGCGCTCCTTCGGTTGCAGCGCCTCGCTGGCAGGCTCGGCCGGACGTTGGACCGGAGCCTGGGCGCAGGCGGATAGCACCAGAATCGGCGCAAACACAGCGGCAATCTGCAGGGAACGGGGCATGAGGATCATGTCGGGGCCGAAGGGCGCGGCGTAGAATGCGATTTGTTTGCCTCATGTTAGGGGGTTTTGCCACCCCCGGCAAGCGAGTCCCTTCCAATTTGTCATGCCCGAACTGCCCGAAGTCGAAATCACCCGCCGCGGCCTTCTGCGCGACCTGCGCGGCCGAAAAGTCGACGCCATCGTCGTGCGCCAAGCCGCGCTGCGCTATCCGCTGCCGCGCAATCCGTCCCGCCTGCTCGCCGGCAAAATCCTGCGCGACATCGATCGTCGCGGCAAATACCTTCTCTTCCGATTCGATCATGGCACGCTGATCCTGCACCTTGGCATGTCCGGCAGCCTGCGATTGACGGATGCGGCCGCCCCCCCGGATCGCCACGATCATCTGGACCTGGTCTTCGGCAGCCGGGCCTTGCGCCTGCGCGATCCGCGCCGCTTCGGCGCCGTGCTGTGGGCGCCTGACGACGCCTCCGGACACCCCCTCATCGCCCCGCTCGGCATCGAGCCGCTGTCGGCGGCCTTCCGCGGTGCATGGCTGCGTGCGGCCTCGCGCGGCCGCACCACGGCCATCAAGCCTTTCCTCATGGACAGCCATGCCATCGTCGGCATCGGCAACATCTACGCCTCGGAAAGCCTGTTCCGTGCCGGCGTCGACCCGCGCACGCCGGCCGGCCGGCTCTCCCGCGCCCGCTGCGAGCGCATCGCCGCGGCAGTCAAGGCCACCCTGAAGGCCGCGCTGGCCGCGGGCGGCAGCACCCTGCGCGACTTCATCCGCAGCGACGGCAGTTCGGGGTATTTCCAGTTGGAACATTTCGTCTATGGCCGCGAAGGCGAGCCCTGTCGCGTCTGCGGCGCCAGGGTGCGCGCCCTGCGGCTGGGCCAGCGCTCGACCTTTTACTGCCCTCGTTGCCAACGCTGACGAACGGGCGATTGCCGCCTCCAGGTTGCATTGCTTTCACGGATTCGTGTGCTAAATTGGCGTTTTTGAAGCACTTTCCGGAGTCGTCATGGGGCTTGTCCAGCAATTTTCCGCTTACAGCAACTGGCGTTCGGCGGTATCCGGGCGCCTGCTCGCGCTGCACGGCTGGCTGGCCGAAAACGAGCTTGGCGACGCGCAGAGCGAGTTGCGCCTACAGCAACTGCTTGAGCGCCTGCGCGAAGACAAGCTGATCATCGCCTTCGTCGCGGAGTTCTCGCGCGGCAAGTCGGAGCTGATCAACGCCATCTTCTTCGGCGACTACGGCAACCGCATCCTGCCCTCCACGGCGGGGCGCACGACCATGTGTCCGACCGAGCTGCTGTTCGAAGCCGGCAAGCCACCGGCGATCGAGCTGCTGCCCATCGAGACGCGCGCAACGAACGCCAGCGTCGCGGAATTCAAGCGCTTTCCCGAGGAGTGGCGCATCGTCGATCTGGACACCGCCTCTGCCGACGCCATGCATGCCGCCCTCGCGCGCGTCGGCGAGCAGAAGCGCGTAAGTGTGGAGCTCGCCGACAAGCTCGGCTTTGCCATCGACGCGGCGGGCAAGGAAGGCCTCAAGCCGGATGCGGAGGGGCTGGTCGAAATTCCCTGCTGGCGGCACGCCGTCATCAATTTCCCGCACCCGCTGCTGGAGCAGGGACTGGTGATTCTCGACACGCCGGGCCTCAACGCCATCGGCGCCGAGCCGGAACTGACGCTCTCGCAACTGCCCAATGCGCATGCCATCCTGTTCATCCTCGCCGCCGATACCGGCGTGACGCAGTCCGATCTGGCCGTGTGGCGCGACCACGTCAACGGCGCGCGCACCCGGCAGAAGGGCCGCATCGCCGTTCTGAACAAGATCGATGGCCTGTGGGACGGCATCCGCAGCGAAGCGGAAATCGAATCCGAGATCGCGCGCCAGGTGGCGACCACGGCGGGCATCCTCGAACTGGACGCCGGCCACGTCTTTCCCGTCTCCGCGCAGAAAGGGTTGCTCGCCAAGATCAGCCGCAATGCCGAGCTGCTGTCGCGCAGCCGCCTGCAGGCGCTGGAGCAGGCGCTCACCGCGGAACTGATCCCGGCCAAGCAGGATATCGTCTGCGACAGCACGGAGAGCGAGGCGGCGGACCTCATTGCGCGCACCCGTGCCCTACTGGAGACGCGCCGCAGCGGCATCGCCGAGCAGCTCGCCGAGCTCTCCGACCTTCGCGGCAAGAACCAGAGCGTCATCGAGTACATGATGCGCAAGGTGAAGAGCGAGAAGGACGAGTTCGAGAAGGGGCTGCAGCGCTACTACGCCGTGCGCAGCGTCTTCTCGCAGCTCACCAACAACCTTTACTCCCATCTCGGCATGGACGCGCTGCGCGACGAAACGCGCCGCACCCGCGAAACCATGCTGGAAGCCCGCTTCACCAAGAACTTGCGCGACGCCATGAGGACTTTCTTCCGCCACGTGCATGCCAATCTGGAAAAATCCTCCGGCGAAATCGCCGAGATCACAAAAATGATGGAGGCGATGTACGGGCGCTTCTCGACCGAGCACGGCATGAAGCTGGCGGCGCCGGCGCCCTTCTCGCTGCTGCGCCACGAGAAGGAGATCCATCGCCTCGAGGCGGGCTTCAACGCCCACTTCAATACGCTGCTCAACATGGTGACGCACGCCAAGCGCGGCCTCACCCAACGCTTCTTCGAGACGGTGGCCCTGCAGGTGCGGCGCACCTTCGAGCTGATCAATCGCGACGTCGACCACTGGCTGCGCGCCGTCATGGCGCCGCTGGAAACCCAGGTGCGCGAATACCAGTTGCAGTTGAAGCGGCGGCTGGAGAGCGTCAAGCGCATCCACCAGGCGACCGACACGCTGGAGGACCGGGTGCGCGAGCTGGCGCAGATGCAGGCAGTGCTGGAAACGCAGCTGGCGGAACTGAACGGCCTCGCCGCCGCATTGCGGGACACCTTGCACGCGAAAGCGCGTGAAGCCGCTGCTGCTGCCGCCGCGGCGGCGGCCTGAGGTCTTACGCCTTGCCCGCCGTCAGCTTGTGGAATTTCTGCTGCAGCTGATCCTTGTCCTCGGCATGGTCGGGATCGGGAATGATGCAGTCAACCGGACACACTTCGACACACTGCGGCGTATCGAAATGGCCGACGCATTCGGTGCACTTGTTCGGGTCGATCTGGTAGATCTCCTCGCCCTGTGAAATGGCGCCGTTCGGGCACTCCGGCTCGCACACGTCGCAATTGATGCATTCGTCGGTGATCATCAAGGCCATCTTGCTTTCCTCACTTGCTTGAAATCCTCTGTTTCAGCCGCTCGTGTACGAACGGCTGCACGAACTTGCCGACTTCGCCGCCGAGCGAGGCGATCTCCCGCACCATCGTCGCGGAAATGAACTGGTACTTCTCGGCCGGCGTCAGAAACACCGTTTCGACGTCCGGATTGAGGCTGCGGTTCATGCCGGCCATCTGGAATTCGTACTCGAAGTCGGACACCGCGCGCAGGCCCCGCAGGATGATGCGGGCCTCGTGGCGGCGCAGGAAATCCATGAGCAGGCCGTCGAAACCTTCGACGCGCACGTTGCGATAGGGCTCCAGCACTTCGCGGGCCATGGCCACGCGCTCGCCCAGCGTGAAGAATGGGCGTTTGGTGCGGCTGTCGGCCACGGCGACGATCACTTCCGGGAAAAGGCGCGAAGCGCGGCGTACCAGATCCTCGTGACCGAGCGTCACCGGATCGAAGGTGCCCGGATAGATCGCTACGCCGTCGCTCATGGCTGCAATGCCTCCAGAAGATGGTAGTACACCTGGCCCGCCTGTCCGCGGCGGACTGTTTCCCAGGCGCCGATGCGCTCGACGGCGTGTTCCGCTTCCGCGTAAATGCGCGCGTCGGGTGCCAGCACGTCCGGCAACCGGGATTCGACGCGCTCGATCCAGCCTTCATGGTAGGGCGGGTCGAGGAACAGCAAGTCGTAGCGCCGGGATGCGCGGGGGAGGAATTTTAACGCATCCGCGCGGATCAGCTCCAGCCGGCTTGCGCCCAAGGCCGCCGCATTCTCCCGCAACAGGGCGAAAACGCGCGGATCGCGCTCGACCAGGGTGACTTGCGCGGCACCGCGCGAAGCCGCCTCGAAGCCGAGCACGCCGCTGCCGGCGAAGAGATCCAGGCAGGCCAGGCCGGTGAGATCCTGCCCGAGCCAGTTGAACAGCGTCTCGCGCACGGCATCCGGCGTCGGCCGCAGGCCGGGTGCGTCGTGAAAGGTGACGAAGCGGCGCTTCCACGCGCCGCCGACGATGCGCACGCGGGACAAGGCGTCAGACTCCGCCGACGATCACCGTGACGAAATGTTCCGGCTTGACGTGCCGCGCGAACGCCGCGCGGATGTCGGCAACCGTCACCGCCTCCACCTTGCGTGAAAAGTCGTCGAGATAGGTCAGTGGCAGGCCGTAGAAGCCGATCGCCGACAGGTAATCGAGCAGCTTGCGGTTGCTGTCGATGCGCAGCGGGAAGCCGTCGGCCAGGTTGCGTTTCGCCGCCCGCAATTCCGCCTCGCTCGGCCCGCGGGCGAGAAACTCGGCCAGCACATCCTCGACCACCTTGAGTGCCGCGCCGGCCTGCTCGCGCTTGGTCTGCAGGCCGACCTGGAAGGGGCCGGGCTGCTTCTGCGGCTGGAAGTAGCTGTAGACACTGTAGGCGTAGCCGCGCTTTTCGCGCACTTCCTTCATCAGGCGGGAGACAAAGCCGCCGCCGCCCAAGATGTAATTGCCGACGAGCAGGGGAATGTAATCGGGGTCGCCGCGGCGCACCGCCGGCAGGCCGAGCTGGATGTGCGCCTGCGCGGCCGGATGCTCGACGCGCAGGGTGCTTTGCGCCGGCAGCGCCGTGTCGGGCAGGCTGACTTCCGCCGGCGCGTCCGGCAGGCCGTCGGTCAGGCGCTGCGCGATCGCCTCGGCCTCGGTGCGCGAGAGGTCGCCGATGATGGAGACGACGGCGCGGCGCGCGCCGTAATGCGCCAGATAAAAAGCCTTCACGTCCTCGCGCGTGATCTGGCCGACGCTTTCCGCCGTCGGCACCCGGCCATAGGGATGGTCGGGGTAGATCGCGGCAGCAAAGCGCTTGGCGGCGATGCTCGCCGGCCGCGTGTCGGCCTCGCGGATGCCGGCAATGGCGCGGGCCTTCTCGCGATCGAGTGCGGCAGCCGGAAAGGACGGCTGCTGCAGCACCAGCCGCATCAGTTCCACGGCCGCCTCGCGCTCGTGCGGCGACGCCAGGCTGCGCAGCGAAATGCTGGCGCGATCCAGGTCGGCGCCGCCGCCGAGGATGGCGCCGGTGTCGGCGAGGCGATCGGCAATCTTCTCTTCATCGAGATCGCCGGCACCAGTGTCGAGCAGGCCGCGCGTGAGGCCGGCCAGGCCGGCCAGGCCTGCCGGCGCATAGGCGCCGCCGGCGGCGAAGTCGATCTGGATGTCCACGATAGGCACGACGCGGCTCTCGATGAAGAGCACGCGGGCGCCGGACGGCGCGGTCCAGTGCTCGATGCGGGGCCCGGCCTGGGCCAGGCTCGCGGCTACGGCCAGCAGGACGGCCAATACCGATTTCTTCATGGAATCCCCGTTCAGTGCCGTGTCGTGGAGACTGACTTTTGCGGCGCGCCTTCGGGCAGCGGCTGCGGATCGAGCACCGCCACGGTGAGCGTGGCGTCGTCGAAATACTTCTTCGCCACGGCCTGCACCTCCTCGGCGGTGACGCTGCGGATTTTTTCCAGCAGGGTGTCGATGTCGCGCCAATGCAGGCCGGCGGCCTCGGTGCGGCCGATTTCCATCGCTTGCGCCATCATCGAGTCGCGCTTGTAGACCTGGGCAGCGATGACCTGCGTCCTGACCCGCTCCAGTTCCTGCGCGCCCACGCCCTCGGCGGCCACGCGCGCGATCTCGCCGCGCAGCGCCGCTTCGAGATCGGCCACCGTTCTGCCCTCGGCCGGCGTACCGCTGACGACGAAGGTCGCCTCGCCGCGCACCGTGGCGTCATAGCCGGCACCCGCGGAAACGGCGACCTTGCTGCCGCGCACAAGGTTGCGCGCCAGCCGTGCCGCTTCGTGGCCGTCGAGCACCCCGGCCAGCATTTCCAGGGCGAAGGGCTCGCGCTCCTTGCGCAAATCGCGCAGCGCCGCCACCTTCCAGGCCATCGACAGGTAGGGCAGCTTGGCCGGCGCCTTGACGACCAGGCGCTTGACGCCAAGCTGCGCAGGTTCGCGCTGCGGCTTGCGCACGGGCATGGCGCGGGCGGCTATCCGGCCGTAGTGCTTCTCGGCCAGGCGGAACACCTCTTCCTTGTTCACATCGCCGACGACGATGACGTAGGCGTTGTTCGGCGCGTACCAGCGGCGGTACCAGTCGCGCGCATCCGCCACGGTCATGTTCTCCAGGTCGTTCATCCAGCCGATGATCGGCCGGCGGTAGGGGTGCGCCTCGAAGGCGGCAGCCATCTGCGTCTCGTACACCAGCGCCTGCGGGTTGTCCTCGGTGCGCAGGCGCCGCTCCTCCATGACCACCTTGATCTCCTGCGCGAACTCCTTCGGATCGAGCACCAGGTTGGCCATGCGGTCGGCCTCCAGGGCCATCATCTCGCCGAGCCGCTTCGCCGGCACCTGCTGGAAGTAGGCCGTGTAGTCGAGGCTGGTGAAGGCGTTGTCGCGGCCGCCGGCATCGGCGATGCGCCGGTTGAATTCGCCCGGCTTGAGGGTCTTCGTGCCCTTGAACATCATGTGCTCGAGGACATGGGCAACGCCGGAAGTGCCATCCACCTCGTCCATGCTGCCGGCACGATACCAGACCATGTGCACCGCCGTCGGCGCGCGGCGGTCCTCCTGCACGATGACGCGCAGGCCGTTGGCCAGCATCTTCTCGTAGGGATTCGCCTGCGCCGCGGCGGCCGCCAGGGCCAGGGCCGTTGCAATGAATAACCTGATCGTCATGGGGGGCTTTCGCACTTCTGTTAAAATTTGCAGCGCCATTTTCGCACGGGGATCGGCCCCGCGACGATACAGACCATCGCTTTCCATGTTTGGTTTCCTGAAGAAGTCCGACAGCCCCGCCGAGCCGCGACCGTCCTGGGGCGAGCGCCTGAAGGCCGGCCTCTCGCGCACGCGCGCCCAGCTGGGCGGCCTGTTCGTGCGGCGCATCGACGAGGAAATGCTGGAAGAGCTGGAAACCACGCTCATCATGGCCGATGTCGGCGTCGAGGCAACGCAGTATCTGCTCGACGAGCTGAAGGCGGCCGTGCGTCGCGACAAGCTGGAGACCGGCGAGCAGCTGCGCCAGGCGCTAGGCGAACTCCTGCTGAAGCTGATCGCCCCGCTGGAACAGCCGCTCGACGTTTCCTCCCACAAGCCCTTCATCGTCATGGTCGCCGGCGTGAACGGCTCGGGCAAGACGACCTCCATCGGCAAGCTGGCCAGGCATTTCCAGGCACAGGGCAAGTCGGTGCTGCTCGCCGCCGGCGACACCTTCCGCGCCGCGGCGCGCGAACAGCTCGCCATCTGGGGCGAGCGCAACGACGTCGCGGTCATCGCCCAGGAGTCGGGCGACCCGGCCGCCGTGATTTTCGATGCGGTAAACGCCGCCAAGGCGCGCGGCATCGACGTGGTGCTGGCCGACACCGCCGGCCGCCTGCCGACGCAGCTGCACCTGATGGAGGAAATCGCCAAGGTCAAGCGCGTCATCAGCAAGGCCGAGCCGACGGCGCCGCACGAGGTACTGCTGGTGCTCGACGCCAACATCGGCCAGAACGCGCTCGCCCAGGTGAAGGCCTTCGATGCCGCCATCGGCGTCACCGGACTCGTCGTCACCAAGCTCGACGGCACCGCCAAGGGCGGCATCCTCGCCGCCATCGCGCGCCAGCAACCCGCCGGCCGCCCCATCGCCTTGCGCTACATCGGCGTCGGAGAGGACATCGACGACCTGCAGCCTTTCTCGGCGCGCGACTTTGTCGACGCGCTGTTCGAGAAGGCATGATCCGGTTCGAGCAGGTCGGCAAGCGCTACCCCGGCGGTATCGCCGCCCTGGCGGAACTGACTTTTTCCGTCGAATCCGGCGAGATGGTCATCCTCTCCGGCCATTCCGGCGCCGGCAAGAGCACGCTTCTCAAGCTGATCCCCGCCATCGAGCGCCCGACGCAGGGGACGGTCGTCGTGAACGGCCAGAACGTCGCCGCGCTGAAGCGCGCCGCGGTGCCCTTTCTGCGACGCAATATCGGCATGATCTTCCAGGATCAGAAGCTGCTCTTCGACCGCAGCGCCTTCGACAACGTCATGCTGCCGCTGGCGATAGCCGGCGTGGCCGTGCGCGACGCCGGACGGCGCGTGCGCGCCGCGCTCGACAAGGTCGGCCTGCTCGAGCGCGAGAAGGCCATGCCGGTGGCGCTCTCCGGCGGCGAGCAGCAGCGCCTTGCCATTGCCCGTGCCGTGGTGGCGCGGCCCTCGATCCTGATCGCCGACGAGCCGACCGCCCACCTCGACGACGACACGGCGCGCGACATCGCCGCGATGTTCCACGCCTTCAACCAGGTCGGCGTGACCGTGCTGGTGGCCACTCACCACGAGGCGCTGTTCGCGCACTGCATGACGCGGCGCGTTTCGCTCTCGCACGGCAGGTTGCTGCCATGAAAGGCTGGCTGCTGCATCATCGGCAGGCAGCGGCACAGGCGTGGCGCCGCCTGGCGGCCACCCCGCTGAACACCCTGCTCGGCGCCCTGGTGCTGGGCATCGCCCTGGCCCTGCCCGCCGGCGGCGAGATGATGCTCGCCAATTTCCAGCGCCTCGCCCAGCGCATCGCCGCCACGCCGCAGATTTCCGTGTTCATGGCCCTCGACGCGGCCAAGAAGGACGTCGCCGAGGTCGAGTCGCTGCTGAGAAGGCATCCGCAGACATCGAAGGTTCGCCTGGTGCCGCGCGAGGAAACGCTGCGCCGCCTCAAGGGCAGCGAAGGCCTCGAGGAAGTGATCGAAAGCCTGCCGCGCAATCCCTTCCCGGACGCCTTCGTCGTGGCACCACGCGATGAGGCGCCCGAGGCGCTCGAAGCCATGCGCGCCGAATTCGTCCATTATCCCAAGGTCGAGCACGTGCAACTCGATTCCGCCTGGGTCAGGAAGCTCGACGCCCTGCTGCGCCTGGTCCGGCTGGCCATCAGCCTCCTGGCGATCGTGCTCGGGGTGGCTCTCGTCGCCGTCACCTTCAATACCATCCGGTTGCAGATTCTGACGCAGGATGCGGAAATCGAGGTAAGCCGCCTGCTCGGCGCCACCGACGCATTCATCCGCCGGCCCTTCTATTACTTCGGGGCCTTGCAGGGCCTGGCCGGCGGGCTGGCGGCCTGGCTGGCCGTGCTGTGCGCCACCTTCCTCCTGCGTGGGCCGGTCAGCGAACTGGCCGGACTGTATGGCATCGAATTCACCCTGCACATCCTCCCCCTGGCCGACTCTGTCCTGCTTTTCGGATTGGCGGCCTTCCTCGGGTGGGCGGGCGCCTGGCTTTCCCTGCAGCGTCATTTGCGGTATTAGCTAATTATTCAATGAGTTGTTGCATTTTTTTGCCGGGAACTTCCCGGCGCTTTGGCACTCTATCGTTGTGAGTGCTAAAATTGCTTTAGGAGGTTGAAATCTTATGACCCGCACCATGAATCTGCCCATACCCGTGGCCGTCGGCAATCTGGAAAGCTATATCCAGACGGCGAACCGGTTTCCGCTCCTGACCGAACAGGAAGAACTGGATCTGGCACGGCGTTTCCGCCAGGACGGCGACCTCGATGCGGCGCGCGGGCTGGTGCTGTCCCATCTTCGCCTCGTGGTTTCGGTGGCACGTGGCTATCTGGGCTACGGCCTGCCGCACGCCGACCTGATCCAGGAGGGTAACGTGGGCCTGATGAAGGCGGTCAAGCGCTACGATCCCGAGCGGGGCGTGCGTCTGGTGTCGTTCGCCATCCACTGGATCAAGGCGGAAATCCACGAATACATCCTGCGCAACTGGCGACTGGTGAAGATCGCCACGACCAAGGCGCAGCGCAAGCTGTTCTTCAACCTGCGCAGCCTCAAGCAGGGCCTCAACACCATGACCGGCGAGGAAGTCGGCGCCGTGGCCAGGCAACTCGGCGTCAAGCCGGAGGAAGTGCGCGAGATGGAAACGCGCCTCTCCGGCCGCGACATTGCCATGGAAGGCAGCGTCGAGGACGAGGAGGATTCCTTCGCCCCGATCGCCTACCTGGCCGATCCGGCCGAGGAGCCTTCGGAAGCGCTGGCGAGACACGAGATGGAGCGCCTGCGGGACGAGGGCCTGAAGCAGGCCCTGGCGCAACTGGATGAACGCAGCCGTCGCATCATCCGGCGGCGCTGGCTGGCCGAGGGCGAAGCGGCCACCTTGCACGAACTGGCGGACGAATACGGCGTCTCGGCCGAGCGCATCCGCCAGATCGAGGCAAAAGCCATGCGGAAGATGAAAGGCATGCTGGCGCACGCCGTCTGAGCGTACCGCCCGAAAACACAAGGCCGCTGCAGGCATCGCAGCGGCCTTTTTGCTTGCAGCGCCTCACTTGCCGGCAATCAGCAGCTTGAGATCCTGGGCGATCAGTTCGGGTTTCTCGCCGTGCTTGATGTAGAGGCGCAGCCTGCCCTGCGGGTCATAGACGTAGCTGCCGGCGGTATGGTCCACCGTATAGGTGGTGGGCGTGCTGCCGGGCTGCTTCTTGTAGAAGACGCGGAACGCCTGCGCCGTCTTGGCGATGGTCTGGGAATCCGCGTACAGGCCGAGGAAATTCGGATTGAAGACCGGCACGTATTGGGCCAGCAGCTGCTGGGTGTCGCGCTCTGGATCCACCGTGACGAACAGCACCTGCACCCTGGCGGCATCCGCGCCGAGCAGCTTCATCGCCTCGGCCATGCCGGTCATGGTCGTCGGGCAGACGTCGGGGCATTGCGTGTAGCCGAAAAAGATCACCACCGCCTTGCCGCGGAAATCCGCCAGCGTGCGCGATTTGCCGTTGTGGTCGGTGAGGGCGAAGTCCTTGCCGAAGTCGGCATAGGAGAGGTCGGCGTTGGCGAATTGCGGCTTCGGGTCGGCACAGCCGGCCGCCAGCACGGCCAGTACGAGAAGGATCAGTCGCAGCATCGGCGTGCGCAGGCTTATTTGGCCTGCGCCAGTTTCTGCTCGAGCTGGGCGGCGGGAAGGGCGCCCGGGATGCGCTCGCCGTTGGCGAGGAAGATCGTCGGCGTGCCGCGGATGTTGTATTTCTGGGCGAGCGCCATCACTTTGTCGACCGGCGCATCGCAGTTTGCCGCGGCCGGCGGCACGTTGTTGACCATGAGCTCGCGCCACGCCCTGGCGCGATCGGCCGAGCACCAGACCGCCTTCGACTTGCTGACGGAGTCCGGCGACAGGATCGGCAGCAGGAAGGTATAGATGGTCACGTTGTCCATGCCGTCCATCTCCTTCGCCAGTTTCTTGCAATAGCCGCAATTCGGATCCTCGAAGGTGGCGAAGACGCGCTTGCCGTCGCCCTTGACGGTCTTCACGGCATATTCCAGCGGCAGGTCGGAGAAGTTGATGGCGGAGAGCTTGTTCAGACGCTCCTGGGTGAGGTTCTTGCGCGTCTTGGTGTCGATGAGGCTGCCGTCGAAGAACAGGCTGACCTTCTCGTCGGTGTAATAGAGATCGTGGCCGACCTGGATCTCGTAGAGGCCGAGCACTCCCGCCTTCCTGACCGCATCGACCTTGCCGCCCATCCAGGCTTCGACGGACTTCTTCACCGACCCTTCATCCGCGCGGGCGGCGCCGGCGGCGAGCAGCAGGAGGGCGAGGCAGGTGCTTGGGAATAAGCGCTTGAACATGATGTCTCCGGGAAAATGGGTTCAGCCGAGCGCATAGCGCACCAGCGTGTTGCGTAGGACAGGCAGGCTGTCGGTGAGGTTCAATCCGAGGTTGCGAAGGCAAGCCAGGACGGGATGCCGCGGCCGGAACAGCCTTTGCAGTCCATGCGTGGTCCATTGTAGCAAGGCGACCTCCTCCGCGCGTGCCCGCGCATAGCGCCGCAGCGCCCGCCCGTCGCCGCAATCGCAGTATTCAGGCAGGGCGAGGATGTTCCGCGCCAACTCGCGCGCATCGAGAAAGCCGAGGTTGATGCCGTGCCCGGACAGCGGGTGAATGGCGTGCGCGGCATCGCCGACGAGGGCCAGCCGCGGCGCGACGATGCGCGGCACGCGCGTCAGCCGCAGCGGGAAGGCGGCTGGCGGCGCCATGAGCCGGAGCGCGCCAAGCCGCTCCCCGCCGCCGTCGGCGACGCGCCGGCAAAACGCCGCCGCATCGAGATCAAGGAGTTCGCGGGCATGGGCTTCCGGCGTCGACCAGACCACCGAAATACGCTGGCCCGGCAGCGGCAGCCAGGCCAGCACGCCGTCGGAGCGGAACCACTGGAAAGCGGTGTTGTGGTGCGGCTTCCCGCACTCGAAATTCGCCACCACGCCCATCTCGCCATAGAGCAGGGTATCGGCGTGGAGGCCTGCCTGCCCGCGCACCCACGAGTCGGCGCCGTCGGCGCCCACCACCAGCGCCGCTTCCAGCGTCTCGCCGGAAGTCAGTCCCAGCAGGACGGCGTCCTCGCGCATCTCGAGGCGCTGCGGCCGCGCCGGGCAGAAGAGCGACAGGTTGCCCTGGCGCTTGACGGTCTCCTGCAGCTCGCGCTGCATGAGGCCGGATTCGACGATCCAGGCAAGCGCGTCGATGCCGCTGTCGCAGGCCGAAAAATCGAGGCGGCCATCGCCGTCGCCGCGGACCTGGATGTCATGGACCGGCGTGAGCCGGGCAGGGTCGAAGTGCTGCCAGGCGCCGATCTCCCGCAGAAAATCCCGCGCGGCGGGGTTGACGGCATAGACGCGGCTGTCCCAACCGGCGACTGCAGGCTCGGGCAGACGGCCTTCTATCAAGGCAATGCGATAGCGGCTGCCCCGCAAGGCGGCGGCCAGGCTCGCGCCGGCCAGGCCGGCACCGACGATAAGGATGTCGAAGCGCAATTTTCAGTCTGGGAAAGGATCGGTCCGGCATTGTGACGCGCATCGCCCAACCTTGACAAGGTCTTGCCCCGCAACGATAATTCGCCCCCTTCCCACATGGTGATGTAGCTCAGTCGGTTAGAGCGAGGGATTCATAACCCCTAGGTCGGCAGTTCGATTCTGCCCATCACCACCACCCCTTTCCGGCAAGAGCCCGGCGGTTCGCTATAATCGCCTCATATCATGGCGAAAAGGCGCGCATGAACCCCATCATATCGGCGATCCTGAGCAGCATCATCGACAGCATTCTCGAGTCGGCGGCGACCCCCGCGCCGCTGCCGCCGCCCACCGCGCCGCCCGGCATCGTACGGCCGGCCCTGCAGAACGGGCCGCTCGCGGTCATGGGCCCGCCAAGCAACGGCTACGCCCAGTTCGGCGACAAGACCCTGCGCCTGTCCGCCGGCCTGCAGATCCGCGACACGCAAAACCGCATCGTCATGCCCATGTCCGTGCAGAGCCCGGTCCCGGTACTCTACAAGACCGACGAATACGGCTCGGTGCAGCGCGTCTGGGTGCTGACGCAGGAAGAAGCAGAGGTTGCCGACCAGCTCATCAGGCAGAAGAAATCCTCGACCCCATCCAGGCAGTAGTGACCAAGAAGCTTTACATCAAGACCTTCGGCTGCCAGATGAACGAGTACGATTCGGACCGCATGGCCGACGTGCTCGCCGCCGAGGGCCTCGTCAAGACCGATTCCCCCGAGGACGCCGATGTCATCCTTTTCAACACCTGCTCGGTGCGCGAGAAGGCGCAGGAGAAGGTCTTTCACGACCTCGGCCGCGTGCGGCTTTTGAAGCAGGCCAAGCCCGGGCTCGTCATCGGCGTCGGCGGCTGCGTGGCGAGCCAGGAAGGCGATGCCATCGTCCGCCGCGCGCCCTACGTCGACGTCGTTTTCGGGCCGCAGACCCTGCACCGCCTGCCGCAGCTGATCCGCGAGCGGCGCGCCTCCGGCCGGCCGCAGGTGGACGTTTCCTTTCCCGAGATCGAGAAGTTCGACGCCCTGCCGCCGGCGCGCGTCGAGGGCGGCAAGGCCTTCGTCTCGGTCATGGAAGGTTGCAGCAAGTTCTGCACTTACTGCATCGTGCCCTACACCCGCGGCGAGGAGATCTCGCGGCCGCTCGGCGACGTGCTGGCCGAAATCACCGGCCTGGCGGCGCAGGGCGTCAGCGAAATCACCCTGCTCGGGCAAAACGTGAATGCCTATCGCGGAACGATGGAAGACGGCGGAACCGCGGACTTCGCCTTCCTGCTCGAGTGCGTGCACGAACTCCCCGGCATCGAGCGCATCCGCTACACCACCTCGCATCCGCGCGAGATGACACCGCGCCTGATCGAGGCCTACGCCCGCCTGCCCAAGCTGGTCTCCCACCTGCACCTGCCGGTGCAATCCGGCTCGGATCGCATGCTGGCGGCGATGAAGCGCGGCTACACCGTGCTCGAATACAAGTCCGTCGTGCGCAAGCTGCGCGCGGCCCGGCCCGGCCTGTCGCTGTCGACCGATTTCATCGTCGGCTTTCCCGGCGAGACGGAGGCCGATTTCGAGGCCACCATGAAGCTGATCGAGGACATCGGCTTCGACGCCTCCTTCAGCTTCCTCTTCAGCCCGCGCCCCGGTACGCCGGCGGCGGAGCTGGCCGACGACACGCCGCAGGACCTGAAGGCGCGGCGGCTGATGCGCCTGCAGAAGTGCATCGAGGAACAGGCGCAGGCCATCAGTACATCGATGATCGGCACGCTGCAGCGCGTTCTCGTCGAGGGCGCCTCGAAGAAGGACGCGGCGGAACTCGCCGGCCGCACCGACAACAACCGCATCGTCAACTTCGCCGGCCATCCTCGCCTCATCGGCGGCTTCGTCGACGTCGTCATCACCGCCGCCCTGCCGCATTCCCTGCGCGGCGAGATCGTTACCCGCGAATCGTGAAGGCCAAACCGGTCGAAGTGCTGCTCTCTCCCGTGGACAACCAGCGGCTGGCCAACCTGTGCGGCGCGCTCGACGAGAACCTGCGCCAGATCGAGGCGGCCTACGACGTCGCCATCGCCCGCCGCGGCGAACGCTTCACCGTGCGCGGCCGGCCGGCCCAGGCGGCACAGGCGGCGAACGCCCTGCAACATTTCTATGCCGCGGCCGACGCGCATCTGTCCATCGACGCCATCCAGCTCGGCCTGGTGGAACTGGGGCAGCTGGCCGGGCGCGGCCAGGCCGGCCAGCCGGGACTGCTCACGCGCAAGCCGGAACTGCACGGACGCACGCCGCGCCAGGTGCAGTACCTGCGCCAGATCCAGGAGCACGACATCACCTTCGGTATCGGCCCGGCCGGCACCGGCAAGACCTATCTCGCCGTCGCCTCCGCCGTGGACGCCTTCGAGCGCGACCAGGTCAGCCGCATCGTGCTGACGCGCCCCGCGGTCGAGGCCGGCGAGCGCCTCGGCTTCCTGCCGGGCGACCTCGCGCAGAAGGTCGATCCGTATCTGCGTCCGCTCTACGACGCGCTCTACGACCTGATGGGCTTCGACAAGGTGGCGAAACTCTTCGAGCGGCAGGCCATCGAGATCGCGCCGCTCGCCTACATGCGCGGGCGCACGCTCAACCACGCCTTCATCATCCTCGACGAGGCGCAGAACACCACGCCGGAGCAGATGAAGATGTTCCTCACGCGCATCGGCATCGGCGCCCGGGCGGTGGTCACCGGGGACGTCACGCAGATCGACCTCGCGCGCGGCATGAAGAGCGGGCTGATCGAGGCCTCGCGCATCCTGCGCGAAGTCCGCGGCATCGCCTTCACCGGGTTCGAAGCCTCCGACGTGGTGCGCCATCCGCTGGTGGCGCGCATCGTCGCCGCCTATGAAAAGCACGAAAAGGCCCGCGACAGCGGCGCGGCTTAGCCTCAGCGTGCAGTACGCCGTCGAGGGGGACTCGCTGCCGGCGCGCGCCGAGGTGCGCCGGTGGGTGCGCGCAACCCGGCCCGGCGCGGCGGAGCTGACCGTGCGCTTGGTCGACGAGGCGGAGGGCCGCAATCTCAATGCGCAATACCGGCACAAGGACCACGCCACCAACGTGCTGACTTTCCCCTACGCGCGGAAGCCTGTGCTCGCCGGCGACCTGGTGCTCTGCCTGCCGGTGGTGCTGCGCGAGGCGGCGGCGCAGGGCAAGATGCCGGCCGCCCATTTCGCCCACCTCGTCGTGCATGGTATGCTGCATTTGCAGGGGTACGATCACGAGACGGCAGCCGAGTCCCGCATCATGGAGCGCAGGGAACGCGAGATACTGGCCCGGCTCGGCTATCCCGATCCTTACTGACTTCTGACCATGGACCCTTCTCCCGGCCGCCCTTCGCTGCTCGAACGCCTCTCCGCGCTGCTGCTGCGCGAACCGGAGGACCGCGAGCAGCTCGTCGCCGTGCTGCACGCCGCCTACGAGCGCAACCTGCTCGACGCCGACGCGCTCTCCATCATCGAGGGTGCGCTGGCCGTCTCCGACATGCAGGTGGAAGACGTCATGGTTCCGCGCGCCCAGATGGAGGTGATCCCGATCGGCGATTCCGCGGCGGCCATGACGGCCAAGGCGATCGAGACCGGTCACTCCCGTTTTCCCGTCACCGGCGAGAACAAGGACGACGTCATCGGCATCCTGCTCGCCAAGGACCTGCTGCGCCTGCATGCCGGCGAGGACGTCGCCGTGCGTGACATGCTGCGCCCGGCGATCTTCATTCCCGAATCGAAGCGGCTCAACGTCCTGCTGCGCGAGTTTCGCGCCTCGCGCAACCACATGGCCATCGTGGTGGACGAATACGGCGGCGTCGCCGGGCTGGTGACCATCGAGGACGTGCTCGAGCAGATCGTCGGCGACATCGAGGACGAGTACGATTTCGACGAGGCCGCCGACAACATCCTGCTCGACCAGGCCGGCCATTACCGCGTCAAGGCCACCACCGAAATCGCCGATTTCAACGTCGCTTTCGGCACGCGGTTCAGCGACGAGGAGTACGACACCGTCGGCGGCATGGTGATCCGCCAGCTCGGCCGCCTGCCCAAGCGCGGCGAAACCGTCGAGATCGACGGCCTGCGCATCCGGGTGCTGCGCGCCGACAGCCGGCGGGTGCACACGCTGCTGGTGGACCGCCCGCACCAGGCGGCATGAGCCGCGGGGCCCTTCCCGCGGCCGCCTTCCTGCTCGGCGCGGCATCGGTCCTCGGCTTCGCGCCCTTCCTGCTCTTCCCCCTGCCGATCCTCACCCTCGCCGCGCTGATCCGGCTCTGGCGCGATGCCGCGCCGCGGCGGGCCGCCCTGCTCGGCTTTGCCTTCGGCGCCGGCCTCTTCCTCGCCGGCGTCTCCTGGGTGTATGTCAGCATGCATGTCTTCGGCGGCATGCCCTCGCTGCTGGCATTGCTGGCCGCGGCGCTGTTCTGCTGCGGCATGGCGCTGTATCCGGCCCTGGCAGGCTATCTGTTCGCCCGTTTGCGCAGCGGCCGCCTGCTGACGGATGCGCTGCTCGCCGCCGGCGCCTGGACTCTGGCGGAGTGGCTGCGCGGCTGGATCCTGACAGGGTTTCCGTGGCTGGCCTTCGGCTACGCCCAGACGCCGCCCAGCCCGCTCGCCGGTTATGCGCCGCTCGCCGGCGTGTATGGCGTCGGCTTCGTTGCCGCCCTGATCGCCGCCCTGGCGGGACTGACTTTTGGTTCCGGCATAACGCCCGTTTCACGGGCATTAGCCTCCTCTGAAACGCCGGGGCGTTTTCACCGGCGCGAACGCTGGCTGCCTGCCGGCGCGGCGCTGGCCCTGCTGCTGGCGGTCGGCGCCGGGCTGTCGACGATCGAATGGACGCAGCCGTCCGGCAAGCCGATTTCGGTGAGCCTCCTGCAGGGCAGCATCGAACAAAGCCTGAAATGGAAGCCGGAACGGCTGCAGCAGTCGCTGGAGACCTACCTGCGGCTGGCCCGGTCCCATCCGGCGCAACTGATCGTGCTGCCCGAGACGGCACTGCCGCTGATGCTCGACCAGATGCCGCGCGACTATGCGGCCGAGTTGCGCCGCGCCGCCCTCGACGGCAGGGGCGAGGTGCTGCTGGGGATTGCGGCGCAGGATGCACAGGGGCGCTACTACAACAGCGCTGCCGGCTTCGCGCCGGAAGGATTGCAGACCTACAGCAAGCGCCACCTGGTGCCCTTCGGCGAATTCACCCCGCCGGCCTTCGCCTGGACCCTGGCCCTGCTGAAGATACCCATGTCCGACTTCACGCCCGGCGCCGCGGTCCAGCCGGCGATGTCGCTGGCCGGAGAGAAGGTGGCGGTGAACATCTGCTACGAGGACGTCTTCGGCGAGGAGGTCATCCGCGCCCTGCCCGAGGCGACGCTGCTGGTGAACCTTTCCAACACCGCCTGGTTCGGCGATTCGCTCGCCCAGCCGCAGCACCTGCAGATCGCCCAGATGCGCGCCCTCGAGACCGGCCGCTACATGTTGCGCGCCACCAACACCGGCATGACCGCCATCGTCAGCCCGCGCGGGCGCGTCGAGCGCGTGCTGCCGCCCTTTCGCGAGGATGCCCTGGTCGGCGAGGTGAGCGGCCATGCCGGCGCCACGCCTTACGTGCGCTGGGGCAATGCCGCCGCCCTGTTGCTGGTTGCCGTCGGACTGCTGGCGCCGCTGGCCGGCTTGCGCCGGGGCCGGCGTCCCGGTCCGCGATTGAAATAACGGCGACCCGCCATTATCCCGAAACGCCCCGCGGCAGCTTGCCCCGGGAAGAACGGGAAGGCGAATCAATGGGCGATGATTTTTTCCTGATCGCAACACACCTCGCGGGCGCGCTTGCCGCCGGCGGCATCATCGGCCTCGAGCGGCGCTTTCACGGCCGGCCGGCTTCCGCACCCATGCGCGGGTTTGCCTTGAAACGTCCGGGCGTTCCGCATTTCGCCGATGGGAGATTATTGAGAATCGGATAAATGGCTGACACGCCCCATGCAGGTCTATGCACGAGGCTCAATGGTCCCCCTCGATCTCGAGATCGGGGATGTGGCCGAAGGCGATGCGCATCGGCGCAGCCTGCAGGGCGGCGTGGGCGCCGCCGAAGTAGAGGGTGTTCTTGCCGTAGCGCAGGTTGAGCGAGTCGATGATGGCGTTCAGCTTGTCGTGGCTGCGGCCCGCCGCGAACAAAGTGCGCGCGGCCTGCCCCGCCGCGCCGAGCCTCGAGAGGCTGACGGCCACGGACCATGGCTGCGGTTCGCCGCGCGGGAACTCCCGCCACAGATTTTCCAGCACTTCCAGCAATTCCAGCGTGTCGCTGGTCGCCTCGAAACGGGCCTGCCGGGCCCAGCCGTCGCGGCCGCGAAAGCCGACCTTCACCTGCATCGCGCCGGCAACGCAGCCGTGGCTGCGCAGGCGCATCGCCGCCTTCTGCAGGAGGCGATGCAGAATGGACAAGGCCGCCTGCGGATGGCGCCGTTCCGGCGGCAGAACATGGGAATGGCCGATGCTGCCGCGCTGCGAGGGCAGGTCGGGGACTTCCTCGCCGCGCAGCCTTGCATGGAAGCGTTCGCCCTCGACGCTGCCCCAGGCGTGGCGCAGGCCTTCGCGGCTCGCGGCACACAGGTCGCGCACCGTGCGGATGCCGGCGCGGTGCAGGCGTTGCTCCATGGCCTTGCCGATGCCGCACAGGTCCCGCAGCGCGAGGCCGTAGAGGCATTCGGGCAGGTCCGCGTCCTCGATGACGACGCAGCCGTTCGGCTTCTGCATGTCGGAGGCGACCTTGGCGAGAAAGAGGTTCGGCGCGATGCCGATCGAACTGCGCAGTTCGCTGCCGACCCGCTCGGTGATGGCGCCCTTGATCCGGTCCGCCAGCGCGAGGGCGCGGCCGCGCCGGCGGTCGCTGCCCGTCAGCCGGCAGGCCACCTCGTCGATGGACATGACGCGCTCGACATGCAGACAGGACTCGATCGCGTCGACCAGACGGTGGTGCAGTTCGACATAGGCCGCCGGACGGGCCTCGACGAAGCGGATATCCGGACACAGCTTCCTGGCGTCGGCAACGATCGTTCCCGTTTTCACGCCGTAGCGCTTGGCCTCGTGGCTGGCGGCGATGCAGCAGGTCGTCTCGGCCATCACCGGCAGCACAGCGACCGGCCGGCCGCGCAGCCGCGGGTCAAGCTGTTGCTCGGCCGAGGCGAAGTAGGAATTGAAATCGACGTAGAGTGTGCCGAGCGGCATGTGTGAAAAAGTCAGTCCGTGCGGGACGGCGGCAACGCCGGCGGGCCGGGATCCCGGCCCGCGCAAAAGCGGTTGTCAGTTGCAGACGAGCGTGTTGCCAAACTGGTGGCAGACGCGGCCGCGACCGGACGGGACCACGATCACCGGCGCGGCCTGCGGTACCGCCATTTCGGGTGAAATGGCCGGAGCGGGCTGAGCGGGCAACATGCCTTGCGTGCCCGCTCCCGAATAGGGCGCGTTCAGCACCGGCAGGGCATTGTTCTGCAGGAGCGGATTGGGCAGCGTGGCGGAAGGTTGCGGCTGCATGGGCGGCGCATGATTCTGGATGATCGTCGTCCCGCTGCCGTGATGGATGACCGTGCCGCCGGTGCAGTAGGTCTTGTTGCCGCCGATGTCCCTGCAGTAGGTCGGCTGCGCCTGGGCGGCCGGCGCAAGGAGGAGCAGGGCGGCAAACAGGTAAGACGTGTGCTTCATGCTGTCATTATAGGCGGTTAAACGGGAATTCGACCTCAGGTGTTCGGCCGACGACGAGGTCGGCAATCGCCCGGCCCGAGCCGCAGGCCAGGGTCCAGCCCAGAGTGCCGTGGCCGGTGTTGTAGTAGAGATTGGCGACCCGGCCGCGGCCGATGATCGGCACGTTGCCCGGTGTGGCGGGGCGCAGGCCGGCCCAGTATTCCGCCTCGCCGGCCGGCGCGAGCCGCGGGAAGAGCGCCTGTGCCCTGCGCAGGATGGCGGCGCAGCGGCCGGCGCTGACGCTGGCGTCGAACCCCGTCAGCTCCGCCGTGCCGGCTATCCGCAGCCGGCTGCCCAGGCGCGAGAAAACGATGCGGCGCGATTCGTCGGTGATGCTGACGGCGGGCGCCGCGCTGCCTTCATCCAGCGGCAGGGTCACCGAGTAGCCCTTGACCGGATAGATCGGCAGCCGCTCGCCCAAGGGGCGTACCAGGGCAGCGCTGTGGCTGCCCAACGCGACCAGATAGGCGTCGCCGCACAGTTCGCCGGCCTCGCCGGCCGCATCCAGAATCCCGGCCGCGACAATGCCGCTGCGGCCCGGAACCAGAGCGGTGACGCCCGTCTCGAAATGAAACGTCACGCCGGCCTGCCGGCACAGCTCGGCGAGCCGTTGCGTGAAGATCAGGGCGTCGCCCGTTTCATCGTCCGGCGCATACAGCCCGCCGTGCGGGGTGTCCCGCGAGTGCGCCAGGGCCGGTTCGAGGCCCATGCAGCCGCGCGCATCGAGCACCTCGGCGCGCATGCCGAAACCGTGCAGCAGTGCGGCCCGCGGGCCGGCGCGGGAAAATTCGTGCTGGCTGAAGAAAAGATGCAGGATGCCCTTGCGCAGGCGATCGTATTCGATTCCCGTCTGCGCCACGAGCGCGCGCAGGCTGTCTCGGCTGTGCAGGGCGAGCCGGGCGATGGCGGCGGTGTTCCGCCGCGTACGGCCCGGCCGGCATTCCAGCAGGAAACGCAGCCCCCAGGACCACTGGCTCCAGTCCAGGCGCGGGCGGAACAGCAGCGGCGCATCCTCGCGGCCGAGCCAGCGCAGCACTTGCGCGGGGGCGCCGGGGTTGGCCCAGGGCTCCGGATGGCTGGCCGAAACCTGCCCGCCGTTGGCGTAACTCGTCTCCAGCCCGGCGGCGGGCTGGCGGTCGACGACGGTGACGGCGTGGCCGGCCTGCCGCAGATACCAAGCGCTGGTGACGCCGGCCAGGCCGGCACCGAGGACGATGACGTGCATGTCCGATTTTAGCGCAGGGATGCAGGGCCCCCGCGAAACCCGGATAATCGCGACTTTCGGCAATTGTCCCGGGAGCGAAGCCGATGCGCCGCATCACCCTCATGCAGTACCTCATCGAGCAGGAACGGCAGAAGGACTGGATCAACGCCGACCTGCGACTGCTCATCGAAGTCGTCTCGCGCGCCTGCAAGGCCATCTCCATCGCCATCGGCAAGGGGGAACTGGCCGGCATGCTCGGCGGCGCCGGCAGCGGCGCCAGCGATGGCCGCAGCCGCATCCTCGACATCCGGCCGACGGCCCTGCACCAGCGTGTCGCCGTCATCCTCGGCTCGAAGAACGAGGTCGAACGTGTCACCGGCTACCATGCCGCCTGAGGCGCCGCCCGCCGGACTTGCATTCGCCACACTCGCCGGCGGCTGCTTCTGGTGCCTGGAGGCAGTGTTCGATGAACTGGATGGCGTCATCGGCGTCGTCTCCGGCTATGCCGGCGGGCACACGGCGAGTCCCGATTACCGCAGCGTGTGCTCGGGCGAGACCGGCCACGCCGAGGTGGTGCGACTGACTTTCGATCCGGCCCGCATCGGCTATCGAGAGCTTCTCGAGGTGTTCTTCGCCATCCACGACCCGACGACGCCCGACCGCCAGGGCAACGATGTCGGCTCGCAGTACCGCTCGGCCATCTTCACGCATTCTGCCGAACAGGCGGCCGTGGCGCAGGCCCTGCTGGCCGGGTTCGCCGCCGCCGACACCTTCGGCGCGCCGGTGGTCACCGAACTGGCGCCGGCCGGACAGTTTTTCCCGGCCGAGGATTATCACCAGGAATACTTCCGCAACAATTCCCGGCAGCCCTACTGCCAGTTCGTCGTGGCGCCCAAGCTGGCGAAATTCCGCCAGCAGTTCGCCGCCCGATGCAAGCTAAAATGACCCTTTCTTTCAGAAAGGAAGCTCCATGAGCCAGATCACCACATCCCGCGGGCTGATTTGCGACGATGTCAGCCTCGGCAGCGGCGAGGCCGCGGCGCCGGGACAAACCGTCTCGGTGCATTACACCGGCTGGCTCGTCGACGGCACGAAATTCGATTCGAGCAAGGATCGCGACGAGCCCTTCGAGTTTCCCCTCGGCGCCGGCCACGTCATCCGCGGCTGGGACGAGGGCGTGCAGGGCATGCGGGTGGGCGGCGTGCGCAAGCTGACGATACCGCCCGAATTGGGCTACGGCGCGCGCGGCGCCGGCGGCGTGATTCCGCCGAATGCAACGCTGCTCTTCGAGGTCGAGCTGCTCGAAATTCTTTGACCGGCCGGGTACACCCGGACTGCCGGGTCGCGTAGAATGCGCCTCGCCCATCCACCGACACCCAAGGCTCTGCATGTTTGGTAACTTCATGCCGAAGGAAGGCCGCTTCTTCGAGCACTTCGTGGAACTGGCCGAGGACATCCTGCGGGCCAGCCGCGAACTGGCGGAACTGATGAGCTGCTTCGACGACGTCGAGCGGCGCGCCTACAACATCGAGACCATCGAGAAGGACGGCGACAAGATCACCCATGCCGCCATCGAGCTGCTGCACAAGACCTTCATCACGCCGCTCGACCGCGAAACGATCCACCTGCTCGTCACCAACATGGACGACATCCTCGACCTGATCGAGGATGCGGCGCAGTCGATCTTCCTCTACGACATCCGCGCCGTCACGCCGGAGGCCAAGAAGCTGGCCGACATCTGCGTCGCCTGCGCGGAGAAGGTCAAGGAGGCGGTGAGCCTGCTCTCCAACATGGACAACGCCCGCGCCATCATGGCCGTCACCGACGAGATCGACCGCCTCGAGTCGGAGGCCGACCATGTCATGCGCTCGGCCATGGCCAAGCTGTTCCGCGACGAGCCCGACGTGCGCCAGGTGCTGAAGCTGCGCTCGGTCTACGAGCTGCTGGAGAGCATCACCGACCGCTGCGAGGATGTCGCCAACCTGATCGAAGGCATCGTGCTGGAAAACTCCTGATCCGCCTCTGGCCCAGAACACCATGAGCTTCGAGGTTTTCGTCTTCCTCGTCATACTCGCGTTGGCGTTCGACTTCATGAACGGGTTTCATGATGCCGCCAACTCGATCGCAACCGTCGTCTCCACCGGCGTGCTGAAGCCCCACCATGCGGTGGCCTTCGCCGCCTTCTTCAACTTCGCCGCGCTGTTCGTCTTCCAGCTCAAGGTGGCGGCCACCATCGGCAAGGGCATCGTCGATCCCTCGATCGTCGATCACTACATCATCTTCGGCGCCCTGATGGGCGCGCTGCTCTGGAACCTCATCACCTGGTATTACGGCATCCCTTCCAGCTCCTCGCATGCGCTGATCGGCGGACTGATCGGCGCGGTGGTGGCCAAGGTCGGCACCGGCGGACTGATGGCCGCCGGCATCGGCAAGGCGCTGCTCTTCATCGTCGTCTCGCCGCTGCTCGGCTTCGTTCTGGGCGGGCTGCTGATGCTGGGCATGTCGTGGCTCCTTTTCCGCACCCCGGCCCGGAAGGTCGATCGCTGGTTCCGCCGCATCCAGCTCTTCTCGGCCAGCTACTACAGCCTCGGCCACGGCGCCAACGACGCGCAGAAGACGATAGGCATCATCTGGCTGCTGATGCTCTCGGGCGGATATCTGTCCGCCGACGCCACGCGGCCGCCCGACTGGGTGATCCTCTCCTGCTATGTGGCGATGGGCCTGGGCACCCTGTTCGGCGGCTGGCGCATCGTCAAGACCATGGGCCAGCGCCTGACCAAGCTGAAGCCGGTCGGCGGCTTCTGTGCCGAGACGGGCGGGGCGATCACCCTGACCGTCGCCTCGCTCGCCGGCATTCCGGTATCGACCACGCACACCATCACCGGCGCCATCGTCGGCGTCGGCTCCTCGCGCAAGCTCTCCGCCGTGCGCTGGGGGCTGGCCGGCAACATCGTCTGGGCCTGGATCCTGACCATTCCCTGCTCGGCCTTCATGGCGGCCATTGCCTGGATCATCGGCCAGGCCTATCTTTAGGGTACGCACCCCGCGAGCGGAGCAACGCAGCGCTCCAATCCGACATGCCGGCCATCACCGACTACGAACACGGCATCAGCGCCATCGACTCCGGCTTCGTCCGGCCGCAGCTGGCCGCCATCCACCTCATCGTCGAGGCCGGGCGCGTCGCCCTGGTCGACACCGCCAGCAACGCCGCGCTGCCCATCGTGCTGGACGCCCTGCAGACCAAGGGACTGTCGCCGGAGCAGGTCGACTACGTCATCCTCACCCACATCCACCTTGACCATGCCGGCGGCGCCGGAGCGCTCATGCAGGCCCTGCCCAATGCGCGGCTGACGGTGCACCCGCGCGGCGCGCGCCACATGGCCGATCCGGCCCGGCTCGTCGCCGGCACCATCGCCGTGTATGGCGAGGCGCAGGCGCGGCAGATGTACGGCGACATCCTCCCGGTCGCCGCCGACCGCATCCTGGAAACGCCCGGAGGAAGCGTCATCCGCCTCGGCGGGCGGGAACTCGACTTCCTCGACACCCCCGGCCACGCCCGCCATCACGTCTGCATCCGCGACGGGCGCTCCGGCCACGTCTTCGCCGGCGACATGTTCGGCCTGTCCTACCGCGAACTGGATGTCGACGGCCATCAGTTCGTCTTTCCGACCACCACGCCGGTGCAGTTCGAGCCGCAGGCCATGCACGCCTCCATCGACCGGCTGCTGGCGTTACGGCCGGAGGCCATCTACGTCACCCACTACGGCCAGGTGCGCGAGGTGGCGCGACTGGGCGCCGACCTGCACCGGCTCGTCGATGCTCATATCGAAGTGGCGCTGCAGCATCGCGGCGCGGGTGTCGAGCGCCACGCCAGTATCAAGGCCGGACTCGCCGACATCCTGCGCGATGAAGCGCGGCGACAGGGCTGGAAAATGGCTCCGGACGCGCTTTTCCGCCTGATGTCCAGCGACCTCGAACTCAACGCACAGGGTCTCGCCGTGTGGCTCGACAGCGGCGCCTGAGCGCGCCGACGGGAAGGCGCGAGACTGCCGCGCAAGCATCCGCCGCGCGGAAATGGGCGCAACACCCGAGTGAAAAATTTTACGGCTCCCTCTGAAAAGTGATTGACAAATCGTTTCGGCATGATCATGCTTCGCTCCATTCTTGCTGTACACGGCAAGGAGATTCGAGGTGTTTTCCAAACACATTTTCAGGAGGTAGAGATGGCCACAGCCAAGAAAGCAAAGAAGCCCGCTGCTAAGAAACCCGCCGCCAAGAAGCCGGCAGCCAAAAAAGCCGCACCGAAAAAAGCCGCCGCCAAGAAGCCGGCCGCCAAGAAAGCCCCCGCCAAGAAGCCCGCTGCCAAGAAGCCCGCCGCGAAGAAAGCCCCCGCCAAGAAAAAGGCCGCCAAGAAGCCGGCCGCGAAGCGCAAGCCGAATCCCGCCTTCATGAAGCCGATGACCCCGACTGGCGTGCTCGCCGCCGTGGTCGGCGCGATGGCCCAGCCGCGCACCGAGATCACCAAGAAGATCTGGGATTACATCAAGAAGAACAAGCTTCAGAATGCCATCAACAAGCGCATGATCGATGCGGACGAAAAACTCAAGGCCATCTTCGGTGGCAAGGGCCAGGTCTCGATGTTCGAGATGACCAAGCTCGTCAACAAGCACCTGAAGTAAGCGGCCTGCGCTTCCCGCGGACGCCCTTTCTCCGGCCGGAGAAAGGGCGTTTTTGTTTTCAGCCCCTACAGCGCAAGCGCGCCGGGCTCATCCAGCCACTCCGAGAAGACGCTTCCCGCAGCGGACGG
>JBDHRL010000015.1:0-32455 GCA_039807535.1 Rhodocyclaceae bacterium
TTACGCTGCGTGGCAAGAAGCTGGGCAAACTGGAGCTGGCGGCGACCAACGCGGACAATGCCTGGCGGCTGGACAAGCTGGCCATCGTCAATTCCGACGGCGCGCTGGTCTCCGACGGCGTCTGGCGCGACAACGGCACGCAGCTCAGCTTCAGGATCGATGCGACCGACATCGGCAGGATGCTGGAGCGTCTGGGCTACGCGGATGCCGTGCGGCGCGGCACGGCGAAGCTGGAGGGGAAGGTATCCTGGACGGGCGCGCCCACGCAGATCGACTTTGCTTCGCTCGGCGGCAGCCTCAAGGCGGAGGCTGCGAACGGCCAGTTCAGCAAGCTGGAGCCGGGCGTCGGGCGTCTGCTCGGCGTTCTCAGCCTGCAGTCACTGCCGCGGCGCATCACCCTGGATTTCCGCGACATCTTCAGCGAGGGTTTCGCCTTCGATTCCATCACCGGCAGCGCCAGGGTGGCGCGCGGGGTGATGAGCACGCAGGACCTGCAGATCGTCGGGCCTTCGGCGAAAATTCTCATGAAGGGCGAGGTGAGCGTCCCCGCCGAGACGCAGAACCTGCGCGTGCGCATCGAGCCGGCGCTGGGCGAGACGGTGGCCGTCGGCGCCATGATCGCCCATCCGGCGGTGGGTGCCGCCGCCTGGCTGGCGCAGAAGATCCTGAAGGATCCGCTCGGCCAGATGTTCGCCTTCGAGTACGGCATCACCGGCAGCTGGAGCGATCCGAAGGTGGAAAAGCTGCCGCAGGCGGCGGCGAAACGCGAGGAGACCGCGCAATGAGCACGAACCGGATGGCGGCAGTGCAAATGGTATCGGGACCGGACATTGCGCAGAATCTGCGCGAGGCCGCGCGCCTGGTGGCGGAAGCGGCGGACCGCGGTGCGCGGCTGGTGGCGTTGCCCGAGTATTTTCCGCTGATCTCCGGCGACGAGACAGCCAAGGTGCGGGCCCGCGAGAAGGACGGCGCAGGCCCGCTGCAGGATTTCCTGCGCGAGACGGCCGCGCGGCACAAGATCTGGCTGGTCGGCGGCTCGATCCCGCTGGAAGCCTCGACTCCGGAGAAAGTGCGCAACTGCTGTCTGGTGCACGACGACGCGGGCCGGCGCGTGGCGCGCTACGACAAGATTCACCTGTTCGGCTACCAAAGCGGAACCGAGCGGTACAATGAAAGTCAGACCATCGAGGCCGGCAGCCAGATCGTGATCTTCGATTCCCCGTTCGGTCGCGTGGGATTGTCCATCTGCTACGACCTGCGCTTCCCGGAGCTGTACCGGGCGATGGGGACGGTGGATCTGCTGGTCGTGCCGGCGGCGTTCACCCACACCACCGGGCAGGCGCACTGGGAACTGTTGCTGCGCGCGCGGGCGGTGGAGAACCTCTGCTACGTGCTTGCCGCGGCCCAGGGCGGCACCCACCCGAGCGGGCGCATGACCTGGGGCGACAGCATGGCAGTCGACCCCTGGGGCGCAGTGCTCGGGCGCCTGCCCAAGGGACCGGGCGTGGTCGTGGCGGAAACGGACCCGGCCCGCATCGCCGAACTGCGCGCCAGCCTGCCGGCGCTGGAACACCGGAGATTCTCTTGATGAACCAAACGCTTTCAACGAAACCCCTCTCAACGCAGAGATCGCAGAGGACACAGGGAAAGGCAATTTCAACGAATTGTCCTTCTCCGCGATCTTTGCGCCTCTGCGTCCTCTGTGTTGAAAGCGGCCAGCCTTTTTTCTGACATGACCACTTCCGTTAGCCACTTCGACACCGCCGAATCCCGCCTGCTGGCGCCCTTCGATCTTTCCGCGCGCCAGCTCGAGGTCGTCTTCGGCGAGCTGTATCGCCACCGGCTCGACTACGCCGACCTGTATTTCCAGTACAGCCGCTCCGAGGCCTGGAGCCTGGAGGAGGGCATCGTCAAGTCGGGCAGCTACAACATCGAGAGCGGCGTCGGCGTGCGCGCCATCTCGGGCGAAAGGACCGCCTTCGCCTACTCCGACGAGATTTCCCTGCCGGCCCTCAAGTCGGCGGCACAGGCCACGCGCGCCATTGCCGCGCAGGGGGCGCAGCGGCAGGTGCCGCTGCTCGCCGGCCGGCCGACTGCGGCGCTCTACGGCGCCGCCGATCCGCTCGCCTCGCTGCCCGATGCGGAAAAGGTGAAGCTGCTGGAGCGGCTGGAAGGCTTCGCCCGCGCCGAGGACAGCCGCGTCGTCGAGGTGATGGCGCACATCGCCGGCGTCTACGAGGTGGTGCTGATCGCCCGCGCCGACGGCCATCTGGCCGCCGACGTGCGCCCGCTGGTGCGCGTCTCCGTGACGGTGATCATGCAGGAGCAGGGACGGCGCGAGCAGGGTTCCGCGGGCGGCGGCGGCCGCTTCGACTACGCCTATTTCACCGACGCCGTGCTGCGCGGGTACGCGCAGCAGGCGGTGCACCAGGCGCGCGTGAACCTTGCCGCGCGCCCGGCGCCGGCCGGCGAGATGACGGTGGTGCTGGGCAGCGGCTGGCCGGGCATCCTGCTGCACGAGGCGATCGGCCACGGCCTCGAGGGCGACTTCAACCGCAAGGGCAGCTCGGCCTTCGCCGGGCGCATCGGCGAGCGCGTCGCCGCGCCCGGCGTGACGGTGATCGACGACGGCACGATTCCCGACCGGCGCGGCTCGCTGTCGGTCGACGACGAGGGCAACCCGACGCAGCGCACCGTGCTGATCGAGGACGGCATCCTCACCGGCTACCTGCAGGATTCGCTCAACGCGCGCCTGATGGGCGTGCCGGTCACCGGCAATGGGCGGCGCGAGTCCTTTGCCCACCTGCCGCTGCCGCGCATGACCAACACCTGCATGCAGAACGGCAACCGCGATCCGCGGGAGATCGTCGCCTCGGTGAAGAAGGGCCTCTACGCCGCCAACTTCGGCGGCGGCCAGGTCGACATCACCAGCGGCAAGTTCGTCTTCTCCGCCGCCGAGGCCTATCTGATCGAGAACGGCAGGATCACCCAGCCGGTGAAGGGCGCGACCCTGATCGGCAACGGCCCGGATGCCCTGACGCGCGTCTCCATGATCGGCAACGACCTGGCGCTCGACCCGGGCGTCGGCACCTGCGGCAAGGAAGGCCAGAGCGTACCGGTGGGCGTGGGACAGCCCACCCTGCGCCTCGACGGCCTCACGGTCGGCGGCACGGGTTAGCCCGGCTCGAAGGCGAAGCGCCGGCAGCGGCTCAGCAACCCGGCTGCCGCCGCGCGTCGTTTTACGTTAAAATGCAATGCATTGATAACGCTGCGGAAACCCGCAAAGCCGCAGCGAACAGCCGAGCCCAACATGACCGCCCCGCATAAATCCAGCAAGTCGAACATCGCCTCCGTCAGCCCCGGACCCAGGGGCGGTCTCGCCTATCCGCGCGCCGTCACCGATGACGTGCGCATCCGCGGCATCCACGAGGTGGCGCCGCCCTCGCACCTGCTGCGCGAGTTTCCGCCCACACCGAAGGCGGTCGAGACGACTTTGGTCGCGCGCCAGGCCATCCACCGCATCCTGCATGGCGCCGACGACCGCCTGCTGGTGGTGATCGGCCCCTGCTCGGTGCACGACTTCGATGCCGCCCTCGAATATGCCGCGCGCCTCAAGAACGAAGCCGACCGCCTTGCCGAGGACCTCCTGGTGGTGATGCGCGTCTATTTCGAGAAACCGCGCACCACGGTGGGCTGGAAGGGACTCATCAACGATCCGCGCATGGATGGCAGCTTCAAGATCAACGAAGGCCTGCGCATCGCCCGCCACCTGCTGGTGGATCTGAACGAGATGGGCCTGCCGGCGGCGACCGAGTTCCTCGACATGATCACGCCGCAGTACATCGCCGACCTGGTGAGCTGGGGCGCCATCGGCGCGCGCACGACGGAATCGCAGGTGCACCGCGAGCTGGCGTCCGGCCTGTCCTGCCCGGTCGGCTTCAAGAACGGCACCGACGGCAACATCAGGATCGCCGTCGACGCCATCCGCACCTCGCAGCATCCGCACCACTTCCTCTCGGTGACCAAGGCCGGCCACTCGGCCATCGTGTCCACCAACGGCAACGAGGACTGCCACGTCATCCTGCGCGGCGGCAGGGAGCCGAACTTCGATGCCGCCAGCGTGGATCGCGCCTGCAAGGAGCTCGGCGCGTCGGGTCTCGCCGCTCGCGTCATGATCGACCTCTCGCACGGCAACAGCCGCAAGGACTTCAAACGGCAGATGGAGGCCGGGCATGATGTTGCCGCGCAACTCGCCGCCGGCGAGGACCGCGTCTTCGGCGTCATGATCGAATCCCACATCAAGGAGGGCCGCCAGGACCT
This sequence comes from Rhodocyclaceae bacterium, assembly GCA_039807535.1. GTDB lineage: Bacteria > Pseudomonadota > Gammaproteobacteria > Burkholderiales > Rhodocyclaceae > Desulfobacillus. The sequence goes on from JBDHRL010000015.1 coordinate 4,321, forward strand.
GGTGCCGGGCAAGCCCCTCGATTACGGCAAGAGCGTCACCGACGCCTGCCTCGGCTGGGAGGACTCGGCGGCGCTGCTCGGCGTTCTGGCCCAGGCGGTGCGCGACCGCCGCCTGGCCCTCCTGGACAAAGAGTGAGCGAGCGCTTTCCCGGACTGGCCTTCCTCGGCGATGCCTCGTCGTTCGTCGATCGCATTCTCGAGATCATCGAGCACATCCGCCTCTTCGAAGACTTCGAGCGGGAGGATATCCGCAAGCTGGCCGCTGGCCTGCGCTGCTACCGCGCGCCGGCCGGCGCCGCCCTCATCCGCGAGGGCGACAGCGGCGATTTCATGGTGTTCCTGCTGGACGGGCAGTGCGAAATCGTCAAGAACGATCCGACCGGCCTGCCGCAGCGCATCGGCCTGGCCGGGCCGGGCAAGATTCTCGGCGAGATGTCGATGATCGACGGCGAGCCGCGCTTCGCCTCCTGCATTGCGCTGGGGGACACGCTGTTTGCCATGATCGACCGCGACGGCCTGTCGCGCATCATCGCCGACGATCCGCGCTTCGGCATCAAGATCCTGCTTGAACTGGTGCTGCTGCTCTCGCAGCGCCTGAGGGCGACCAGCAGCAGGCTGGTGCGCGGTACCGGCGAGGAAATCTAGGGACTGTTCGTATTCATTCCGTTGACGGAATGAATGCGGACGGTTCCTGGCCACGCCCGCGGTTTTTTTGCCAGAGCACGTCACCACACCCGGCAAGGCGGTTGAACGTGCGGCCGAGCACGAAAAACAGGTCGGAGAGGCGGTTCACGTATTTGCGCCCGGTTTCGCTGACGGCTTCGACGGCGGCGAGGCCGACCAGTTGCCGCTCGGCGCGCCGGCAGACGCCCCGCGCCAGGTGCGCCAGCGCCGCGGGGCGCGTGCCGCCCGGCAGGATGAACTCCTTCAACGGCTGCAATTCGGCATTCCAGCGGTCGATGGCGGCTTCAAGTTCCCCGACGCTTTTTTCGTTCAGCAGCACCGAGCCGGGAATCGCCATCTCGCCGCCGAGGTCGAAGAGGTCGTGCTGAATGCCGGTCAGCAGCGCGCGCACGTCGCCAGGCAACTCCTCCGTCAGCAGCAGGCCGACGACGGAATTCAGTTCGTCGAGTTCGCCCAGCGCGGCGATGCGGACGGAGTCCTTGCCTACGCGCGAGCCGTCGGCCAGGCCGGTGGTGCCGGCATCGCCGGTGCGCGTGTAGATTTTCGAGAGGCGATGTCCCATGGCGTCTGCGCAGGCTGTGATCGGCGCATTATCCCACGCCGGATGAAAAACGGCCGCGGTGAAGTCAGGCGGCCTTGACGGCCAGGACCGCGCACTCGGAAAACCCGATGACGCGCTCGGCCACGCTGCCCATCAGCAGGCGATCGAATCCGGTGCGGCCGTGGGTGCCGACGACGATCAGGTCGGCGCCCGCCTTGCGCGCATGGTCGAGGATGACCTGCTCCGGCCGTCCTTCCGAGACGACACCGGCAAGCCTGATCGGCAGGCCGGCGGCGGCCGACCTGACGCGCTCGATGGCATCCGCCGCTTCGCGACGACGCTGCTCGTTGTGGCTGGCGAGGACCGCCGACACTGCCGTCAGCGGCAGTTCCCATTCCAGCGCCAGTTCCATGGCCATCTTGACTGCGGCGTCTCCATGGGAGGAACCGTCGGTGGCGACCAGGATGCCCTGCCCGGGGGGCCGGGCGCCTCGCGGCGCGACCATCACGCTGCAGGGGGCGTGGCCGACCACCCGTGCCGTGGCGTCGCCGATCATGGCGCGCGCCAGGCCACGCTTGCCGCGCCGTCCCATGATGACGATGTCGGCGCGATATTCGACGGCGGTCTCGACAATGCCGCGATAAGGGTCCTCGGCTTCGGCAACGATCACTTCGTGGTCGAGGCTGCCGGCCGCCCGCACGGCGGCCGCGACATTGCGGCGGGCCTTGTCCAGGGCCGCCTGCTCGAGTTCGGGTACGGTCGAGGCGTATTCGGGATTGTAGACGGCGACGCTGGAGATGAGCAGCCTGGCCTGTTCGCGCCGGGCCAGGGCCGTTGCGATGCGCACGGCGCCATCGCTGTACTCCGAGCCGTCGGTTGCCAGCTGGATGCGCTGCCAGCGGCCGGCCGCCTCGGCGCGGGCGGGCGCCGGAGCCGGGACAGCCATGCCAGCGGTGGGCTGGCGCCCGAGTTCCGCCTTGCGATGCTCGGCGATGCCGCGCGTCAGCGAGGTCAGCACCGTCACCGCGCCGAGGATCAGCGCCACCGCGAGCACCGAATCGCCCAGCGTCTTCAGGATCGGGATCGTGCCCGGCCCCAGGGGGGCGATCATGCCGAGTTCGGCGAGATAGCCCGGAATGTAGAAAAAACGGGAGCAGAGGACGGTGAGCATGATCACCGCCATCACCAGCTTGATCTGGTAATCCTTGACGTAGGTAGTGCCGATGGCGCCGAGCTGGATGCCGAACAGCGAGCCGAGCAGGATCAGCATCGAGAGGCGGATGTCCACGGCGCCTTCGAGGCCATAGAAGAGCGTGCCTCCCAGCCCCATGACGAAGGCGATGACCAGCTCGGTGGCCGAGGCCATGATGGCCGGCACGCCGAGGACGTAGATCATCGCCGGCACGCCTATGAAGCCGCCGACGGCAATGGTCGCGGCGAGCATGCCGGTGGCGAAACCGATGGGCATGACGAAGAGCAGCGACACGGGTGCACCGATGCCGCGGAAATGCACCATGGTGCCGGGGATCACGATCGACTGCACCCAGCGCGCCAGGCGGGGCACCTGTTGCGGCGCGTCCTGGCCGGCGCGCCGCAGCATGCGATAGTCGCGCAGGACGAAGCCGCCGACGATGGCCAGCACGACGATGAAGATCCCCGAGACGTAGAGATCGGTGCCGGTGCGGCCGAAGGCATGCTTGATCGAGGTCATCACATGCTTGCCCGAGAGCATGCCCGCCTCGGCAAACAGGCCGAGAATGAGACCGAGCTTGATGTCCACCTGGCCGTACTTGTTGCGCTTGGCGGCGCCCACCAGCGCCTTGGGAAACTTGTGGCAGATGTTGGAGGCGACGGCCACCATGGCCGGCGCGCCGAGGGACATCATGGCCGGCGTCAGCACGAAGGCGCCGCCGGAGCCGATGAAGCCCGATACCATGCCGCCAATGAAGCCGATCAGGACCAGCAGGAAGACGGTCGCGGCGTTGAGCTCGATGAACTGCGTGGCTTCCATGGCACGCCTACTTCCTGCTTGCGTCCGCGCCCGTCGCGGCCTTGAGCCCCATCACGTCCCAGAACAGGCCGGTGAAGGCGCCGTGCGCCAGCGAGAGGGCAAGGGCGATGAGGATGGGTGCCAGCACGTGCAGGGGATTCGCCGGCTCGAAATGCCCGTTCATCGCGGCGCAGGCCGCGGCCTGCGCCTTGTGGTAATACACGTTGCCGTTCTCGCCCGCCACGACGCAGGACGCCGGCGTGGTATGGGCCAGATGCAGGATCAGGTCCGAGTAGGAGAACAGCAGGGTGTACAGGAGGGCCGTGACGCCCCCCCAGAACAGCGTCCTGCCCCAAAGCGGCTTGTGTTGAAGATGTTCCATGGCGGCGGCCCCCGGCGGTTTGCGCGCGCATTATGCACCGAAGGGCGCGCCGGAAGGGCATCAAAAGATGCGATGCAGGCATGAGTGCCGTTCGCGCCGTTGTGCCTGCGGACGGGTAGAATCGCTGCCTGCCGACCGCGCTCACACATCGGAACATGCGTCGCATCAAACGGGCTTTCCCCTTCCTGCACTGGCTGCCTTATTCCGGCGCCACCCTGTACGCCGACTTCCTCGCCGGCCTTACCGTGGCGCTGGTGCTGGTGCCGCAGTCGATGGCCTATGCCCAGCTGGCCGGCATGCCGGCCTACTACGGTCTCTACGCCGCCTTCCTGCCGGTGATGGTGGCGGCGCTGTGGGGTTCGTCCGGCCAGCTTGCCACCGGGCCGGTGGCGGTGGTGTCGCTGCTCACGGCGTCGACGCTGGCGCCGCTGGCGGCGCCGGGTTCCGACCAGTTCATCGCGCTGGCCATCATGCTGGCGCTGCTGGTCGGCCTGTTCCAGCTGGCGCTTGGCGCCTTCAAGCTCGGCGTGGTGGTGAACTTTCTCTCCCACCCCGTCATCGTCGGCTTCACCAATGCCGCGGCGATCATCATCGGCCTGTCGCAGCTCAACAAGCTGATCGGCGTGCCGATGGGCCGCTCGGAGCATTTCCTGCAGGACATCTGGGGCGTCGTCCTGCAGGCCGGCGACACGCATCTGCCGACCCTGGCCATGGGCGTGGCCGCCATCGCCGTCATGTGGGCGCTGCGCCGCTGGGCGCCGAAGCTGCCCGGCGTCCTCATCGCCGTGGCCATCACGACCACGATCAGCTGGTCGATCGGCTTCGAGCGCAATGCCACGGGCCGGATCGACTACGTCGTCGATGCCGAGGCGCGGACCCTGCTGGCCGAGCACGCGCGCATCGAGCAGCACATCGACGAGCTGAATGGCAAGATCGGAACCAAGGCCGCCGAGCTGAAGAAGCTGCAGAAGGAGCATGGCGATCTGGGCCACGAGGCGGCGACGCTGAACTACGAGATCGCGCTGCTCCGGCTGCAGCTGCACGACCGCGAGAACGAGAACCGCGGCCGCAACCGCGCCATCCGCAGCATCGTCTTCGAGCGCGTGCCCGGCGCCGACGGCCAGCCCGACCGCCTGTACGCGGAGGGCCGGGTGCCGCAGGGCGAACGCTCCGACGGCCGCCGCTGGCGCATCCCGCGCGCCGGCAAGGAGGAGTTCAGGCTGGCCGGCGGCGGCGAGGTCGTCGGCCACGTGCCGGAAGGGCTGCCCTCCATCGGCGTGCCGAAGATTTCCTGGGACATGCTCGGCAGCCTGCTCTCGGCCGCCATCGTCATCTCGCTGGTCGGCTTCATGGAGGCGATCTCCATCGCCAAGGCCATCGCGGCGCGCACCAGGCAGAAAATCGATCCGAACCAGGAGCTGATCGGGCAGGGCCTGTCGAACATCGTCGGCGCGTTCAGCCAGGCCTTTCCGGTGTCGGGCTCCTTCTCGCGCTCTGCGGTCAACATCAATGCCGGCGCCGTGACCGGCATGTCGTCGGTGATCAGCGGGCTGTTCGTGCTGTTGACGCTGCTGTTCCTGACCCCGCTCCTCCATCACCTGCCGCAGGCGGTGCTGGCGGCGGTGATCATCATGGCCGTGATCGGCCTGGTGAACTTCGCCGCCGTGAAGCACGCCTGGCAGGCGAGCCGCCACGACGGCATCGCCGCGATCGTCACCTTTGTCGCCACGCTGGCTTTCGCGCCGCATCTCGACAACGGCATCCTCGCCGGCGCCGGCCTGGCCATCGGCCTGTATCTCTATCGCACCATGACGCCACGCGTCGCCATCCTCGGCCGCCATCCGGACGGCACGCTGCGCGATGCCAGGCTGCACCAGCTGCCGGCTTCCGGGATCGTCACCGCGGTGCGCTTCGACGGCCGCCTGTATTTCGCCAACGTCGCCTATTTCGAGGACGCCATCCTCGAGGCCGTCGCCGCCAACCCGAAGGCGCGCTGGCTGCTGGTGGTGGGCGAGGGCATCAACGAACTCGACGCCTCGGGCGAGGAGGTGATCCGCCATCTCGTCGAGCGCCTGCGCAGCAACGGCGTCACCGTGCTCTTCTCCGGCCTGAAGAAACAGGTGCGCGACGTGATGCACGCCACCCGCCTCGACGATGCGATCGGCGCGAACAATTTCCATGCCACTGCCGACCGGGCGCTGGAGGCGATCAGCGACGAGCTGGCCGCGCAGGGCATCGCAGGCGACTTCTGTCTGCTGCCCCGCTCATGAGCAAATCATTGCGCGCGGTGCGGGCCTGCCCGCGGCCGGCCGGCATTTGCTAATATGGCTGCCGTCGCCATGCCAGATCTGCTTGCCATCGATGCCCTGCTGATTGTCGCCTGCGCCTGGTTGGCGATCGGGCTGGCGGGGCTGGCGGCGCCGCGCAATCTGCATTACATCAGCAAGGTCCTCTTTCCCCTCGGCGCCGTCCTCGCCGTGCTGGCGGGACTGACTTCCCTGTTTTTTCTGGGCGCGCCGGCGCAGACCGCGGTGCTGGCCATCGGCCTGCCCGACCTGCCCTTCCACCTGCGCCTCGACAGCCTCGCCGCGGTCTTCGTGCTGTTGCTGGGCGCGGCCTCGGCCGGCATCTCCGTCTTCGCCGCCGGTTATTTCAGGCAGGGCGAGGGCGCGGCGCCGGGCCTGATGTGCCTGCAGTACCACTTCTTCCTTGCCAGCATGCTGCTGGTGCTGCTGGCCGACGACGCCTACGCCTTCATGGTGGCCTGGGAGGGCATGGCGCTGTCCTCGTTCTTCCTCGTCACCACCGACCACCGCCATGCGGAGATCCGCCGCGCCGGCTATCTCTACCTGCTGATCGCCCACGTCGGCGCCATCAGCATCCTGCTCTCCTTCGGCGTGATGACCTCGGGCAGCGGGGACTACAGCTTTGCCGGCATGCGCGCCCAGGTGCTGCCGCCTTTCTGGGCTTCGGCCGCCTACCTGCTGGCGCTGCTCGGCTTCGGCGCCAAGGCCGGCCTGTTGCCGGTGCACGTCTGGCTGCCGGAGGCGCATCCGGCGGCGCCCTCGCCGGTGTCGGCGATGATGAGCGGCGTCATGCTGAAGACCGCCATCTACGGCCTGCTGCGCGTCACCTTCGATCTGCTCGGCGAACCGCTCTGGTGGTGGGGGGTGGTGGCGATGAGCATCGGTCTGGCGACTGCCGTTTTCGGCGTGCTCTACAGCACCGTGCAGAGCGACATGAAACGCCTGCTTGCCTACTCCTCCATCGAGAACATCGGCCTCGTCACCGTGGCGCTGGGACTGACTTTGATCTTCCGCGCCTACCGCATGGAGGCGCTCGCCGCGCTGGCCATGACCGCGCTGCTCTACCACTGCCTGGCGCATGCCGGCTTCAAGAGCCTGCTGTTCCTGTGCACCGGCTCGGTGCTGCACGCGACGAAGGAGCGCAGCCTGGGCAGGCTGGGCGGCCTCATTCACCGCATGCCGTGGGTGGCCTGGCTGGCGCTCGCCGGCGTCATTGCCGGCGCCGGCCTGCCGCCGCTGTCCGGCTTCGTCTCCGAATGGCTGCTGCTGCAGGGCTTCCTGTTTTCGCCCAGCCTGCCGCATCCCTGGCTCAACATGGTGGTGCCGGTGGCCGCCGCCGTGGTGGCGCTGGTGGCGGCGCTGGCCGGCTTCGCCATGGTCAAGTTCTACGGCATCGTTTTCCTCGGCCAGATGCGCGAGGAGGCGCTCGGGGAGGCGCATGACGCCGGCCCGTGGGAGCGTGCCGGCCTCGTCTGGCTGGCCGGCCTGACGCTCATGCTGGGCGTGCTGCCGACCGCCGTGATTTCCGTCATCGATGCCGCCACGCGGCAGCTGCTCGGCACGGGGCTCGCCGACAAGGTGCGCGAGCATGGCTGGTGGATGCTGGCGCCGATCTCGCCCGACCGGGCGAGCTACGAACCGCTGATCTTCCTCGCCACCATCGCCGCCGCCGTGCTGCTCGGCCGCCAGCTGGTGCATCGTCTCTACCACGGCCGCCTGCGCCGGTCGGCGGCGTGGGACTGCGGTTATGTCTTCCAGGGGCCGCGTGCGCAGGACACGGCGGAGGGCTTCAGCCAGCCGATCCGCCGCATCTTCGAGCCGATGTTCCGCATGGAGCGGCACTTCCCGGCGATCCGCGACGAGAAGCCCTTCTACAGCGTGAAGGTGGAAGACCACTTCTGGCACTGGCTGTACCTGCCGTTGGCGCGGCTTGCCGAGGCGATGTCGCGGTTCATCATCCGGCTGCAGGGCGGGCGCATCGCCATCTACCTGCTCTACAGCTTCCTCACGCTCATCGTCCTGCTGCTGGTGGCGCGGCCATGATCAGCGTTTCCGGGCTGCTCGGCCAACTGTTCGCCATCGTCCTGGCGCTCGCTCTGGCGCCGCTCCTCACCGGCTGGGTGAACCAGTGCCGCGCCTGGCTGCAGAACCGCTCGGCGCCCCCGCTGCTGCAGCCCTACTATGTGCTGCACAAGCTGTTCCACAAGGACGTGGTGCTGGCGCACGGCGCCTCTCCCCTGTTTCGCTTCGCACCTTTCGTAGTGTTCGGCTGCATGGTGCTCGCCTGCGCCATCATTCCCGCCCTGTCGACCGATCTGCCGTTCGCGCCCGCCGCCGACACCATTGCCCTGGTCGGCGTCTTCGGCCTGGCGCGCATCTTCATCGCGCTGGCGGCGATGGACATCGGCACGTCCTTCGGCAGCCTCGGCGGCCGACGCGAAATGCTGATCGGCTTCCTCGCCGAACCGGCGCTGCTGATGGTGATCTTCACCACGGCGATGATTTCCCAGTCGACCTCTGTCGCCACCATCGTCGAGACCCTGGCCCACCGCGACTTCATCATCTATCCGAGCCTGGCCTTCGCCGGCATCGCCTTCACCTTCGTCTCCTTCGCCGAGAACGCGCGCGTGCCGGTGGACAACCCGGCCACGCACCTCGAACTGACCATGATCCACGAGGCGATGATCCTCGAATACTCGGGCCGCCACCTGGCGCTGATCGAATGGGCCGCCAGCCTCAAGCTGTATGCCTATTCCTGCCTCGGCCTGGCGCTGTTCTTCCCCTGGGGCATCGCCGGGGGCGACAGCGCGCACGGCCTGCTGCTGGCGATCCCGGCGCTGGTGGCGAAGCTCGCCATCGGCGGCGCCCTGCTCGCCGGCATCGAGACGATCAACGCCAAGGTGCGCATCTTCCGCGCGCCGGAGTTTCTCGGCACCGCCTTCCTCTTCGCCGTGCTCGGGCTGCTCGTGCGGCTGCTGCTGGAAACGAGAGTATGAAAACCGAAATCCTCTCTCAACACGGAGGACACAGAGGCACGGAGGACACGGAGAAAGCAAGACTGCTCTGCGCTCGCTGTGTCTCCGTGTTTTCTGTGTCGAAAGAGGCTGTATCCGTGGCGCGGACATGAACGCGATCCCGCTCTCCGCCCAGCTCATCAACCTTTTTGCCGCGGTGATCCTGCTGCTGGCCTTCGCCATGCTGGGGCAGCGGCGCATAGTGCCGCTGATCAACCTGTTCACCCTGCAGGGGCTGGCGCTGTGCCTGTCGACGCTGGTGGTCGCCATCACGACCGGACAGGCCCATCTCTTCGGCTCGGCGGCGCTGACCCTGGTGTTGAAAGTCATCCTGCTGCCGTGGATCCTGCATCGCCTGGTGCGCAAGCTGCAAGTGAAGGCGGACGTCGAGAGCCTAGTCAATATTCCGACCACCATGCTGATCGGCATCGTGCTGGTGATGATCGCCTTCAACGTCGCCCTGCCGATTTCGCAGCTCTCCAGCACCATCAGCCGCGGCACGCTGGGAATTGCGCTGGCCAGCGTCATGCTCGCCTTTCTCATGATGATCATCCGCAGCAAGGCGATCCCCCAGGTGGTGGGCTTCCTCGCCATGGAAAACGGCCTCTTCCTCGCCGCCACCAGCGCGACCTACGGCATGCCGATGGTGGTGGAACTGGGCATCGCCCTCGACGTGCTGGTCGGCGTCATCATCCTCGGCGTGTTCTTCTTCCAGATCCGCGACCAGTTCGACAGCCTCGACATCCGCCATCTGGAAAGGCTGAGAGAGCGGTGATGGACCTTTTCCTCCTCATGCTTGGCATTCCCCTTGCCGGCGGTGCCGCCCTGGCGGTGGCGGGCGAGCGCGCCTGGGCGCCGAACCTCAACCTCATCGCCAGCGCTGGCACCTTCCTCGCCGCGGCCCTGCTCACGGCGGAGATCGTCGCCAACGGGCCGCGCATGGCCCTCGGCGGGGCGTTCTTCATCGATTCGATGAACGTCTTCTTCGTCGCGCTGACGGCCTTCGTCGGCCTGACCACCAGCATTTTCTCCGGCCCCTACATGCGCAACGAGCGCGAGCACGGCCGGCTCACGGCGCCGCGCCTGCGCCTCTACAAGAGCATGTTCCAGCTCTTCATGTTCACCATGCTGGCCGCGCTCACCACCAACAACCTCGGCATCCTCTGGGTGGCGATGGAGGCGGCGACGCTGACCACCGTGCTGCTGGTTTCGCTCTACCGCACGCCGGCCAGCCTGGAGGCGGCGTGGAAATATTTCATCCTCTGCGGCGTCGGCATCGCCCAGGCCCTGTTCGGCACCATCCTGCTGTATTTCGCTGCCGAGCGCATCCTTGGCGAGACCGGCAACGCCCTGCTGTGGACGCATCTCGTCGGGGTCAAGGGGCAGCTCGAGCCGACCGTCATGGCCCTGGCCTTCATCTTCCTGCTGGTCGGCTACGGCACCAAGGTCGGTCTCGTTCCGCTGCACAACTGGCTGCCCGACGCCCACGCCGAGGGCCCGACACCGGTCTCCGCCGTACTCTCCGGCCTGCTGCTCAACGTCGCCCTGTATGCCATCCTGCGCGTCAAGGTGCTGGCCGACGGCGCCATCGGCAACCAGTTCGCGGGCAATCTGATGATGGGCTTCGGCCTGCTCACGCTGGTGGTTGCCGCCTTCTTCCTGTCGCGGCAGAAGGACATCAAGCGCATGTTCGCCTACTCGTCGATCGAGCACATGGGCCTCATCACTTTCGCCTTCGGCATGGGCGGCGCGGTGGCGAACTTCGCCGGCCTGCTGCACATGGCCATGCATTCGCTCACCAAGTCGGCCATTTTTTTCGCCGTTGGCCATGCCGCGCAGAAGACCGGCACGCAGGTGATGGAGGACATCCGCGGCCTCATCAGGATCAATCCGGTGGTCGGCTGGGGCCTGATGCTCGGCACGCTGGCCATTCTCGGCATGCCGCCCTTCGGCGTCTTTGCCAGCGAATTCATGATTCTTACCCATGCCATGAAGCACCATCCCTGGGCGACGCCGATCCTGCTGCTGGCGCTCGGCGTCGCCTTCGCCGCGATCTTCGGCAAGGTGCAGCCAATGGTCTTCGGCGAGACGCACGCCAGGCGCCTGCCCCATGCACCGGCGATCACGCCGGTGTTCGTGCACCTTGCCCTGGTGCTGATGATCGGCTTGTGGATCCCGCCCTATCTCACGCGCTGGTTCCACGAGGCGGCGCGCATGCTGGGCTGACATGAAATTTTTCGACGCGCCCATTGAATTCGAGCGGCAGCCGGGCATTGGCAGCCCGACCTGGCACGGGCACGCGCAGACCGGCGAGGATCTGCAGGGCTTCGCCGCCGCCGTGCGTGGCGCCGACGGCCGCCTCGCCGCGCTGTGGGGCAGCGACGAGCGCCAGCGCAGCGGCGGCTTCCGTGTGCACTGGGTCTTCGGCCTCATGGCAGGCCACGCCCGGGTCAGCCTGGACCTGCCGGCGGAGACACCCGTCTGTCCCGATCTCGCCGGCATTTTTCCGGCAGCCAACCGCATGCAGCGGGCGATGCGGGACCTCGTCGGCATCGCCGCGGACGGCGGTGACCGGCGCCCCTGGCTGCGCCACGGCGCCTGGCCGGCGGACTGGCACCCGCTGCGCCACGACGCCGGCGCGGGCCGCGATTTCGCCAACGCACCGAGCGACTACGACTTCGTCCGGGTCGGCGGCGAGGGCGCCCACGAGATTCCCGTCGGCCCGATCCACGCCGGCATCATCGAGCCGGGCCATTTCCGCTTCTCGGTGATCGGCGAGCGCGTGCTGCGCCTCGAGCAGCGCCTCGGTTACCAGCACAAGGGGGTGGAACGACTGTTCGCCGGCAAGAGCCCGGCTGAAGGGGCGCGCCTCGCCGGGCGCATCTCCGGCGACTCGACCTGCGCCTATGCCTGGGCCTATGCCTCGGCCGTCGAGGCCGCCTGCGGCGTCAGTCCGCCGCCCCGCGCGCTCTGCCTGCGCGCGCTGATGCTGGAGCGCGAGCGCGTCGCCAACCATCTCGGCGACCTCGGTGCGCTCGGCAATGATGCCGCGCTGGCCTTCGGCTTTGCCCAGTTCATGCGGCTGAAGGAGGACTGGCTGCGGCTGAATGGCCAGCTGTTCGGCCACCGCTTCATGATGGACCGCATCGTGCCCGGCGGCGCGGCGCTCGACCTGGAGGCGCCGGCCCTGCGCGCCATCGTCAAGCAATGCGATGCCCTCGGGCGTGAAGTCAGGGAGCTGAAGAAAATCTACGACGAGCACGCCGGCCTGCAGGACCGCTTCCTCACCGCCGGCACCATCGACGCCGCGCTGGCGCGCGAGCTGTCCCTGACCGGCCTGGCCGCGCGCGCCACCGGCTTGCTGCTCGACGCACGTGCCCATCGCCAGGGCTACACACCGCCGCCGCCCTGGGCGATGCTCGGCGTGCGGCCCGTGACGGACGAGCGCGGAGACGTCGCGGCACGCGCGGCGGTGCGCTTCGGCGAGATTTTCGAGTCCTTGCGCCTGTTGCGCGAGATGGCCGTCGACCTGCCCGATGGCGCGGTGTGCGTCGACGTGCCGCCGGCGCCCGGTGGTTACGGCCTGGGCGTGATCGAGGGCTGGCGCGGCGAGGTGATCGTCGGCGTGGATCTGGGTGCCGGGAGCCGCCTGTTCCGCGTGCATCCGCACGATCCTTCCTGGCAGGTCTGGCCGGCGCTCGAACACGCAGTGTTGCGCGACATCGTTCCCGACTTTCCGCTCATCAACAAATCGTTCAACCTTTCCTACAGCGGAGCGGATCTGTGATCCCCATGCTCAAGCGCATCCTGCGCACCGGCATTCTCACCGAGCCGCCGCCCGGGGCCGCAGCGGCGGAAGAGCGGGAGATCGCCCGCCTGGGCGGGGAGATCCTGCGCATCCTCGGCCGCGCGCTGACCATCCGCCAGGTGGATGCCGGCTCCTGCAACGGCTGCGAACTGGAAATCCATGCCCTCAACAATCCCTACTACAACATCGAGGGCTACGGCATCAGGTTCGTCGCCAGCCCGCGCCACGCCGACATGCTGCTGGTCAGCGGACCGGTGACGAAGAACATGGAGCACGCCCTGAAAGCGGCCTACGAGTGCACGCCGGACCCCAAGCTGGTGGTGGCGGTGGGCGACTGCGGCTGCACGGGCGGCGTCTTCGGCGAATCCTATGCGAGCTGCGGCGCCGTGGAGCGGGTGATCCCGGTCGACGTGCGCGTGCCCGGCTGCCCGCCGACGCCGGCCGCACTGCTCGCCGGCATCCTGGCGGCGGTGCGCCGCTGATTCATCGCAGTGGCTCCATGTCCAGCGCCAGCAGGCGGACCGGCTGCTCGGCGCGCAGGCGCAGGTAGTATTCCCCGGGCGTTTCCGCTTCCAGAACCACGACGCGGCGCCGGTCCTGCGTCCGGTCCGGCGGCTGCTCCGCGATTTCGAAACCCGCCGAAACGAGCTGCACGGAGACCACGGCGTCCTGTTCGAAGGTGAGGGTGAAGCGATGGCGCCCGGCGGCCAGCCTGCCGAGCGGCACGAAATAGGCCTTCTCCTCGGCAGCGTGCAGCTGGTGCAGCAATTCGGCGTGCCAGCGTCCGTCCCTGGGCAGGGGCAGGTCGATGGCGTAGTAGCCGCAGTTGAGCTTCATGTGTTCGAGCAGCGCGTTGAGCTCGCGGGCGGACTGCGGGGAGATGTCGCCGGTGTAGCGGCGGATGTGGCTGTCCGTCGCGCCCGGGTCGAGCCTGAAGCTCAGGCGCGCGCTGCACTCGCCTTCGTGGCAGGTGGCGCAGAGCGTGTTGAAGCGCACCACCGAGGCCGGCGGAATGGGCGCCTGGGCGCAGGCGAACGGGGCGGCGGCCAGGCAGATGCAGACCGGCAGGGGCGGCAGGAGGCCTTTCAGTGCCGCATGCATGTCAGTGCGCGCCGCTGCCGGCCGCAGCGGCCGCACCCTGCCTGGGCGGGCGGGCCAGCCAGACCATGACCATCAGGCCCGCGAAGAAACAGCCGGAGAGCCAGAAGATGTCGTTGGTGGCGAGCAGGATGGCCTGATGGTCGATCAGCCTGTCGAGCAATGCCGGCTGCATGGCCGGATCGGCGAGGCCGTGCAGGATTGCGGTGGCATCCGGATCGAAGGCGGAGATGTTCGAGGCCAGGATGCCGTGATGATAGTCGGTGCGCCGGCTCCAGAGCGTGATGCTGAGCGAGGTGCCGAAGCTGCCGGCCAGGATGCGCAGGAAGTTGGACAGTCCGGTGGCGCTGGGCAGCAGGTGGGGAGGGATTTCGGACAGGGTCAGCGCCGTCAGCGGCACGAAGAAGGTGACCACGCCGAAGCCCATCAGCAGGCGCGGCAGGACGATCTGCTGGAAAGTCACGTCGGTGTTGAAATGGCTGTTCCAGAACGACGCCGCGGCGAAGACGGCGAAGCTGAAGGTGGCCCACAGGCGCAGGTCGATGCGGTGCATGTACTTGCCCACCGCGGCCGACAGCAGCACCGGCACGATGCCGATCGGCGCCGTCGCCAGGCCGGCCCAGGTGGCGGTGTAGCCGAGGTTGGTCTGCAGCCAGAGCGGCAGGATCACGACGTTGCCGAAAAAGACCAGATAGCCGATGCTGAGGATGACCGTGCCGACGAGGAAGTTGCGCTGGCCGAGCAGGTGGAAATCGACCACCGGATGGCGGTCCGTCAGCTCCCAGACGACGAGCAGCGAGAGGCAGGCCGCGGCCACGACGGCGAGCGTGAGGATGGTCGGCGACTCGAACCAGTCCAGGTCGTTGCCCTTGTCGAGCAGGATCTGCAGGGCGCCGACGCCGATCACCAGCAGGGCGAGGCCGATCTTGTCGATGGGCACCGACTGGGTTGCGCTGGAGCGATTGCCGATGATGGTCCAGGTGAGGAAGGCGGACAGCAGCCCGAACGGCAGGTTAATGTAGAAAATCCACGGCCAGCTGATGTTGTCGGTGATCCAGCCGCCGAGGATCGGGCCGAGGATCGGCGCAACGATCACGGTCATCGACCAGAGCGCCAGCGCGAGGCCTTTCTTCTCGGGCGGATAGTTGCTCAGCAGCAGGCTTTGCGAGAGGGGAATCATGGGGCCGGCCACGGCGCCTTGCAGGACCCGCGCCGCGATCAGCAGCGGCAGGCTGGGCGCGAGACCGCACAGCCACGACGCCAGGGTGAACAGCAGCGTGGATAGCACGAACAGGCGCACGTCGCCAAAGCGGCGCGCCAGCCAGCCGGTCAGGGGCAGGGCGATGGCGTTGCTGACTGCGAAGGAGGTGATGACCCAGGTGCCCTGGTTCGGACTGACCGCCAGGTCGCCCGAGATGTGCGGCAGCGACACGTTGGCGATGGACGAGTCCAGCACCTGCATGAAGGTGCCCAGGCTGAGGCCCAGGGTCAGCAGGAGCAGGGGGGGGCCGTGCAAGGGCGTGCGGGCCATGGCGTCGACTCGGAGCGCTCAGCCCCTGCCCGCCAGATTGGCCAGCACGATGTTGCGAATGCGCTCCTCGACGCCTTGCATGTCGTCCTCGTAGATGGAGGTCTGATACAGGGTCGCGGCCTGCTTCATGTCGGTGCCGGCGGCGCCCGTCTCGACCGTGACCTTCATCGACAGGCCGACGCGGAGCGGGTGCCGGGCCAGTTCCCGGGGGTCGAGCGCGATGCGCACCGGCAGGCGCTGGACGATCTTGATCCAGTTGCCGCTGGCGTTCTGCGCCGGCAGCAGCGAGAACACGCTGCCGGTGCCCGGCGAGAAGCCGGCCACCTTGCCGCGGAAAGTGACGTCGCCGCCGTACAGGTCGGAGGTCAGTTCGGCCGGCTGGCCGATGGCCATGCCCTTGAGCTGGTCCTCCTTGAAGTTGGCGTCGACCCAGAGCTGCAGCATGGGCACCAGGGCCATGAGCGCGTTGCCCGATGAAACATGCTGGCCGATCTGCACCGAGCGCTTGGCGACCTGGCCTTCCTCGGGCGCACGGATGACGCAGCGGCCGAGGGCCAGCCAGGCTTCACGCACGCGGGCCTCGGCCTGCTTGACGGCCGGATGCGTGGGAACCGAGGTGCCGCCGACGATGGCGCTGGCCGCCGCGAGCTGCGCCCTGGCGAGATCAAGCTCGGACTTGGCCTGGTCGCGCGCGGCGAGGGCGTGCTCGGCTTCCTCCTTGGAGATGATGCGGCCCGCGAGGGCTTTCTGGCGCCGCTCCAGATCTGCTTCGGCCTGCGCGAAGGCGCGCTGCTTCACGGCCAGGTTGGCGCCCTGCTGGCTGCGGTTCGCGAAACTCTGGCTGATGCCGCGCACGGTTTCGGCCAGGTCCGCTTCGGCCCTGTCCAGCGCCAGACGCGCGTCGGTATCGTCCAGCCTGACGAGGACCTGGCCACGGCTGACATGATCGGTGTCGTCGGCCAGCACGGCGACCACGGTGCCGTCGATGCGCGGCGTGATGCGGATCAGGTTGCCGGCGACGTAGGCGTCCTCGGTGCTCTCGTGATTGCGGCCATGGAGGAACCAATGCACCCCATAGGCGAGCGCCGCGGCGGCGAAAACGGCGGCGAGCAGGATGAGCAGGCGCTTGCGCCTGGCGTGATTGGCGTCTGATGGCGGGGCGTTCATGCTTGCAGTCCTGGTTGCGATTCCCGGCAGCGGTCGAGGCCGGCCAGCAGCTTGCGCAGCAGGCGGTCGAACTCGGCCACTTCGTCCTGGCTGAAATCGGCCCATTGCCGCTCGGTCAGCCGCCACACCGAGGGCAGGGCTTTCAGGATGCGCTGGCGCCCGGCCTCGGTGAGCGAGAGTTCCAGCCGGCGCCGGTCCTCCTTGCTCGGCCGGCGCTCGATCAGGCCGGCGCGGACCAGTTCGTCGGTCATGCGCGTGACGTTGGTGCGCGAGGCGACCAGGGCGTCGCTCAGATGGCTGGGATTGAGCCGTGTCTCGCCGCTGCCCAGCAGCATGGCCAGGGCGGCGAAGGAGGAAGTGTTGAGCCCGTACTCGGCCAGCTGCCGGTTGTAGACATCGTCCAGCGCCTTGAACATGAAAAAGAGCAGACGGTTCAGGATCGTCCGGTCCTTCGGCATCCCGGGCAGTTGCCGCGAGATGCGTTCGATGCCCCGCTGATAAGGTGTGAAATCCTGTTTCATCCTGAAGCCGGCGTTGATGGGGAGGAGGGAATAATAACTTAAGGCATAGTAACAGTTGAAATTATTATTCATCCAAGCCATTGGCGCCACCCGTGCGGGTGGCAGGGCGACAGACAAGTACGCACAATGCCGACATGCATGATCGACGCCTGATTTACGCCGCCGCCTTCCTGCGCGCGCTGGCCACCGGCATGGCCGGCGTGTTGCTGGGACTGACTTTGGCGCGGCAGGGCTTTTCCGCCGCCGCCATCGGCGCCGTGCTCTCCGCCGGGCTGGCCGGCGCGACGCTGGCGCTGGCGATCGTCACCTGGGCGGGCGATCGCCTCGGCCGGCGGCGCTGCCTCCTTGCGCTCTCGCTCGCCGGCGCCATCGGCGGCCTCGGCGCGGCCTGGGTGTCCGAGCCGTGGGCGATGGCCGCGGCGGCCTTCGTCGGCATCCTCAACGGCATGGGCCGCGACCGCGGCGCCGCGCTGGTGCTGGAACAGGCCATCCTGCCGGCGACCACCGGCGATGCCGGCCGCACCGGCGTCTTCGCCCGCTACAACCTGCTCACCGACATCGGCCATGCGCTCGGCGCGCTGCTGGCGGCCCTGCCTTCGCTGCTGGCGGCGCTCGGCGTCGAAGAGATTCAGGGTTACCGCGCCATGTTCCTGCTCTACGCCGTGTTGCTCGCCGCCGGCGCGCCGCTGGCCCTTGCGCTCTCGCCTGCGGCCGAGACCGGCGCGAACGGGCCGCGCCAGCCCGTGTCGCCCGAAAGCCGCAAGATCATCCGGAAGATTTCCGCCCTGTTCGCCATCGACAGCATCGCCGGCGGCTTTCTCGGTTCGGCGCTGCTCTCCTATTTCTTCTTCGAGCGCTTCGACGTCTCCGCCGCGTGGATCGGCGGCCTGTTCTTCGCCGCGCGCGTGCTCAATGCCCTCTCGCACCTCGGCGCCGCCTGGCTGGCGCAACGCATCGGGCTGGTCAACACCATGGTGTTCACCCACATCCCATCGAGCGTGCTGCTCGCCTCGGTGGCCTTCGCGCCGAACTTCTGGGTGGCGGCGCTGCTGTTCCTGCTGCGCGAGGGCCTGGTCGAGATGGACGTGCCGACGCGGCAGTCCTACGTGATGGCGGTGGTGCAGCCGGAGGAGCGCACCTATGCCTCGGGCGTGACGCACCTGGTGCGCCTCGGCGGCTGGGCGGCGGCGCCGAGCTTCGCCGGCTGGCTGATGCAGGCCGCCTCGCTGGCCGCGCCGCTGTTCATCGGCGCCGGCATGAAGATCGCCTACGATCTCCTGCTGTGGCGCGCCTTCCGCCGGCTCAGGCCGCCGGAGGAGCGGGACTGACTTTGCCGCACTCTTCGAAGATGCGCTTGCTGCACTTCGCGCAGACCTCCTTGTCGAGCCGCGCGTAGATGCCGGCGATGGCCTCGCGCTTTTCCGTGAAGATGGCCTCGCGGCCGATGTCGCCGGCGAAGGGCTCCTTCGCCAGCATGGCCACGGCGCCTTCGCGCAGACCGTGGAGCCACAGGCCGCCGCCGCGCGCCCGTCGCTTGCGCGCCTCCTGCGCGAGCAGTTCGGCGCCGGCGATGTCGACGAAGTTCATGCTGCGGCCGAAGATCAGGAGGTGCTTCTGGCCGGGCTTGCGCTCCTCCTGGTGGTGCAGGTATTCGCCGACGTGGTTCACCGCGCCGAAGTAGAGCGAGCCCTCGATGCGCAGCATCTGCAGCTGCGGGCATTCTGGCGCGCCGGCGCGGCGCTCGACGAGCTTCCTCTGCGGGTCGGCGGGGTCGGGCACCAGCGAGCGCAGGCTCGGCTTCGAGGTGCGGTTGAGGTAGAGCAGGAGCGAGAGCAGCACGCCGGCGAGGACGGCCATCTCCAGGTGCATCACCAGCGTGGCGACGAAGGTGACGATGAGCACCGCCGCCTCGGCCCGGCTGGCGCGCACGATCGAGCCGATGTGGTGGAAGTCGAACAGTCCCCATGCCACCAGGAAGAGGATGGCCGCCATGGCGGCGGTCGGCAGGTAGGCGGCGAGCGGGGCTACCGCCAGCAGGATCAGCACGAGGAAGCCGGCGGCAAAGGCGGCGGCGAGCGGCGTCTTCGCGCCGGCCTCGTAGTTCACGCCGGAGCGGTTGAAGGAGCCGCTCGAGGCGTAGGCGGAGAAGAAGCTGCCGACGAGATTGGAGAGGCCCTGGCCGATGAACTCCTGGCTGCCGTCGATGCGCTGGCCGGATTTCACGGCGATGGAGCGGGCGATCGACACCGCCTCGGTGAGGCCGAGCGCCGTCACCGCCAGCGCGATGCCGAGCAGGCGCTTTTCCGTTTCCAGCGAGAATTCCGGCATCGACAGCGGCGGCAGCGCGCCGGGCAGGGCGCCGATGGTGGTGATGCCGGTGGCGCCCGCGCCGAACTCCAGGTTGAGCAGCCAGGCGGCGAGGCTGCCGGCCAGCATGGCGGCGATCATGTAGGGCAGCTTCGGCCACCAGCGCCGCATGGCCAGGCCGGAGAGCAGGGTGACGAGGCCGACCGCCAGCACCCAGGGCCGGATGTCCGGCAGGTGTACGGCGAACTGGCGCAGGGTTTCGAGGAAGGAAGCGCCGCGCGGGATCGGCATGCCGAAGAAGTTGCGCAGCTGGCTCGCCATGATGAGCACCGCGGCGCCGGCGGTGAAGCCGACCACCACGGTATGGGAGATGAAGTTCACCAGCTGGCCGAGGCGCGCCAGGCCCATCGCCAGTTGCAGCAGGCCGACCATGAAGGTGAGGGTGAGCGCCATCCGGACGTACTGCGCGCTGCCCGGCTCGGCCAGGTGCGAGAGTGTCGCAAACACCACCAGCGAGATGGCGTTGGTCGGGCCGGAGACGAGATGCCAGCTGGAACCGAAGAAGGCGGCCACGATCGCCGGCACCATGGCGGCGTAGAGGCCGTATTCCGGCGGCATGCCGGCGAGGGTGGCGAAGGCGACGCCCTGCGGCAGGACGATGATGGCGCCGACCAGGCCGGCGAGCAGATCGGCCTTCAGCGTGCCGCGACCGACCTGCGGCCACCAGCGCAGGAAGGGGGCGGCGGTGTGCAACCAGTGCGAGGCGCTGCGGGGTTTCAAGATGGCGAACGAAAGGAAATTGCTGCCATATTAGCATATGGCGATATTCATTGTCTCAGGTTCGCGCCGCTTCGGCGACGTAGACAGCAAGGACGAGCAGGAAAAACGCGAATTCCAGCACGGCGATCCAGGCGATGAGGCGGACGATGCGCCGCTCGCGCGGCCGCATGTTCGGCCAGATCCGCTCGTGCCACCAGCGGTAGCCCGGCAGGCGGCCCCAGCGGGCAAGGCCGACGAAGTGGCGGCGCAGGGATTGGCCCCAGGGCGTCAGGCTGCGGTCGATTTCGGCCAGTTCCGCGTCGTTCTGCGGCTGCCGGTAGGCCTCGAGAATGCGCAGCCGTGACCCGGCGCCCCGCGCTTTCACCGTGACTTCGATGGACTGCTTCAGGCCGCGGTCGCAGTCGAGCGCAAAACTCCACGGGCCGATTTTCCGAAAAGTCAGTCGCTGCGACACGGCGCGGCCGTTCATTTCGTTGAGGGCCTCGAGTTCGAAGCCGCCCGGCACGGCGGCGATGCGGCGGAATTCCAGATGGGGATTCAGGCGCAGCAGGCGCTCGACATCGCGAAGGTATGCCGCCATTTCGTGCGCCGGCTGTGGCAGGTCGATGTCGACCCATGCCGCGTTGTCGGGGCTTTCCTCCCGCCCCTCTTCCGCGGACGGGGATGCCGGACTTTCGCCGCTATGCGGCGCCATGCCAGGGCGGCACCGCCACCCGGACGGCCCGGCGGACGGCGCGCATCAACGCGCGATCAGCAAGGGCGCGGCGAGGCCGCGCGCCAGGGTTTCCAGATCCATGCGCGAGCGCAGGCCGGGTTCGCCTTTCGGCCGCGGCGGGCCGATGACGACGAGGTCGGCGCCGCCTTCGCGCGCCGCCGCGATCAGGCATTCGGCCGGCTTGCCGTAGCGCAGGATCGGCGCGCAGGCCACGCCCGCCCCGGCGCAGCGGGCGGCCACCGCGCCCATGCGGCTGCGCGCCTCCTGCTCGAGCTGGTTTTCGACATGGTCGGCGAAGGCGTCGCGTGTCCAGGCGTTGTTGAGCCAGTCGTCGCCCTGCATTCCGCCCCAGAAGTCCGGCACGACGTAAAGATGCAGGAGCCGCGTTCTGCCCGGCACGGCGAGCGACAGGGCCAGTTCCGCCGCCTGCTCCGCGCCCGCCGTGCCATGATGGGCGAGGAGCAGGACGCGCGGCGGCCAGGCCAGGCCGGCCACGCGCTGCTCGGCTGCGGCGGCTTCGCTCACTTGCCGACGACGATGAGGACGCCGATGGCGATGATCAGCGCGAGGATCAGCGCGCCGACGTCCTCCCTGCGGTCGCTGACGAAAATCGACAACTGGGTGCCGCGCTCGAATTTCTTCTCTTCTTCAGCCATGGTCGTTCTCCTCAGACGAACTCTTTGACGAACAGCAGCACCACGATCAGCGAGCCGACCGCCTTGATGGTGCCCACCACCGAGCCGATGATGAGCGGCTTGCCGCCGGCCTGCTTGATGGAAGCCACGGTGATCTGCATGCCCAGCCCGGTCAGGCCGATGGCGAACAGCCAGGCGATCCAGTCGCGGAAAGCCTTGATGGTCTTCGAGTCGTGCCAGGCCGCCTTGTGCGCGGCACCCAGTGCTTCCTTGGCCTCCTTGGCGAGGCCATCCATCTTGGCCGTGCCGCGCAGGGTGACGTCCTGCTCGCGCGTCGTCAGCTTCCTGTTGGCGATGAGATCCTGCAGCGCCTGGGTCTCTTTGGCGTCGCGCGCCTTCGGCAGCACGCCCTGCAGCGCGGCGAGCGCCTTCTCATTGAGCAGCTTGTCCTCCTTGATCTGCCCGCTGGAGAAATACTTGCCCTGATAGTGGTCGGCCGGGGCGAACAGGCCCAGCGTCGACAGCAGGAACATGAAGAGGAAGCCGAGAACGAACACCGGGAACTTCGCCACCAGCACGCGGCCGAGGTCGACCTTCTGCGCGCCGGCCTCGCGCTTGACGTACCAGGCGGCCAGCCAGACGACGATGATGGGCAGGAACAGCACGCGCGTGATGTTGAAGATCTCGGCGACCTTCAGCGTCTCGATACCCTTCGGGTCGAAGGCCAGCGCCGCGCCCGCCACCTGCGCCGAGTTGAGGATGCCGGTGCCGGCCCAGGCGCCGAACTGTACCGGACCCATGCCGAGCAGCTGGCCGATGGTCGGGAAGATGAACATGCACAGCACGCCCCAGAGCAGGATGGTGCCGAGGGTGAAGGCGATGTCCACCGCCTTGGCGTTCACCACCGGGGAGGCCGCCACCGCCGCCGAGACGCCGCAGACGCCGACGCCGGAGGAGAGCACGCCGGTCATCGAGTTGGAAGCGCCCATGCGCGGGCCGGCGAGCAGCACCAGCCACACCGAGCCGAGCACGAAGATGCCGATCATCACCACCGACAGGGCGCCGAGCTGCGCCAGCTCCGCCGCCGAATAGAGCGTACCGAGCAGCACCACGCCGGTCTTGAGGAACAGCCGCGCCGTCCGTACGCCGTTGGCGGCCCAGGCCGGGATGCGCAGGAGATTCACGATGATCATGCCGAGCACGATGCCGAGCACGACGTAGTTGAGGTTCATGATCTTGGCGAAGTCCCAGCCCAGCGTCGGCTCGGCCGCCTTGCCCCAGTTGGCGAACATCGGGTCGAGGATCCAGCGCACGGCCACGGCGATGCCGATGATGAAGGCCATGCCCGGCATCACGCCCATGTAGTAGTCGAGATGCCCTTCCCTGGCCGGCAGCACCAGGATGAGCACGCCGACGGCGGCGAAGAGGCCGCCGAGGATGTAGGCGAGTCGCGTCTGCTCGGCCTTCAGCCCGCCGAACTTCGAGGGCTTCATCGGCTTCGCCTCGGGCGCCGGCTTGCCCTCCGCCGCGGCCTTTTCCGCGGCGGCCTGGGTGTCGGCGGCGTGCTTCTCGACGTCCTGCTTGTGTTCCTTGTAGACGCCGGGATGCAGCCAGCCCTGCATGCCGTCGAGGCTGCCGGTGCCGTTCATCCAGCCCCACACCAGCAAGAGCATGCCGATGATCAGCAAGGCCGGGGATTTGTGGCTGTAGATCATTGTCTCCTCCTCTCGTTGTCGTCGTTTTTTGCGAATCTTCTTGTTATTGAGCGCCATTTCTACATCTTCGCAAGGCGGGCCACAACTCCATCGATTGAATGCCCCGATGGAAAAATTCTATGGCGCGTTGCGCGCCGGCCGCACCACGCTCACGCTGCAGGGCGCTTCGGCAACGACTCGGGCGGAGACGCTGCCCAGATAGCGGCGCAGGATGGAGTGGCCGCGCGCGCCGATGACGATGCGATCGACATGGTGTGATGCCGCATAGTCGAGCAGGACACCGGCCGCATCGCCGCCCTCGGCGACATGAATGCGCAGCTTGTCCGCCGGCAGGCCGAGCGGGTGCGCCCAGTGGCGCAGCCCGATGAGCGCGGCGGTGTGCCGGCCGTGGGCGATTTCCGGCGCGGATTCCTCGCCGAAAGGCTGCGGCGGCTGCACGGCGACCAGCGTGATGCGCAGTTCCGGCTCGGCGATCAGTGCCCGGCGCAGGACGGCGCGCATCGCCTCGGCCAGTGCCTCGCGGCGATCCTCGAGATCGATGGCGGCCATCAGGTGCGGCGCGTGCGCGAGCCGCTGCGCCGGCGCAAGGGGGGGCGCCGGCGCGCGCAGGCTTCGCAGCCAGCGCCTTGCCACTGTCAGCGGCCCGGTGCGGCGCAGCCGGCCGGCGCGCCGCGTGAGCGGAATCTGTTCCGGATGGGCCAGGTCGTGGGCCAGCTGCGCGGCGGTGGCGTAGCGCGCCTCGGGCCGCACTTCCAGGCAGCGCAGGATGGCCTCCTGCAGCCAGGCGGGCAGATCGGGCCTGAGGGCGCGCGGTGGCGGCGGATCGACGTAGAGGCGCCGCCGCATGGCGCCGCGTGTGGTCGGCGCGCCGAAGGGCAGCCGGCCCGTCGCGAGCCGGTAGGCGATGACGCCGAGGGCGAACAGATCGCTGCGCGGATCGCTGCGCAGGCCTGCCAGCTGTTCGGGCGAGATGCTGGCGCCGGTGCCCGCGGGAAGGCGGAATTCTTCCTCGACGAGATCGGGCAGTTCGGCGTGGCGGGCCAGGCCGAAATCGATCAGCACGGCGCTGCCGTCGGCGCGGAACAGCACGTTCTCCGGCTTGAGGTCGAGATGGATGACGTTCTGGCGGTGCAGCTCGTGCACGGCGGCGGCGACGGCGCCCGTCACGCGCGCCACCTCCGTGGCGTCCAGCGGCGCGCGCGCAGCGCAGTCGGCCAGTCGCTCGCCCCCGATGCGTTCCATGACCAGCCAGGGCGCGCCGTCGCAGTCGCCGCTGGCGACCAGCCGCGGCACGTGCGGTCCGCCGATGCGGCCGAGGATCATCCGCTCCACCTCGAAGCCGACCAGGCAGCCGGGATGACTGCCGAAGCCCAGCCTCGGCACTTTCATCAGGAGCGGGAAGGACGGCGCGGGAGAGGCGAGGGCGTCGACCGCGTAGAGCCGTGCCATGCCGCCCTCGTACAGCAGCGCGCGGACGCGGAAGCCTCCCACTTCCGCCCCTGCCGGCAGGGGCGCTTCCCCGAGGTTCACTCTCCCTTCATCAGGCGCCATGCCAGTCCCTGCGGAAGCCCGGCTTCGAGAATCTTGCTTGCGGCCATCTGAACATCATACGGCACCCTGAAGTGGGTGAGCGTGCCGGCGGCGCTGTCGTGGAGGGCATAGCAGGCGGCCGGATTGCCGTCGCGCGGCTGGCCGGCGGAACCGACGATGACCAGCCAGCGGCGAAAGTCGCTGAGGGGCAGCGGCACGCCCGGCACGGGCACGAAGGTGCGCGGCGGCCCGCCCGGCGTCGTGAAAAACAGCAGGGGGTGGTGCACATGGCCGGCGAACACGATGCCGGCGTCGGTGGCGGCCAGGGCCTGTTCGGCTTCGTGCGGGCCGGTGACGTAGGTCCACAGTTCGGGGCGGTCCGGGCTCGCATGCACGCAGAGCCGCCCTTCCTCCGCCGCCGTCAGCGGCAGTGCGGCGAGGAAAGCGCGTTCGCGCGGGCCGAGCCGGTCGCGCGTCAGATAGATCGCGTCGCGGGCGGGGAAATTCATGTTCGCGAGGGTGCCGCCGAGACAGGCGGCGTCGTGGTTGCCGAGGACGGCCAGGCCGCCCGCATCGACCAGGCCGGCGACGATGTCCAGGCAGGCGAGCGGA
This sequence comes from Rhodocyclaceae bacterium, assembly GCA_039807535.1. GTDB lineage: Bacteria > Pseudomonadota > Gammaproteobacteria > Burkholderiales > Rhodocyclaceae > Desulfobacillus. The sequence continues at coordinate 29,657 of JBDHRL010000015.1, forward strand.
TCGGCGCCGTAGCCAAGGAGGTCGCCGAGGAAGGCGAAGCGGTCCACGCCCTCGCGGCGCGCATGGGCGAGGCAGGCCTGCAGGGCCTCGAGGTTGCTGTGGATGTCGGCCAGCAGGGCGGTGCGCATGACGGACAATCATGCCCCAGGATCGGCGCAGCGTCGACGCCGAAAAAAACAAGCCGGCGACAAGCGCCGGCTCAGAACCGCCCAGGAGGGGGATTGGGCGGTGAGGAGTAGTCGGTGGCGGTCAGCAGGCCGGCTTGCCCGCGACGCCGGTCTGGCGGCCGCGGTGCACCCGCGCGGAGGCCATGGAGAACTGGAACAGATCCAGCGTGGAGAGCTGCGGGTAGGCGGCGCGCGTCGTGCGATACACCACCCATTCCAGCGGCAGTCCTTGCGGCGGCCGGGCCTCGAAGCAGTCTTCGATGCGCCGGTAGGCTTCGTCGAACAAGGCCCTCAGCTTGTGGTTCTTGCGGCGGTCGTCGTGATTCATGAGCCATTCCTTTCGTTGCCGTTTGCCTGATTTGACGGCAAACGGCCAAAAACATGAATAGGCCGGACGATGAATCGCCTGTAGGTGTTTTGCCTACAACGGTCTTTGCCGGCTTCGGCGCAGGTTTTCCATCCGGTGCGGGAATGTGGTCTGATAGCGGTCCGAGCGGACCATCCCCGCAGAACCAACGGCATGAGCGCCACCGTTCCCGCCTTCCTGACCGGCCTGTTCGAGGCCGCCGTCGCCGCCGCCGATCCGGCGGCCTGCCTGCCGCGCCACCTGCCGTCCGCGCCGCCGGGACGCACCGTGGTGATCGGCGCCGGCAAGGCCGCCGCGGCCATGGCGCGGGCCGTCGAGGAGCATTGGCCGGGTGCGCTGTCCGGCCTGGTGGTGACGCGCTACGGCCACGGCGTGCCCTGCAAACGCATCGAGGTGGTGGAAGCGGCGCATCCCGTGCCTGACGAGGCCGGCCGCGCCGCCGCGGCGCGCATGCTCGCCATGCTGCGGGGACTGACTTTCGACGACCTCGTGCTGGTGCTGATTTCGGGCGGCGGCTCGGCCCTGCTGGCCCTGCCCGGCGAGGGGTTGACGCTGGCCGACAAGCAGCAGATCAGCCGCGCCCTGCTGAAGAGCGGCGCCGCCATCGGCGAAATGAACTGCGTGAGAAAGCACCTCTCCGCCATCAAGGGCGGGCGCCTCGCCGTCGCGGCCCATCCGGCGCGCGTGCTGGCCCTGGTGATCTCCGACGTGCCGGGCGACGATCCGGCGGTGGTGGCCTCCGGGCCCACCGTGCCCGATCCGACCACCTGCGCCGATGCGCTGGCGATCCTGGCGAAATACCGCCTCGCCATTCCGCCGGCCGTGGAGGCGGTGCTTCGCTCCGGCGCCGGCGAAACGCCCAAGCCCGGCGATGCGCGCTTCGCCCATTGCGAGACGCGGCTCATGGCCACCGCGCAGACCTCCCTGGCGGCAGCGGCGGAACGCGCGCGTGCCGCCGGCGTGACGCCGCTCATCCTCGGCGGCGCCATCGAGGGCGAGGCGCGCGAGGTGGCGAAGGCGATGGCCGGCATGGCGCTCTCCTGCGCCAGATACGGCGTGCCGGCGCGGCCGCCCTGCGTGCTGCTCTCCGGCGGCGAGACGACGGTGACGGTGCGGGGAGAGGGGCGCGGCGGGCGCAACGCCGAGTTCCTGCTGGCGCTGGGGGTGGCGCTGGACGGCGCGCCGGGCATTCATGCCATCGCCTGCGACACCGACGGCATCGACGGCACCGAGGACAATGCCGGTGCGGTGCTGACGGCCGGCACGCTGGCGCGGGCGCGCACCGTCGGCCTCGACGCCAAGGCGCGCCTGGCCGACAACGACGGCTACGGCTTCTTTGCCGCGCTCGGCGACCTCGTCGTCACCGGCCCGACGCGCACCAACGTCAACGACTTCCGCGCCATTTACATCGAGGGGGCGCCGCGTTGATGCGCATGGCCCGGTTGCGGTTCGGGCAGTAGAATGCGGGGGGGGAGAGACCATGGGCAATTCAGAAGAACACCGTGAGCTGGGCGCCGCCGAAATCGGGCGGCTCGTCGCCGGCCTGCGCCGTATCCTGGCGGCCGACGCCCTGCTCGTCGCGCAGGAGGACCTCGCGCCCTACGAGTGCGACGGCCTCACCGCCTACCGCCAGCGGCCGCTGCTGGTGGCGCTGCCGGAGACGGAGGAGCAGGTCGTCGCGATTCTCGCGCTGTGCCACGAGCTGCGCGTGCCGGTGGTGGCGCGCGGCGCCGGCACCGGGCTCTCCGGCGGCGCCACACCGGTCGCGCACGGCGTCGTGCTGTCGCTGGCGAAGTTCATGCGCATCCTCGACATCGACCCGGTGGCGCGCACCGCGCGCGTGCAGCCGGGCGTGAGGAACCTCGCCATCTCGGAAGCGGTGGCGCCGTTCGGCCTCTATTACGCGCCGGACCCGTCCAGCCAGATCGCCTGCACCATCGGCGGCAACGTCGCCGAGAACTCCGGCGGCGTGCACTGCCTGAAGTACGGCCTCACCGTGCACAACGTGCTGCGCGTGCGCGTGGCGCTGATCGACGGCACGGTGGTGGAGATCGGCTCGGAGGCGCTGGATTCGCCCGGCTACGACCTGCTCGCCCTGATGATCGGCTCGGAAGGCATGCTCGGCGTCGTGCTCGAGGCGACGGTGAAGCTGACGCCGAAGCCGCAGCTCGCGCAGGTGGCGATGGCCTCCTTCGACGACGTGGTGAAGGCCGGCAACGCGGTGGCCGACATCATCGCCGCGGGCATCATCCCGGCCGGGCTGGA
>JBDHRL010000138.1:0-5766 GCA_039807535.1 Rhodocyclaceae bacterium
CTGGTGATCGGCTCGCTGGTGCAAAGTTTCGGAACATGACAGCCTATCCCCTCTCCCCTTTCCCGTGGAAAGGGATAACGACGGTTCAGCTGCGCAAGGCGCAGCTTCCGGGTTCTGACTTGCTGCCTCCTTGGGGGCCGCGCGGGAGCGTCGCGCCTCGGAACGTGCGCAGCGGAGCGCGGCAACAATTCGGCTTCACTGTGCAGCTGCGCAGGCACAGCCGTTACGCCGAATTCCCTGCGGAGACAGCCCCATGACCCCAACCTCCGTCGTCGAACTCGGCCGCGTCGCCATCGAGGTCGCCCTGCTGGTGGCCGCGCCGATGTTTCTCGCCGCCCTCGTCACGGGCCTGGTGGTGAGCATCTTCCAGGCGGCCACGCAGATCAACGAGATGACGCTGACCTTCGTGCCGAAACTGGTCGCCATCTTCGTCACCCTGGTGGTCGCCGGTCCGTGGATGCTGACTTTGCTCACCGACTACATGCGCCGGCTGTTCGAGTCGATTCCGGGAATGATCGGGTAGCCCCGTGGCCCGCCCCCCCCGGCCACCCCTTCGGGGGTGGAGCCCATCTGCCCGCTGCGCTCGGACAATACGGGCCGCGCGAGATGACTTCCATCGGTTTGCGCCGCCGGCGCGTGCCGCCTCGCCCCGGGGGCCGCGCGGGAGCGTCGCGCCTCGGAACGTGCGCAGCGGAGCGCGGCAACGATTCGACTTCGCTGTGCAGCTACGCAGGCACGGCCGCTACGTCGAATCCCCGGCGGCGAGACTGCGATGATCTCGATCACCGACGCGCAGCTCAACGCCTGGCTGGCCGCTTTCATGTTCCCGCTGGCGCGGGTGCTCGGCCTCGTCGCCACGGCGCCGGTGTTCAACAACGCCTCGCTGCCGATGCGCGTCAAGCTGCTCGCCGGACTGGCCGTGACGTTCGCCATCGCGCCCGCCCTGCCGCCGCTGCCGCAAATCGCGCCGGCCTCGTGGGCCGGGCTGGCCGTCTTCCTCCAGCAGGGGCTGATCGGCATCGCGCTCGGTTTCACCATGCGCATCGTCTTCGCCGGCATCGACCTCGCCGGCGAACTGATCGGCCTGCAGATGGGGCTCGGCTTCGCGCTCTTCTACGACCCGCAGAATGCCGGCCAGTCGCCGATCGTGGCGGAACTGGTCGGCCTGCTCGCCCTGCTGTTCTTCCTCGCCCTGAACGGGCACCTGATGGTGCTGGCGCTGCTCTCGGAGAGCTTCACCGCGCTGCCGGTCGGGCTCTCGCCGTTTCCCGCCGGCTGGGAAACCCTGCTGCGCTGGGCCGCCGCGATCTTTTCGATCGGCGTTCTGCTGGCGCTGCCCCTCGTCGGCGCCCTGCTCGTCGCCAACATCGCCCTCGGCGTGCTCACCAAGGTCGCGCCGACGCTGAACCTTTTCGCCGTCGGCTTCCCCGTCACCCTGATGGCCGGCTTCACCATGCTGGCCCTGTCGATGCCCTACTTCGCGCCGACGCTGGAGACCCTCTTCACCCAGGGTTACGACGCGGTAGGTTCCGTGATGCGCGCCGGCATCGGCCTTCGCTGACGGACGGTCCGCTACGCGCCCGCTTCGAGGATCTCCGTATCGTCGTGCCGGTAGGCCGGGCTGCAGCAGCAGAGGATGCGCAGCGGCCCGGCGGCGCTTGCCTCGATGCAGTGCGGCGTGCCCGGCGGGATCAGCGCCGTGTCGCCGGGACTGACTTTCAGCTTCTCGTCGCCGAGCGTCAACAGGCCCTCGCCCGACGTGACGTGGTAGAGCTCCTCGCTCTCACGGTGGCGGTGCAGCAGCGTGCGCGCGCCGGCCGGCACGACCGCCTCGGCGAGGCTCTGGTTGCGGTTGCCGTGCAGGTGCGGATGCATCAGTTCGCGGATTTCCGAACCGTCCTTGGTGACGTAGGGCGCGACCTCGGCGCGGCGGGTCCACATGGCCGGAGCATCTTTCGGCACGCCGCCCGGCCGCATCACGAAGCCTGCGTGACAACCACGTTCTGCGCCGGCATCGGCGCCGGGAAGCCGGCCTCCGCCAATGCCTCCCGGATGACGCGATTGGTGTCGAAGTACACCTGCCAGTAATGCCCGTTGCCGCAATACGGACGCACGGCCAGCACCGGGCCGACCAGGGTGAAATCGAGAATCTCCACGTCCACCGCGGGCTGCGCCAGCACATTGGGGATCGCCCCGACCTTCTCGCGCAGCAACCGCATCGCCGCACGGTGATCGGCCGCGCCCGAGAGCTGGCACTTCAGCTCGACGCGGCGGTAGGCGTTGTGGGTGAAGTTCTGGATCGTGTCGCCGAAGATCCTGTTGTTGCCGACGATGGTCGAGACATTGTCCGGCGTGTTGAAGGTGGTGGCGAACAGGCCGATCTCCGTGATGGTGCCGGTGACGCCGCCGGCCGAGACGAAATCGCCGACCTTGAACGGGCGCAGCATGATGATGAAGGCGCCGGCGGCAAAGTTGGCCAGCAGGCCGGCCCAGGCGGCGCCGATGGCGATGCCGGCGGCGGCGACGAGGGCGGCGAAGGTCGTGGTCTGGATGCCGAAGTAGCCGAGGATGCCGATCACGAGCAGGATATTCAGGGTGACCGTGACGATCGAGCCGACATAGCGCAGCACGGTCGGATCGACCTTCTGTTTTTCCAGCGCCTGCCGCACCATCCCCACCGCGACGCCGATCAGCCAGCGGCCGACCACCCAGAAGGCGATCGCGGCCAGTATCTTGAGGCCGACCTCCGTTGCCGTGCTGACGATGATCTCCTGGTAATTGGACAGGGTTTGCGGATTCATGGCGCTTCTCCTTGGGTTGATTCAGAAAGATTGACGGTCGGTTTTCGGTAACTCATCGCGCATCGGCGCCTTCGCGCTTCTGTTCCGCCTGCTTCATCGCATCGTCGAGCTTGCCCTGCACCTGTGCCGGCGCGTTCTTCGCCTGCTCGGCCTCCTTGGCCTTGGCGGCGCCGGCCGTGGCGGCGACGGTGGCAGTTTCGGACACGCCGCAAGCGGTCAGCGCGGCGGCGAGCAGCAGGATCATCGTTCTCATTGCTGTTTCCTTTCCGATAGCAATGCAATCACTTCCTCGTCCTCGACCTGGCCGAAATCGGCGTAGAACTGGCCGACGGCCTGGAAGTTCTCCGGGGCGTAGAGGCAGACGACTTCGTCGGCCTGTTCCCCGACCTTCTCCAGCGTGTCGGGCGGCGCCACCGGCACGGCGCAGACGAGCTTCTGCGGCGCGCGGCTGCGCAGGGCATGCAGGGCGGCGAGCATGGTCGAGCCGGTGGCCAGCCCGTCGTCGATGACGATGACGACGCGGCCCTTGGGTTCGATGGGGGGATGCAGCGGCGAATACTGGGCGCGGCGCCTGCGGATGGTTTCCAGTTCGCGCGCCTTCGCGCGCTCGATGTAGCCTTCGTCCGCACCGGCCATGGCCGCATACGGACCGAGGGTGGCCCAGCCGGTCTCGTCGATGGCGCCGATGGCGAACTCCGGGTTGCCGGGGGCGCCGAGCTTCCTCACCAGCACCACGTCGAACTCGCCGCCGAGCGCCTCGGCGACGATCCTGGCCATCGGCACGGCGCCGCGCGGGATGGCGAGGACCAGCGGGTTCTGCCCCTTGTAGGCGGTCAGCCTGTCGGCCAGTCGGCGGGCGGCCTGTTCGCGGTTGCTGAAGATCATGTCTTGCCCTCTCCCCCTGCCCCTCTCCCGCAAGCGGGAGAGGGGAGTAGCTACCCTAGCGCGCTCCTGCGGACCTGTCCAGACCGGTATAATTCAGTCTTTGAAAAGCAGCCTCCCGCACGCCTTCCCATCCTTCCAGAATGACCGCCGCACCCCCTGCGCTCCTGCCGCAGCTGCCCGCTTTGCCCAAGGCCGGCGCGCGCCTCGACCTGCCCGCGCTGGCGGGCTCGGCCGACGCGCTGGCGCTGGCGCAGCGCGCCGGCGGCGGCCGCATGCTGGCGGTGGTGACGGCGAATCCGCTCGACGCCCAGCGCCTGCAGGAGGAGATCGCCTGGTTCGCGCCGCAACTGCGCGTGCATCTGCTGCCGGACTGGGAGACGCTGCCCTACGACACGCTCTCGCCGCACCACGACCTGGTTTCCGAGCGGCTGGCGACGCTCTACGAAATCAGCCGCGGCGCCTGCGACATCGCGCTGATCCCGGCCACCACGGCGCTCACCCGCCTGCCGCCGGCCGAATACCTGGCGGCGCACACCTTCTTCCTCAAGCAGGGCGCGCGCCTCGATGTCGATGCGTTGCGCGCGCAGCTCGCGCTCGCCGGCTACCAGCACGTCACCCAGGTCGTCTCGCCTGGCGAGTACAGCGTGCGCGGCGGCCTGATCGACCTGTTCCCGATGGGCTCGGCCCTGCCCTACCGCATCGAGCTGTTCGACGAGGAAATCGAGACGCTGCGCAGCTTCGACGCCGATTCGCAGCGCACGGTCTTTCCGGTGGCGGAAGTGCGCCTGCTGCCGGCGCGCGAGTTTCCGCTCGACGAGGCCGGCCGCACACGCTTTCGCGGCCGCTACCGCGAGACCTTCGAGGGCGACCCTTCGCGCTCCCCGATCTACAAGGACGTCTCCAGCGGCATCGCCCCGGCCGGCATCGAGTACTACCTGCCGCTGTTCTTCGAGAAAACCGCGCTGGTCTTCGACTACCTGCCGCAGGACACGGTGCTGTGCCTGCACCGCGACGTGCCCGCCGCGATCCGCGAGTTCTGGGCCGACACGCAATCGCGCTTCAGGCTGCTCGGCGGCGACCGCAGCCGGCCGCTGCTGCCGCCCAATGCGCTGTTCCTCTCCGAGGAGCAGTTCTTCGTCGCCGCCGCCGTGCTGGGGCGACTGACTTTTTCCGCGGCCACCGCAGCGGCCGACGCGCCCGCCGCGCCGCTGCCCGATCTCGCCGTCGAGCGCCGTGCCGAGGACCCGCTGCACAGGCTGAAGGCCTTCGCCGCGGGCTTTCCCGGCCGCATCCTGCTGCTGGCCGAATCGCCCGGCCGGCGCGAGACGCTGCTGCAGTACCTTGCCGAATACGGCCTGCAACCTGCCGGCTGCGCCGACTTTGCCGCCTGCGCGACGGCGACGGAGCGGCTTCTGCTCGCCGTGGCGCCGCTCTCCAACGGCTTCCTGCTGCGCGAAGCGGGCCTCGCCGTCGTCACCGAGAACGAGCTCTACGCCGCCACGGCGCGCCCGCGCGGCAGGCGTTCCGACGCCCGCCGCGCCAGCCTCGACGGCTGGCTGCGCGACCTCACCGAACTCAGGATCGGCGACCCGGTGGTGCACGAGAGCCACGGCATCGGCCGCTATCAGGGGCTGGTGCTGCTCGATCTCGGCGAGGGCGAGACGGAACTCCTCCACCTCGAATACGCCGGCGGCGACAAGCTCTACGTGCCGGTGGCGCAGTTGCACCTCATCTCGCGCTACAGCGCCTCCGAGCCGGAGCTGGTCGAGCTGCACAAGCTCGGCACCGACCGCTGGGACCGCGCCAAGCGCAAGGCCGCGCAGCAGGTGCGCGACACCGCCGCCGAACTGCTCGACCTCTATGCCCGGCGCGCCGCGCGCCAGGGCCATGCCTTCAATTTCAGGGAGCACGACCTCGAGGCCTTCGCCGACGGCTTCGGCTTCGAGGAGACGCCCGATCAGGCCGCCGCCATCGCCGCGGTCATGGCCGACATGAAGTCGGGGCGGCCGATGGACCGCCTCGTCTGCGGCGACGTCGGCTTCGGCAAGACCGAGGTGGCGCTGCGCGCCGCCTTCGCCGC